>DATGZB010000031.1:0-56488 GCA_035297395.1 Lentimicrobium sp. | reverse complement strand
AAAAGTGATTACCAATAGCAGGCTGTCTTTTCATCGTTTAAGGACTTACTCCCCTCGCCTCCGGGAGAGGGGCCGGGGGTGAGGGGCTCGCCTTTAGACTTTTGATTCATCATTCATCATTTTTCTTGCCGAGTTTCACAGCAATACCAATATTAAGATTCCAATCTTTGTACAGATAATCGGGCTCCAGATTAAAGACAGCATTTAGCCCGGTATTTATATCTACACTGATTTGTTCTGTAATCCAATAACTAAGTCCAATCACAGGCCTGGCATAAAGATAATCGTTATGGTCTTTATAAATAGGCCGGTCATTCTCTTGCTCTCTTACACTTACATAATGCCACCCGATGCCAAGTTCTCCATATGGCTTAAACCTCCCATCTCCAAAATATTTTCTTATAACAGGTCCTGCTTCAAGACTATACGTCTGTGTTTTATTCACAGAGTAAGGATTTGAAACTATTGGTATTCTGTCGGATCCAAATGATGTACTTAAATTGATCCCCAATGCCAGATTATTATCAATTAACCGCATGATTGCCGGGGTTAAGGTCAATCTTGTTAGTTTATACTCTGACTTGCTTAAATAATTTCCACTTCCATGAAGTGAAGTAATCCATGTTCCTTTTTCAAGTTGAGCGTTAGCAAAACCGCAAATTAAAAAAGTAAGTAACAGCGTAAAGAATGTTTTCATGATACTGGTTTTTAAAGTTCAAGCTAAAATAAAGAAGTGTAATTCTATCAAATGTTAACATACTATAATTACTATTTAAATATGTTAATTTTTAAGGATTAATTGTCGGGGATTACCCCTCAACCTTGTGTTCCCTCTCCCGGGGGGACTGAGGGGCTCACCTTTCATCATTCATCATTCACCATTCATCATTCTTGTTTTTCCTTGTTTTTCCTTGTTTTCCTTGTTTCTACTTGTTTCTACTTATTTCTACTCGATCCTCACTCCTCACTCCTCACTGCTCACTCCTCACTGCTCACCCTCATTCCTCATTCACAACTCACAACTCACAACTCACAACTCACAACTCATTTCCCTTTTGCCTTTTGCCTTTGAATTTTTGCCTTTTGCCTTTTGCCTTTTTAATTCATCATTCACCATTCATCATTCTTGTTTCTACTTGTTTTTCCTTGTTTCTCGATCCTCACCCCTCACTCCTCACCCCTCACTCCTCACTCCTCTTTTTCCTTGTTTTCCTTGTTTTTCCTTGTTTTTCTTTGTTTTCTTAATTCATCATTCATCAGCCTTTTGCCTTTGTCCCGAAGCTTCGGGATTGCCTTTCGCCTTTTGCCTTTTTAATGGGGCAGCGGGTTGGGTGCACCGTTTAGGGTCGGTTTCCTGCCGTTCGTCGAAAAAATTTCCCTGAGCTTAATAAGTGGTATTTCTTTGCAGGAAAATCATTGCTATGAAAACAAAAACCGCCTTCATTACCATGCTTGCAATCGCCGGTTTGCAGGGATGCGTGGTTAAATCAATTCACCCTTTTTATCATGAAAAGGATGTTATCTACAAGAGTGAAATAACCGGCCGCTGGATGGATACCGATTCATCGGTATGGATCATCAAACAACACCAGAAGACAACCGGGTTGTTTAAACCTGATAAGCCTGATAATTCGTATGACATTACCTTCACTACCGACAAGGGCACAGCATCATTCTCGGCCCACCTGTTTGAGCTTAATAAGCAGCTATATCTTGATTTTTATCCGCTGGAGATAGCATGCGGAAATGATATGGCAAATTTCCATGTCATCGGCGTGCATTCAATTGCCAAAGTCTCTTTCCCGAAAGGCAAAATTGCCATAAGCTGGTACAATGAAGAATGGCTGAGTGATCTCTTTGAAAAGAACAAGATAAGGATAGCACATGAGTCTGTACCCTATTCGGATGACACTTCCGGAGATGAACAAATGCAATATTTGTTAACGGCCTCAACTGATGAACTTCAGAAATTTGTGATGAAATACGGATCAGATCCTGAAGCTTTTAAGAATGAAAGCAAGAAAATGGGATTAGAAGGCTATTCTTTTATACTTTCAAGGAATAATTACAAATGATTTACAGAATTTTAAAAAGAACGGCAGGTTCAGCATTATTGCAGCACATTCTATTCTGGGCAATTGCCTGGTATATAATGCTCCGCTTCTTCAGTAACTCAAGTGAAACAGGCGCTATTGATTACATATATACAACGGTGTTCCTGATAACCCTGGCTGTGGCAGTTTACCTGAACCTGCTGTTGCTTATCCCCTGGCTGCTCGAAAAAAGGAAATATATCCTTTATCTGGTCGCGGTTACAATAAGTACAGGAATAGTTGCCTGGTTCAATATGTTCCTTTTTTCAGACCTGATTGACTATCTCCTTCCCGGTTACTACTTTATCTCCTATTATGAATATCAGGATCTTATAAAGATATTCTTTTCATTCGTCATCCTGACAACACTCCTTGAACTCTCAAAAGGGTGGTTCCGTTTGGCTGAAGCACGAAATGAACTGGTCAGGATTGAAAAAGAACAGGCACAGGCTGAATTGTCAACGTTAAAGAGCCAGATCAATCCGCACTTCCTCTTCAACAGTTTGAACTCCCTCTATTCATTGGTGATCACGAAATCGGTACAGGCTCCGGCATACATTCTTGAGTTGTCGGGTTTCCTGCGCTATATCTTGTATGAGACCCCGGCCGACCTTGTAAGTCTGGATAAGGAACTGCAGTCAATTTCAAACTATCTGGAAATACAAAAACTACGAGCAGGAGAAAGCTCAATAGTGACGTTTAAAGTTACCGGGGACACACCGGGCAAGATGATCGCACCGCTGCTTTTTCTTCCGTTGGTTGAAAATGCATTCAGACACGGAAATCCCGGCGGGGCCGGCAGCAGCATTGAGATATGTGTTGAAGTATGCAACGCCTCCCTTTCATTTTCAATTCATAATACAGTGGCCGAACCCTCCCGGCAGCCGGAAGAGGTGACCGGAATCGGAATATCCAATCTGAAAAGAAGATTGCAACGCCTTTATCCCGGCAGCCACACTTTTATTACCGGTATGGAAAATAATATGTTTAAAGTCAGCCTTGTTGTACCTTTACAATATGAAGCTCCGAAGCCTGATAATTGAAGACGAACCCCCTGCACAGGAGGTTTTAAAGCTGTATGCCGGTGATTGTCCGGCAATTGAACTGGTAGCAGTTTGCAGGGATGCATTTGCAGCCTCGGAGGTTTTGCTGAAGGAAAAAATTGACCTGCTTTTTCTTGATATCAATCTGCCGCGGCTTTCGGGGATCAATTTCCTGAAGACGCTGCAATATCCGCCTATGGTCATTTTTACGACTGCCTATCCTGAATACGCTATTGAAGGATTTGAGCATGATGCGGTCGATTACCTGGTGAAACCATTCAGTTTCGACCGTTTCCTCAAAGCAGTGAATAAGGCAATGGAGAAGTCGGTCATCCGGAACAAAGAACAGATTTCTGCTGAGGTCCATGAGAATTTTATTGTGGTGCGTTCAGACAAAAAAACTTACAGGATTAACTGTTCGGATATTTTATTTATAGAAAGTACAGGAGATTATCTTAAAATTCAATTAGCCGGTAAACACCTGGTAATCCATGAAACTTTAACCGGGATCATGGAACAACTGCCCTCAAATGATTTCATAAGAGTCCATAAATCATTCATTGCAGCTTTAAGCAAAGTCGCATATATTGATGGCAATCAAATGCGGATTGCGGATTTCTTTATTCCAATCGGCAGGATCTATAAAGAGAATCTGGAGAAGAGTTTTGGGAACAGGCGGACCTGAATCCGGATTCCTTGTTTTTCCTTGTTTCTACTTGTTTTTCTTTGTTTTTCCTTGTTTTCTTAATTCAGCATTCACAATTCATCATTCATCAGCCTTTTGCCTTTTGCCTTTCAACACCTCACCCCAACCCCTCTCCTCAAGGAGAGGGGCTACCGAGCAGGAATACTTTTTATAATGAATGCGAAGCTTTGAACAACCTTTGAACCCCTCGACTAAACTCGGGGGAATCCGCGCAGTTTTGAACGCGCAGCTTTGAAATACTTTTTACTTTAGCCCTTAGCCTTTAGCCTTTAGCCTTAAAAAAAGGAGACCATTTCGAATGAAACAGTCTCTCTTTCAGTACCCCGGACCGGAATCGAACCGGTACGAGCTTTCGCTCATTGGTTTTTGAGACCAACGCGTCTACCTATTCCGCCACCAGGGCCAGTAAATGAAGTGCAAAGATACAAATTTAGTTCAATATAGTTAAAAGGTTGTTCAAAGGTTGTTCAAGATAGTTCAATGTGGTTCAATGTTATTCAAAATAGTTGAACGCACAGCTTTGAACGCCGAAGGCTTTGAACAACTTTTGAACGCGAAGCTTTGAACACCGAAGTCTTTGAACTACCTTTGAACGCGAAGCTTTGAACTACCTTTGAACGCCGCAGGCTTTGAACAACCTTTGAACAACTGAAATCTAATGAAACACTTATTACAAACTCTGATAGTATTCCTCTCATTGATTATTTCTACAGCTTCGCAAGCACAGGAAAATAGCACTGGTAGTGACATTATTACTGTAGAAAGTACCTTTCTGGATTATAGTGATGGGTACATTATAACCTTAAGTAATGATACAATTTATGGCAGTATAAAAAACAGGTTTGGCAATAAGAGTCAGTTTTATTCCGGCAAAGTTGTACTAAAGGGCACCAGGGGCAGGAAAACAACATATTATCCAACAGAAATCAAAGGGTACTGTATAAGTGATGTGGAATATTATCTTTCAATACAGGATGGAAAAAAAATGAGATTTGCCAGCTTAATAGTAGATGGTGAAATTAAACTCCTAAAGATTTATAATCAAAACAATGTACCATACTCTTCAGGAGCTGTAGTAGTTACTCTTAGCTACTTAGCTAATCCTTATATAGAATTGTACCTCTATAAAACAGCAACCGGTGAAACCACCAAAGTGATGAAACGGGATTTTAACACAGTGATGTCAGTATACTTCAGTGACTGTAAGCCTGTCAGTGAAATGATCTTAAACAAAGAACTCCGCTATGATGACCTGGAGATCATTGTAGATAGATTTAACAAATGTGAGTAATGCCTTGAACGGTTGCTGAGCGTAGTGAAACGGAGTCGAAGCATTGAACAACCTTTGAACGCACGCAGGCTTTGAACTACCTTTGAACGCGTAGCTTTGAACGCGAAGCTTTAAACGCGCAGCTTTGAACGCGTAGCTTTGAACGCAGCCTGCCCCGAGAATCGGGGAAGCTTTGAACGCGAAGCTTTGAACGCGCAGCTTTGAACTACTTTTTACTTTAGCCTTTAGCCCTTAGCCTTTAGCCTTATTTTCTTCCGAAATCCGCCGGACTCTCTCCCCAGTGCGCAGTGTGCCATTTAAGCACGGGGTTTTCGTAGGTGTTGTTCTTTAACCAGTTTTCGGCTCGCTCTATCAGTTCAAAAAGGATGAGGTTCTGCTTGGTTTGGATGAGTTTGGTGTTGGCCTTTTTGTCCTTTACCCATTTAATGGCAGTAATGGAGTCACTGTAAACGGGTATGGTGATGTTCCTTTGTTTTAAATATCCAAGCCCATGGACGATGGCAAGGAATTCGCCAATGTTTACGGTTCCTTCAGGGTAAGGTCCCTGGTGGAACAATATCCTTTTGGTTGCAGTGTCCACACCCTGGTATTCCATGTCGCCCGGGTTGCCCGAGCAGGCTGCATCAACAGAAAGGCTTGGTATGATGGGCTGACCGGCGCCTGAAGCAGTGATTCCGGGAGTCGCTTTCCTGACAATTTTCGGTGGCCCGGAAGCAAGGGCGTTTACGGCCTCCGTTTCTGACTCATAAGCTTTGTAGCGCGCCCCTTCAAATCCCTTTATCTGTTCCTCGCACTCCTTCCAACTGTTGAAGATACCCGGCTGCCTGCCTTTCCAGACTACATAAAATTTCTGTTTAGCCATTCTCTGATTCGTGATCTGCAAAAATACAAACTCATGGCTCAGTTTTGTATTTTTGTGATAAAGCTGATCGTATGCGCACCCTTTTTTTATTGACCATAACGTTTGCCCTTGCATTTTCAGGATGCTCGAAGCGGAATGTCTACAGGGAATTCCATGAGTTCGATAATTACACCTGGAACCGTTTTGATAAGGTGACCTTCAATGTACCCATTGATAAAACTGACTTTACAGCAGATATCATCCTGACAGTCAGGTACCTTGATCAGTTTCCCTACGGGGAGATCCCTTTGCAGGTCATTTTGAAAACCCCTTCAGGTGAGGAGCGTATTATTGAACGAACCGTCAAAGTGAAGGATGAAAAAGGAGATTTTATAGGAAGTGTTGCCGGCAGTTACTGGGACCTTGATGAGGTGCTTTGGAAGAGTTTCTACTTTAACCAACAGGGGAATTATACCCTTGAATTTGAAAACATCATTCCGTATATGGGCATCCCCGGCATTGTTGATTTGGGTTTGACCGTCAGGAAAAAGTAATTGTAGGGCCGAATTGCATTCGTCCCCATTACCCGCGAGTATCCATATTACCCGGATATTAAGGACGAATTGAATTCGTCCTTACCACCCGCATATTCATTCCAATAATTTCCTGTTTCCGGGTTTAATGATATCCCTGTGGGCCTTCTGTTTTTTGGCACCAAAGGTGGTATAAAAAGCCATCCATACCATCATGACGAAACCTGCAAGTACCAATCCGTAACCGCTGTACAGGGATGAGAAAGTGAGGAGTGTGTTATTTTTGGGATCATCTTTATCATATATCACCGTAATAGTCTCTCCAAGACCATAAAGGACATTCAAAGGCCCCTCCCCCTTAAAGGTTTTTCCTCCTGCATCAAATGTTATGATTGAAACATTATAAGGTCTCGGGAAGCGATCACTGCTTGCATTGCCTTTCAGTAAACTATAATCTGTAACCGTACCTTCGGTTCTTTCGCCAAAGAGCAACAGTCCGGCTTTCTTTGAAAGCGGCAGCAGCAATATCAGAATCAGGATGAGGTAGAATACCGGCCTCGAAATGTAGAATCGCATATTAATTAATAAATATCATGGTAGAGACGTAAGATCTTACATCTCTTTCACATCAGTATTTTACGTGCATGACATAATTTGTATCAATATTATTAACATGGCAGAAACGTAAGGTTTTACGTCTCTGGAACATCAAATTTCTCAGATTCCGAATATCTTCAGAGTTGATTCTTTATCCCTGCCGATTTGTTCCTTCAGGCTGTCAAGATTTTCGAAACGTTCCTCATCCCTAATGTATTCAACAAACCTGAGTGTAAGCCTCTGATAGTAGATATCCTCATCAAAATCAAAGAGATTTGCTTCAATGGTGAGTTTATGGACATCAAGTGTCGGGCGCAGTCCGATGTTGGTCATGCTGAAGTATTCTTTACCGTTCAATTCAGCAATGGTAGCATAAACCCCCATGGCAGGGATGAGTTTATGTTCATCTTCAACATAAATATTTGCAGTTGGATAGCCTAAACGTTTGCCGATCTGGTTACCCCTGACAACTGTTCCCGTAAGTGCATATGGTTCTCCAAGCAATTCACCGGCATGTTTTATTTCACCTTTAAGAATGAGGTTCCTGATATGGGAAGAGCTTACTTTACTATTGCCGGCTTCAACTGCCGGAATATTAATTACTTCAAATCCATATTTTTCGGCTGAATCCTCAAGTACTTTAATATCTCCTTCCCTGTTGCGTCCGAATCCATGATCGTATCCGATGATAATTACAGAAGGATTGATCAGTCCGGCCAGCATACTTATAAAATCAGTTGCAGTAATGTCAGAAAATGCCACCGTGAATGGTATTTCGACAAGGTGGGATATCCCAAGTTTCCCGATTATCATCCTCTTCTCTTCCCGTGTGTTCAGCAACTTTACCTCCTGTCCAAGGACAATGCGGGGGTGAGGATGGAAGGTAATAACAGCACTGTCAGTGCCTCTGTTTGCTGCTGTTTCTGCCACCTTGTCAAGTATCTGCCGGTGGCCTACATGGAGGCCATCAAAAGTACCGATAGTGATTACCGGTCTTTTGAGTTTGAGTGGCGAGGTGATATCAGTGATGATCTTCACAGCTGCATTTAGACTTTTATGAACTCTTTTTCAAGCATTAATGCTGCAATCTGGACTGCATTGGTAGCAGCGCCTTTCCTGAGATTATCCGAAACAACCCACATATTGAGTCCGTTGGCTACGGATTCGTCCCTTCTAATCCTACCGACAAAAACCTCATCCCTTCCCTCCGTATAAAGCGGCATAGGGTAAACAGCCCTGTCAATATCATCCTGTATAACAATACCTTTGGATTTTGAGAGTACTGACAGAACATCATCCAATTCAAACGGTTTCTCAAATTCAATATTCACTGATTCTGAGTGGCCGCCGGTGACCGGAACACGTACGACGGTAGCCGTTAAGGCTATAGACTGATCCCTCATGATTTTCCTGGTTTCATTCACCAGCTTAACCTCCTCAGTGGTGTAACCGGTTGAAATAAAGGTTCCGCCATGAGGCAGCACATTCATGTCAATTGGATGCGGATATACTTTTACTCCACTGATGCCCTGACGCTCCTGCATTAACTGGGTAAGTGCCTTTGCGCCAGTGCCGGTAACACTCTGGTAAGTAGAAACGACAACCCTTTTGATATGGTATTTTTCATGAAGCGGTGCCAGCGCCACTACCAGTTGGATGGTGCTGCAGTTGGGGTTGGCGATAAGCTTATGCGATGCGGTGATTACATCACCGTTTACCTCGGTGACCACCAATGGAATATCTTCTTCCATCCGCCATGCGGAAGAGTTATCAATCACAACACAGCCCCCTTTGGTGAACAACCGGGCATATTCCTTTGATACTTCTGAACCCGCCGAGAAAAGCGCTATATCAGGTTTCTGTTTTAAAGCATCCTGAATATTGCATACCTTATACATTGAATTCTTAAAGCTGATCTCCTTGCCAACTGACTTCTCCGAAGCAACCGGAATAATGCTTTCGATGGAAGAGGGGGAAATATACTTTCCCTCGTTCAGTACTTTGACCATTACACTCCCGACAAGTCCGGTGGCACCTACAATTGCTATTTTCATGCAACGTTTTCAATTAAAAGTGAAACTCAACAATGATTTAAAACACCAAAGCTTAAAGAAATTCTGAGCAAAAATAGCTATAAACATTCTTCCTTCTTTAATCTTTTATGCATTAAATAATCAGAGATATTTAATTACTTTTATTGCGAAAATTATTGTCGTTAATGAGATTGACTCTTTTACTGATCTTACTGCCACTCCTCACTTATTCGCAATTAAACGATAATTTTGATGACGGTGATTTAACCAATGGGACTGAATGGGAAGGAGATACTGGTGATTTCAGGATCAACACAAATAAACAACTCCAGCTCAATTCAACAGGTGAAGGCTCATCCTTCCTGTCAACAGCCCTCAATCCGGCAAATCTCAGCGAATGGAACTTCCTGATTAAGTTGGGTTTCAGCCCATCGGATAATAACCAGTGCATCGTTTACCTGGTTACAAACCACCCTGATCCGGAGCTCTGCACTGCTGCCTTTTACCTGAAATTCGGGAAAAGCGGAAGTGATGATGCCATTGAATTATATAAACAAATTGATACCACACACTCCCTGATTGCATCCGGCGACCCCGGTTTTATCAATACCTCATTTTGCATAAGGGTGAAAGTTACAAGGGACGATGGTTACTGGCAGATACTGGCTGATTCAACCGGCGGAGTTGATTTCCGGCTGCAGGCAACGGCCAATGATGACTACTGGGGATCCTATAACCGGTTCAGTATTCTGTGCAGGCATACTTCGAGCAACGCCACCAAATTCTATTTTGATGATATCTATGCCGGACCAATGGTATTTGATGTAATACCTCCTTCACTTGCCGGTTTGATTTTAAAACAGCCTTCATTTATTAACCTGACTTTTAACGAACCCCTCATGCCTGAATCATGCTCAGATGTTTCAGATTACCACCTGGAGCCTCTTGGCAAATCACCTGTTGCAGCGGATCTCGACCCTGAAGACAGGAATAAAGTCCACCTTTTATTTGACCATGAATTTGCTGATGGTGAACCATACGGTTTAACGATAAAGGAGATCAGGGATGTTGCGGGAAACAGGATGAGGGATACATTGATACACTTTACCTCACATCAGCTAAAACCATTTGATGCTGTGATCAGTGAGATTATGGCAGATCCCGATCCACCGGCAGGCTTGCCTGATTGTGAATATACAGAGATCTATAACCGGACTTCTTATCCGATAACCACCGAAGGATGGCATTTTATAACAGGTGATAAGTCAAAACCGTTACCTTCCATGTTGATACCAGCTTACGGTTATATCATCCTTGCAGGGACAAATGATTCCCTGATGGAGTCATTTGGCAGTGTGGCCCGGCTTCCAGGCATGGAGTTGCCAAACAGTGGATGCCTGTTGTGCTTAACGGACGAGAATGGTGCTGTTTTACATGCCGTATCTTATGAAGACACCTGGTACGATGACCGTTTAAGGGAAAACGGAGGATGGTCGCTCGAAATGATAGATCCCATGAATCCATGCAGCGGTGAGGAAAACTGGCGTGTTTCAATTGATCCTATGGGTGGAACCCCCGGAAAGGCAAATTCAGTAAAAGATTCCAATCCTGATAATGGCAAACCGCTTATCAGCTTTATCTCAATGCTGGCCAGTCATGAAGTAACTCTTCATTTCAATGAACCGATGGACAGCACCTTTCTGTCAAATCCGCTGGCATTCAAAGTAGAGTCAAAAAACGTGATACCAAAATCTGATCTTTCAGGCCAACATTATGAAGGAAAATCTGGTCTTTCAGGCCACCATCATGAAGGAAAGTCTGATCTTTTAAGCCACCATCATGAAGGAGCCTATTTTCCGCATAAAACAGATCCTGCCGGACCTCTGTTTGAGGCAGTAACGCTGGAATTCCCCGGGGATTTTCAAAAGAATATCATCTATGATCTTTCGATTATGGATACCATTACCGATTGCTGCGGTAACATGATTCCTTATGAAACAATGAAACAATTTGCCGTACCGTATGACAACACTACAACAGGTATCATAATCAATGAGATATTGTATGATGCTTCAACCAACGGGGCAGAGTTTATTGAGATTTTTAACCGTACAGACACAGCTTTTCATTTAAAGGACCTGCTGATCGCTTCTTTGGATCCTGTGACCGGAGAGGTGCTTAATACATGTAAAATTTCAGAAAGCAGAAGGATCCTCATGCCCCACGCCTACCTCGTGTTAACGGATAATCCGGCGGCGGTAAGGTCAGAATATTTTACTCCCGGTCCCTCAGCGTTCATCAGGATAGATGATTTCCCTTCACTCAGCGATCAAGGCGGTAAAGTAGCATTGTTAACAAAGGAAGGCCTGATCATTGACAAGGCCGGTTATAGTGATGAAATGCATTTTGCGTTACTTCAGCAGACAAAAGGTGTTTCCCTTGAAAGAGTTAATCCGGCCGGGGATTCCGGAGATGGCGGTAACTGGCATTCAGCTTCACAAAGTTGCGGATTTGCAACACCCGGTTACAGGAATTCACAGTACCTCTCAGTTACCAACGACAATGTTAAGCCGGTTACAGTTTCCCCACAAACCTTTTCGCCTGATAATGACGGATATAATGACATCCTGACCATCAGCTACACAGCCGTGCAACCCGGCGACCTGTTAACCATTCGTGTTTTCAATGCCGACGGCAGGCAGGTAAAATTACTGGCGGGAAATTATCTTACCGGAAATGAAAACCTCATTATATGGGATGGGATAACTGATGAGGGCGGCAAAGCACCTGCAGGCATCTATATCATCCATTCCGAAGTTTTTAACCTGAACGGTGAAGTCAGGCAATACAAGAATGTGGCAGTGGTGGCAACCCGCTAATTTTTCAAACTTTCTTATTCACTCCTTGTTTATGGGAAAATGAGTAAACTATGAAGAAAAAATGGTTGGCTGCCTTAGGCATTCTTGCCGGAATAGGTGTCATTGCAGCAGTATTGATCTATGTTTTTGTCTATAACAAGCCGCAGCCGGATTATTCAAAAGAAAAGCCCGATTTTATGCTTAATGCCGAAAGTCTGTTCAGGGAATTCCAGGCTGATCCGGCTAAGGCAAGCGCAAGGTACAACGGCAAAGTGCTGGAAGTAACAGGAAGCCTTAGTTCGGTTTATAAAGGTGATTCACTTGTTATTGCAGTTTTTGCCATTGATGAGGGCATGTTTGGTGAAGAAGGTATCAGGTTTGCTTTCATTCCTGAATTTGCATCACAAGTTGAATCTGTGGCCCCCGGTACCAGCATCAGTATAAAAGGATACTGTACCGGATTCAATGATACAGATGTGATCATGGAACATTGTTCCCTTCAGGATTAATTAGAATACCTGTATGACGCTTTATTATCCGTTAAATGTATCCGTGAGGCTGTCAACGCCGGCAAAGGTTGGTATGATCCTTGTAATAGAAGAAAAACATTCAGCTCCTTTTTTCTGTTATTAGCAACCGGAAAAGCACTGATGATTATGATTGATGCTCATGTTGGAAAAGCAATAAAAAGTGAGCAAACATTAAACTTGTACTAAATATCATTAAAATGAAAAAGACCATATTTTTCCTCATGTCATTCCTTCTGCTGGCTTTTGTATCGGAAGCCCAGAGATATATAACCAAAACGGGTCACATCCGTTTCTTTTCGACTACTCCCATGGAGGATATCGAAGCACACAACCGCCAGGTGAATGCTGCACTTGATGCATCGACCGGTGAACTGGTATTTAAAGTGCTGATGAAATCATTCCAATTCGAAAAAGCACTTATGCAGGAGCATTTTAATGAGAATTTCGTTGAATCGGATAAATATCCTAATTCCACTTTCAAAGGCAGGATAACCAATTTCAAGGACATTGATTTCACTAAAAATGGCAAATATGATGTGACTATTGAGGGGGATCTGACCATAAAAGATGTTACCAAAAAAATAAACGAGAAAGGCACCCTTGAGATCAACGGAGATAATATAAAAGGAGTTTCAACCTTTTACACCCAGGTAGCCGACTGGAACATTAAAATTCCAGGTACTGTTGCAGCCAATATCGCAAAAAGCATTCGTATTGATGTAAATGTAGATCTGGAAAAATTCAATAAATAATTTTTAGTATTTTCGCATCCTATAATCTTTTGTATGTCAGACAACGAAGACAAAACGAGCAGGAGGCGACTTCAGGCTTCAACCGTCACCACGATCATCAGCATTTCATTGGTCCTCTTCATGTTAGGGTTACTGGGCTTAATCGTGTTGCATGCCGGAAAACTGTCAGACTATGTTAAAGAAAACATCGGTTTTTCTGTCATCATCAAGGAGGATATCAAGGAAACCGCAATACTTGAATTTCAAAAGAAACTGGACACTGAAGAATTCGTTAAATCAACCGATTATATAACCAAAGAGCAGGCTGCTGAAGATCTCACAAAGGAACTTGGTGAAGATTTTGTTGATTTCCTTGGTTACAATCCTTTGCTGGCATCCATTGATATAAGGCTCCATGCCGATTATGCCAATAATGACAGCCTGAAAGTCCTTGAGAAGAAGCTTTTAAAGAATAGCCTGGTAAAGGAAGTCTTTTACCATGAGTCGCTGGTTGATGCAGTTAATAAAAACCTTCGCAAGATAAGCCTGGTGATCTTTACATTCAGTGTTGTACTGCTGTTAATATCAATAGCTTTGATCAACAACACCATCCGGTTGAGTGTCTACAGCAAACGGTTCATTATTAAAACAATGCAATTGGTTGGTGCAACCAAAACCTTTATCAGCAAGCCTTTCCTCGTCAGAAGCCTGATACATGGACTTGTAAGTTCAATCATCGCAATCGTTCTGCTAACGCTTGTCCTTGTCTTTTCGAGAAAGGCATTGCCTGAATTGATCGATTTACAGCAGATAGATCTGTTCCTCAGCCTGTTCGGGATTGTCACACTGTTGGGATTGTTTATAACAGGGTTTTCAACCTTATTTGCCGTTGGAAAGTACCTTAACCTCCAATCGTATAAAGTTCACTGATCAAAAATTTTGAATTTGCATGGATAACAAGAAACAAAAAACACAACCTGCTGAAGCAAAGAAATCAGTTGAGAAAAGCACTTTGCAGTTTGCCTTTGAAAAAGAGAACTACAAATGGATGCTTATAGGTTTGGCGTTTATCGTTGCCGGCTTCCTTCTCATGATAGGGGGCGGATCAGATGATCCTCATGTTTTTAATGAAAAGATATTCAGTTTCAGGCGTATCACTTTAGCGCCCCTGCTCATCATTGCAGGTTATGTAATTGAGATATTTGCCATCATGAAGCGGCCTCGCGATTAATTACCGGGAATGAGCATTTTTGAGGCTATTATTATTGCCATTGTTGAAGGGATCACTGAATTCCTGCCAGTTTCCTCAACCGGACACATGATCATTACCCAGGAGATCCTTGGTATGACCATTGACGATTTTGTAAAAGCTTTTACCGTTAACATCCAGTTCGGCGCTATCCTGTCAGTTATTGTACTTTACTGGAAACGCTTTTTCCAGAGCTTCGATTTTTACTATAAGCTTTTCGTAGCATTTCTCCCTGCTGCCATCATTGGATTCCTGATGATGGATGTGATTGACCAGATGCTTGGCAGTGTTCTGGTGGTGGCAGTTATGCTGGTAGCAGGAGGTGTGATATTGATCTTTGCCGACAGATGGTTCAACAAACCAAAAGAGCAACAGGAAATCACATGGGGCTCAGCCCTTAAAATAGGTCTGTTTCAATGTATCTCCATGATCCCGGGGGTTTCAAGGTCGGCAGCTACCATTATTGGTGGCATGACCCAGGGCCTTAGCCGGAAAACCGCTGCCGAATTCTCATTCTTCCTTGCAGTCCCAACTATGTTTGCAGCTTCGGGATATAAGCTTTTAAAGAACTATGAGATTATCACCCAACAAAACATAAGCGTTCTGTTTGTTGGAAACATCGTTGCTTTTATTGTCGCCATGATCGCCATTAAATCATTCATCGCCCTCCTGACACGCTATGGGTTTAAGTGGTTCGGGTATTACAGGATCATTGTGGGTGTGGCTATTCTTGTGATGCTGTCACTGGGGTATGACTTAAGCCTTGCAGATTAATAAGGCTAAGGGCTAAAGGCTAAGGGCTAAAGGCTAAAAGGTAATTCACTTTTCCCTCTCCCCCCGGGAGAGGGAACACAAGGGTGAGGGGTAATTCGGAATGATGAATGATTCATCGACAAAGAAAAACAAGAAAAAACAAGGTAAACAAGGAAAAACATATAATTTAAATGTCTTTTGACTTTGAAGTAGGTGAAGTAATACTGGTGAATAAGCCTTTGGGATGGACATCCTTTGATGTTGTTAACCGCCTGAGGATCGCTATACGTGAGTCACTTGGCATCAAGAAAATAAAGGTTGGGCATGCAGGAACACTCGATCCGCTGGCTGACGGGCTGCTTATTATCTGCACCGGAAGGTACACCAAGAAAATTGAGGAGTACCAGGCCGGGGAAAAAGAATATACCGGCACCTTCAGGGTCGGTGCCACCACGCCTTCGTATGATCTGGAACATGAGATCAACAAAGAGTACCCTTTCGAACACATCACACATGATTCGATAACCGAAGCAGTTGCCGGCCTTACCGGTGAGATTCAGCAAGTACCACCTCTCTTCTCGGCAATCAAGGTTGGTGGCAGGCGTGCTTACAAATATGCCCGGAAAGAAAAAGAGCTTACCCTTGATGCCCGTCCGGTGACAATCAGTGAATTCGAGATCACGGGCATTGAATTACCTGATGTCCATTTCAGGATCGTCTGCAGCAAAGGCACATACATCAGGGCACTGGCAAGGGATTTCGGCGAAGCACTGCAAAGTGGTGCCCACCTGATTAAGCTTCGCCGCACCCGCATAGGACGGTTCAAATTATCGGAGGCAAAGGAATTGGATGAAATTGTGAGGGAAATCGGGATGAATTATTAATCTGGATTTTAACATGCCGCGTTTACATTATAGAGACGTAGCATGCTACATCTCTACTACGCCTGTGTTTTTACAACGCCTTGGTTTCTACATCAATCTTTTTTTTTACTTCATCCCCTTCCGGCTGAGCTTCCGGTTCCTCTGTATGTTGCTTTTTACCGAAAAACTGTTTCTGAAAGAGAACCATAATGATTACACCTATCGTGATGGATGAATCAGCAATATTGAACACAGGCCTGAAGAACTGGAATTCACTTCCTCCAAAAAAAGGCACCCATTCAGGATATGTGCCACTGATTACAGGGAAGTAAAGCATATCGACCACCTTACCATGGAGGAAAGAGGCGTAGCCCCCTTCAGGCGGAAGGAAACGGGCAACCTCAAAGTAACTGCTGTCACTGAAGACCATACCGTAAAAAGCGCTGTCTATCATATTTCCCGTTGCACCTGCCAGTACCAGTGAAAGGCTTATCAATACAACATTGGATACCTTGTGACGGGTTAAATTGTAGATGTAAAACACAAGCACAGTAATTGCAACAAGACGGAACAGGCTAAGTATCAGCTTGCCGTAATCACCTGAAAACTGGAGTCCGAAAGCCATCCCCGGATTTTCCGTGAAATGGATAATGAACCAGTCATCAAATACTCTGAACTCCTCACCCAATGCCATATGGGTTTTTATCCAGAATTTAAAAACCTGGTCAATGACCAGGATTAAAGTAACGATAAAAAGGGATTTTTTCAAGGCAGGTATGGACTACTACTTTGACTGATTAAGTTTAGCTTCAATAGAAAGAGTTGCATGAGGCACTATCCGCAGACGCTCCTTGGAGATCAGTTTACCTGTTACTCTGCAGATACCATAGGTTTTGTTCTCGATCCTGATAAGTGCATTCTCAAGTGCAGTAATGAACTTATCCTGACGTGCTGCAAGCTTACTGTTCTCTTCTTTTGAATTTACCTGGTATCCTTCCTCAAGAACCTTGAATGTAGGCGAAGTATCGCTTATATCATGCTCATTACTGTTGGCAAAAGCCTCGGTGAGCATCTTAAGGTCACGCCTTGCCTTATCCAATTTTTCAAGTATTATTTGTTTGAACTCTTCAAGTTCCTCGTCACTATACCTGGTTTTAATATTCTCATCCTGCGATTCTGCGTTTTTCATAGCCTGTACTAAGTTAATTCGTGTAATTCATACTTTAAACAGCATCCAATCTGGTAACAGAGATAGCTGCCTGCAATTCGTCTGCTAAATCAACGACTATTCTATTACTTGGTTCAATTGACTCCCTGATTTCCAACGACGACGCTAATGTCTCTGAACAAATATAAGCATTATTATTAAGTATTGCATCTGTCAGTCCATCGTTTTTTTCAATCTCAATTATTATTTTATCTGTAACCTCAAAGCCTTTATCTTTCCTGATATTCTGGATTCTGTTGATAAGCTCCCTGGCCAACCCTTCGTTCCGTAATTCCTCTGAAATTGTGATGTCGAGGGCAACGGTAATATTGCCATTAAAAGCAATTACCCATCCCGGGATATCTTCGGTAACTACATCAAGATCCCCTTCCAGAAGCTCCACTTCTTCATTCTCAACGATAAGTGTTAACCGCTGATTTCTTTCAAATTCAGCTATCTGAGCCTGACTTAATGAAGCAACTGATAAGGCAATTTGTTTCATCAGTTTGCCGTACCTTGGGCCGAGTACTTTAAAGTTAGCCTTAGCTTTCTTCACAAGGATACCTTCACCGGTTATGTACTCAATATCCTTAATGTTTACCTCTGAGAGGATCAGGTTCTTTACTGCTTCTATCTGATCCCTTATTTCATCATTGGTAAGCGGTATCATTATGCGCTGCAGTGGCTGACGAACCCTTATGCGGTGTTGTTTACGCAATGAGAGCACCATTGAAGAGATTTGCTGCGCAAGTTCCATCCTTACTTCAAGTTCCTTATCAATCATACTTTCATCTGCCCTGCTGAAATCAACCAGATGCACTGATATTGCCTTCTTTCGCTTCGTAATCCCATTCAAATCCATGAACAACCTGTCGGTAAAGAAAGGTGCTATAGGTGCAGCAAGTATGGCAAGTGTCTCAAGACACTTGTATAACGTCTGGTAAGCCGAAATCTTATCGGTGGTATATTCCCCTTTCCAGAAACGGCGGCGGGACAACCTTACATACCAGTTGCTTAAGTGCTCATCGGTAAAATCAGCTATGGCCCTTCCTGCCTTGGTGGGTTCATAATCGGCATAATATTCATCAACAGACTTTATCAGACTGTTCAGTTCAGAAAGTATCCAGCGGTCAATCTCAGGACGGTCACTATAATTTATATCCTGTTCCTTATAGCTGAACCCATCGATATTGGCATAAAGTGCAAAGAAAGAATAAGTGTTGTACAAAGTGCCGAAAAACTTCCGCTGCACTTCAGCAATTCCTTCAATGTCGAACTTCAGGTTATCCCATGGCTGTGCATTTGTGATCATATACCAGCGGGTGGCATCAGGACCGTACTTTTCAATCGTTTCAAACGGATCCACAGCATTGCCAAGGCGTTTGGACATTTTATTGCCTGCCTTATCCAATACAAGGCCGTTTGAGACCACTGTCTTGTATGACACTGATTCGAATGCCATGGCTGCAATAGCATGCAGGGTAAAGAACCAACCGCGTGTCTGGTCAACACCTTCGGCTATAAAATCAGCGGGGAAGTAATCATGCAGGTTCTCACTGTTTTCAAAAGGATAGTGGAACTGTGCAAAAGGCATAGCGCCTGAGTCGAACCATACGTCGATAAGGTCAGGCTCACGCATCATCTTCTGACCTGATGGGGAAACAAGGATGATCTCATCAACATAAGGCCTGTGAAGGTCAAATTTGTGATAGTTCTCATCTGAGTAATCTCCCGGTACAAAATCCTGCAGCGGATTCTTTTCCATGAAGCCGGCCCTTACCGATTTCTCAATTTCTTCCCTCAGTTGTGCAACCGAGCTAATACATACTTCCTCGGTGCGGTCGTCACTTACCCAGATTGGCAACGGGGTACCCCAGTATCTTGAACGGCTCAGGTTCCAGTCTACAAGATTCTCCAACCAGTTGCCGAACCTGCCGGTTCCTGTTGATTCAGGTTTCCAGTTGATGGTCTTGTTCAGCTCTATCATTTTGTCACGGTAGGCAGTGGTTTTAATGAACCATGAATCGAGCGGATAATATAATATTGGCTTATCAGTTCTCCAGCAGTGAGGATATGAGTGTTCGTACTTCTCACTCTTGAAAGCCCTGTTCTCTTTCTTTAGTTTTATAATAATGTCGATATCAACATTCTCCTCTTTTGAGGGATCGTAATCAGCAGCATATTCAGCTTTTACATACCGGCCGGCAAATTCACCCATCTCTTCAGTGAAACGGCCCTGGCGGTCAACCAGCGTGAGTGCACCTATTCCATTCTGCTTTGCCACCTTAAAGTCATCGGCACCAAAGCTTGGTGCTATATGCACAATACCGGTGCCATCCTCTGTTGTAACAAAATCGCCCGTAACAACCCTGAATGCGTCACCTTCAGCAGGCTGGGCATATGGCAGAAGTTGTTCATAGCGGATACCTTCAAGCTTCGATCCCCTGAAACTACCATCCATTACAAAAGGTATATTTTTCCCGCCGGTTTCATATTCCTCAAGTTTCAGCTCAGCGTTCTTTTCCGGGAAATATCTTCCGACCAGTTCTTTGGCAAGAATTACTGTAACCGGCTGGAATGTATATGGATTATAAGTTTTAACCTTAACATACTCAATGTTCTTTCCAACAGCAAGTGCGGTATTACTTGGCAGGGTCCAAGGAGTGGTAGTCCACGCCAGGAAAAAGAGTTCACCATGGATATCCTTGAACAGAAACTCCGATTTCTCATTTCTGATGACCTTAAACTGTGCCACCAG
Source organism: Lentimicrobium sp. (assembly GCA_035297395.1). Lineage (GTDB taxonomy): Bacteria > Bacteroidota > Bacteroidia > Bacteroidales > Lentimicrobiaceae > Lentimicrobium. The sequence goes on along the minus strand of DATGZB010000031.1, from coordinate 36,402 downwards.
CGAATTATCCTTCACCATCCGGTAACAGCCCGGCTGGTTCAGCTCATGGGTACTAAGACCGGTGCCTGCTGCAGGCGAAAAAGGCTGAATGGTATAGCCTTTATAAAGCAGTCCCTTCTCATACAGCCTGTGAAGCAGAAACCAAAGGGTTTCCATGTACTTATTTTCAAAAGTTATATAAGGATGTTCAAGATCAACCCAATAGCCAATCCTGACTGTCAGGTCATCCCACATATCCTTATATTTCATAACCTCTTTGCGGCAGGCCTGGTTATACTCTTCAACAGTAATCTTTTTACCGATATCCTCCTTGGTAATGCCAAGTGTCTTTTCCACAGATATTTCAATGGGAAGTCCATGAGTATCCCACCCTGCCTTGCGATTCACGAGATAACCCTTCATAGTTTTGTAGCGGCAGAAAATATCCTTAATGGCCCGTGCCATAACATGGTGAATGCCGGGTATACCATTTGCTGAAGGCGGTCCTTCATAGAAAATGAAAGGTTCGCTCTCTTTGCGGATCTCAAGGCTCTTTTTAAACAAGTCTTCCTCGTCCCACAGTTTAAGTATGTCCTTACTAAGCTGAGGAAGGTTAAGCTGCTTGTATTCAGGATATCGCTTCATTAAAACTCCTATTCGTAGTTGCTATTTTATAAAGAGGTGCAAAAGTACAAAAAATTAATATTGAATTATGAATGATGAATAGTGAATTGTAACTCAGTTGCTTTGGTTACTTCCGGGACAAGAAGCAGGTTCATGAACACAGCCGGAAAAGAGCCATTGTAACAATTGATACCCTATGAATGAATTTACGGCTTTTCCCTGAAATTGAACAAACCAAAATAAAAGCTGTTATTGGATAGCTTAAAGAGGTGAATCATAGCAATTGCGAAAATCGAGCATCCATGCAACACTGATAATTATGATATTGCATTTCTGATCAGGCCTTTGGGGGCATTGGCTGATTCAGGTTTATATAAAGGCTGTTTCGAAAAGAGACGGCCTTTTTGATTTGAAGAGCTTTAGCATTGGAAATGTATTGGATAAGTACCTACTTTCCTTCAACCAATGGCTAAATTAGCTTTTCGCTGGAAAGAATAACCGCTCGAAGGGCATAGCAAAAATATTGCTCAATGCTGAACACCTTCAGGATGGCAATGCGTTTTCAATGAAACTTAATCATTAACTTTGTTTATACACAATATTAAATTAAACAAAGCAAATGAAACCTTCTAAATTCCTCATCGCTTTAATTCTTTCATGCATATCGTTAATTGTCTTTGGACAGGATAATACCTTCCGCATCATGACCTGGAACATCAGGTTTGACAATCCCGACGACGGAATCAACCGGTGGGACAACAGGAAAGCGGGGCTGGTAAAAGAAATCCTTGTGCAAAAGATCGACATCCTCGGCACCCAGGAAGCAATGAACAACCAGATCAGGGATCTGAATAAAATGCTGAAAGGATATAAAAGCCTTGGTGTGGGAAGGGATAATGGTGAAGATGAGGGAGAATACAATTCGGTTTATTATAAAAAAGCTAATCTGAAAGTGGTACGTTGGGGTGTATTCTGGTTGTCAGCCACACCGGATGTCCCCGGAAGCCGTGGCTGGGATGCAGCATGCAACCGCCTGGCTACATGGATTGAGTTTAAACATAAAAAGAGCGGTGAGCATTTTATGGTCTTCAACACTCATTTTGACCATATTGGAGATACCGCCCGGAATGAAAGTGCTCAACTGATCAACCGAAAAATTCATGAACTCTCCAACAGGTTGCCGGTTATCCTGATGGGTGATTTCAATGTTGATGCCAAAAGCCGGCCTTACCGCATACTCACCTTCCCTGAGAACGAATATGTGCTGGTTGATACCAGGTCAAAGGCTAAAGAGAAAAGCGGCCCCGAGCTCTCCTGGGTGAGCTTTGACCCTGACTATAAAGAAACCGAACTCATAGATTTCATATTTGCCACCCACCAGTTTGAAGTTCTGAAACACACCATCACCGATTTCCGGTCCCGCGGTAAATTCCTTTCTGATCATTTACCTGTAACGGCAGCGGTCAGAATAGTGAATAGTGAATGATGAATCATGAATTAACCCCTAAACGATTTTGTAAGCCCCTTCGCCCTCCGGGAGAAGGGGTTTGGGGATGAGGGGTAATCTTATTCCCTCAAAAAAAACCCCCTCTCCTTGAGGAGAGGGGTTGGGGTGAGGTGACACTTTGAGCTTTAGCCCTTAGCCCTTAGCCTTTTTCTGAGGGGTTGGGGTGAGGTGACACTTTGAGCTTTAGCCCTTAGCCTTTAGCCTTTAGCCTTTTTCAATATTAATTAATTGTTAATTTTCTTTTTTAGAAAACTAAAAAACCAAATTAGTTTTATAGTTTTGCAGTCCAAAATAAAATAAAGTGACTGCAGAAGAGAAAATTATTAATGCCGCTCACGATGCCTTTATGCTTTCAGGGGTGAAGAATGTAACGATGGACAGCATTTCACAGGCGGCCGGGGTTTCGAAAAGAACTGTTTACGAGCTTTTTAAAGATAAGGATGACCTTGTTATTGCAGTGATCAAATATATGATCATCCGTCACAATAAAGCAATGATCGAGCTTTTGGGAAATACAGAGAATGTTATTGAAGCTCTTTTTATTGTAATGGAAAATGAAAGCAGCCGCAGGGAAGACCTGTCACCGCTGTTTATACAGGATTTGCAGAAATACCTTCCAAAGATCAACGACCTGTTTTATGACCATGAAAAGCTTGCTGAACTCTCAGCCGGTTTTGCTTTTTTGAAAAAAGGAATTGAACAGGGAGTTTTCAGAAAGGATCTCAGACTAGAAATCGTCGACCTTTTTATGCATGAAATGATAGGTATTATACATACCAGTGAACGCCTTAAGGGGCTTAAAATGGATAAGATGGAACTGCTGAATAATATTTTTATACCCTATTTCAGGGGCATATGTTCAAAAAAAGGACTTAGCCTGATGGATAAATACTTCAAGAATTTAAATGAAGAACTACCTGAATAATTCAAATATACTAATCTACCAAATCACAATCGCAACAACCAAAAAAATGAAACTTAAATTGACCGGACTGTTCATAGTATTAATGCTTATCAATACGGCAGTCTTCGCGCAACAGAAACTTGAGCTATCTGTACAACAGGCAGTAGACCATGCGCTTAAGTACAACAAGACCATGATGAATTCGGGGCTTGCTGTTGATAAGGCGCAGCAGGGGCTGAGAGAAGCAATTGCCAACGGACTTCCCCAGGTAAATGCTACAGTTGATTACACCAACGCTTTGGGAGCTGACATCTCCATCCAATTCAGTGAGGATATGCCTGCAACAAAGATTCCCATAGAACCCACCAGTAACTTCAATCTTCAGGTTACGCAGCTAATCTTTAACGGAGGTTACATTGTGGGTGTCCAAACAGCTAAACTCTATAAAGAGTTGAGTCAGCTAAACCTTAAAAAATCAGAAACTGAAATAAGGACACAAGTTACCAGCAGATATTATCTGGTACTGGTATCACAGGAATTGAATAAAAAACTCCAGCAAAACCTTGCCAATCTAAAGGATCTGTATAAAAAGACTGAGCCTCTGGCTGCTGTCGGTATCAAAGAAAAAAATGATATTGACCAGTTACTGGTACAGGTCAATTCAGTGCAAAATGCTGTAAATGCCTCCGAACGCCAACTTGAGCTGGCCACCAATATGCTGAGATTGCAACTGGGAACCGACATCAATACGGAACTGGTTTTATCCGATGAACTGGAATCAATTCTTAACCAGGAAACTGCAGAAACTCCTCTCACGCAATCTTTTAGCCTGGAGAATAACCTTGACTTCAGGATGATGGATCAGCAGGTAGGGATCAGCAGGAAGATGGTTGACCTGAAGAAATCAGCGGCCCTGCCAAGCATTGCAGGTTATTATTCTTACACATACAAGATCATGAAGCCTAATTTTGATATGTCACCTCCTAATGTCCTTGGATTACAGATGAATATTCCCGTGTTTTCAAGCGGCCTTAGGAGTGCACAAACCAAACAGGCCTTCATTGATCTGAAAACCATGCAAAACCAGCGCGACCTGGTAAGCGACCAGCTCAGGATGCAGGAGAAACAGCTCAGGTATAACTATATTAATGCAATGGAAACATTCACTAACCAGAAGTCAAATATTGAAGTGTCGCGCAGGATTTACAGCAGTCTGAAGCTCAAATACGAGCAGGGGATGATTTCAGGACTTGACCTGATATCAGCGGACAATAATTATGTACAGGCTGAAACTTCATATATCAGTTCGGCACTCCAGATGCTCGAGGCACGACTGCAGTTAGAGAAAATGTATATAACAGCCAATTAATCACAAAAACCAACTAATTAACAATGAAAAAACTTTTTTATACCGTCTTAGTATTGGCTATTTCGGTTGCCTCCTGCAATAAGGATGTTAAGAAAACCACTACCGCTGCCACTGAAGAGAAGGTCGAGATGGTAAAGGTATTTCAACTGAATACACAAAGAATATCACATACCGTTGAATATCAATCCACCCTTCAACCTTTTGAGGAAATCCACCTTGCTCCGGCCTCACCCGGAAGAATTGATCAGATAAATGTTGAGGCAGGTGACAGGATCACAAAAGGGCAATTGCTTGTACAAATGGACCGTACACAGTTGCACCAGGCAGAGATACAATTAAAGAACCTTGCTACCGATTTTAAGCGTTTTGATACATTACAGAAAGTCGGTAGCATTGCGCAACAACAGTATGATCAATTTATGACCCAGTATGAGATCGCTAAATCAAATGTTGACTTCCTGAGAGAGAATACAAAATTGGTAGCCCCATTCAATGGTATTGTTTCAGGAAAGTACTTTGAGGCCGGCGAAATGTATGCCTCCATGCCTAATACTGCTGCCGGCAAGGCTGCCATCCTTTCACTGGTTCAAATCGACAAGCTTAAGGCAATGGTATCAATAACTGAGAATTTCTTTCCGGTTATTAAAGCCGGAATGCCGGCTACCGTGACATCAGATATATATCCGGGAAAAGTCTTTGAAGGTAAGGTTACACTGGTCTATCCTACAATAAATCCGACAAGTCGTACTTTCCAGGTTGAGATTACCATTAACAATAATTCAGGAATGCTTCGTCCGGGGATGTTTGGCAGGGTTACACTGAGCCCCGGTGAAACTGAAGCACTTATGCTTCCGGCTCTTGCAGTATTGAAAATGCAGGGCTCGAATGACAGGTATCTTTTTGTGGAAAAAGAGGGAGTGGCTCACAGGGTTCCTGTAACAATGGGACAGCGTTATAACGATAACGTAGAGGTAATTTCCAACGAAATCCATAAGGGTGATAATGTAATCATCAGCGGCCAGGCACGTCTGCTTGACGGGATGAAAGTACAGGTAGTCAAATAACCACCGTAACAGCTAAATAAATTCACTAACTGAAAAGAAAATAACTCATGAGTATATATAAGAGTTCAGTCAATAAACCCATCACCGTCCTGATGCTTTTCGTCGGAGTTATGGTTATCGGGTTTTATTCACTGATCAAGATGCCGGTGGACCTCTATCCTGAAATAGAACCCCCGATAATTTCGGTAATGACATCCTATCCGGGTGCCAATGCCGCCGATGTTGAGACCAATATCACCAAGAACCTTGAGGATGCGCTTAATTCAATTGATAACCTTGACCAGATAACTTCGACATCCACAGATAACCTGTCGGTGGTTATGCTGCAGTTTGAATGGGAATCGAACCTTGATGAAGCAGCAAACGACATCAGGAATGTGATCGATCAGATGATGGATTACCTGCCCGATGGTGTTGACCGCCCAACCATATTTAAGTTCAGCACCAACATGATGCCCATCCTCTTTTATGCTGTTACCGCAAATGAGAGCTATCCGGGATTGGATAAATTACTGGATGAGAAGCTTGTAAATCCACTGAACCGTGTTGACGGTGTAGGTTCGGTTGCCATGATGGGTGCACCCAAGAGGGTTATTTATGTTGATGCGGACCCCAATAAACTGGATGCCTTCAACATGACAGTTGAGCAGATAGGCGGTGTGATAGGAGCTGAAAATATGAACACACCTTCGGGTAATGTGAAAATGGGGTTAATGGATTATCAGCTCAGGATCCAGGGAGAATTCACTGACAGTGAGAAGATCAGTAACCTGGTTGTTGGTAACTATGGTGGAAACGCTATATACCTGAGGGATGTTGCCTCTGTAAGAGACTCATTGAAAGATGTTTCACTTGATGAAAAAATAAACGGAAGAACGGGTCTGCGCTTCTTTGTTATGAAGCAGTCAGGCGCTAATACTGTAAAAGTCGCCAGGGAAGTTAAAGAAAACCTTGAACTCCTAAAGAAAGACCTGCCACCTGATGTACAAATTGAAGAGATTTTTGACTCCTCAGACTTCATTAAAGGATCGATCAATAATCTTTCTGAAACCCTTATGTGGGCTTTCATCTTTGTAGTATTGGTTGTGATCATGTTCCTGGGTCGCTGGCGATCCACATTCATCATCATGCTAACGATACCAATCTCATTGATCTGTGCCTTCGTATATCTTTTTGCTACCGGTAATTCGATTAATATTATATCTCTGACCTCGCTTTCCATAGCGATCGGAATGGTGGTTGATGACGCCATTGTGGTCCTTGAGAATATTACAAAACATATTGAAAGAGGTGCCAGTCCAAGGGAAGCTGCCATTTATGCAACCAATGAAGTATGGCTGGCCGTCATTGTGACTACCCTGGTGGTTGTAGCAGTTTTTATGCCGCTAACCCTCGTATCAGGAATGACCGGTGTAATGTTTAACCAGTTAGGATGGATCGTTTCTATTACGATAGTTGCATCAACCGTTGCAGCAATTACCCTGACACCTATGCTTTCATCAAGACTACTAGGAATCAACAAGTTAACGAAAAAGGAACATTGGTTCAGTCATTCGAGAACAATTGAACCCCTGCTTAAGAAACTTGATGATTTCTATGTCAGAACACTGGAATGGGCACTTTACCATAAGAGAGTGGTGATAGGACTTGCATTTATTGTTTTTGTTGGTTCAATGGCACTGTTTGGGGTTGTTGGCACCGACTTCATGCCTGAGAGTGATGAAGGACATTTCACTGCTGCTATTGAATTACAAACCGGTACAAGGGTTGAAGAGACTATGAAAGTTGCACGGCAGATTGAGGGTATCGTAAAAGAAAGATATCCTGAAGTTACCCTTACATCGGTTTCAGCAGGTTCGGATGATGAGGGAAGCATGTTCTCACTGTTCACAACAACCGGATCAAATGTCATTAACCTGATGATGAGACTGGAAGACAGAGATAAGCGCGAAAGGACAGTTTTCGAGATTGCCGCTGATCTCAGACAGCAATTGGCCAAAATACCCGAGATCATAACATATAATGTGTCAACCTCAGATCAGGGATTCGGCGGAACAACAAACACGGTGGATGTCGAAATCTATGGCTATGATTTTGACGTTACCAATGCCCTTGCTGAGCAGATCAAGTTAAAAGTCAGTGGCCTGCAAACAGCCTCTGATGTTATGATCAGCCGTAAAAAGGATAAACCTGAGCTTCAGATTAACCTCGACAGGGAAAAACTTGCTGCCCATGGTCTTAATACCGCAATGGTTTCAACCATGATCCATAACAGGGTGAGCGGGCTCGTTGCCTCAAAATTCAAGGAAGAAGGCGATGAGTATGATATTAAAGTCCGTTTATCAGAAGAATCGCGTAACTCAATAACCGACCTTGAGGAAATCACTATTCCAACACCTACAGGCCAAAGGGTAAAACTCAAGGAGTTAGCTTCAGTAAAAGAATATTGGGGTCCTCCATCCATCCAGCATAAGCGTAAAGAGCGACTGGTAACTGTTTCTGCCAAACCTAACGGAGTGCCGTTGGGCGATCTGGCCAAAGAGATCAATACAGTTTTAAAGGATGTAACAATCCCCCAATCTGTAATGGTAAATGTCGGGGGTGCTTATGAGGATCAACAGGAGGCATTCGGCGATATTGCGCTTCTTATGGTGATCAGCCTGATACTGGTTTATATTGTAATGGCTTCACAGTTTGAATCAATGAAAATGCCATTCATTATAATGCTATCTATCCCGTTCGCCTTCAGCGGAGTTGCCATTGCCCTTTTCATTACAGGAACCACTTTAAGCATGGTAGCATCGCTGGGTGCTGTGCTGTTGATTGGTATTGTTGTCAAAAACGGAATTGTACTTGTTGACTTCATAAACCTCATGCGCGACAGAGGTTATGCCTTGTATGAGGCAATCACCCTGTCAGGAAGATCAAGGCTAAGGCCTGTTCTAATGACAGCACTGACAACTATTCTTGGTATGCTGCCATTGGCACTGAGTACAGGCGAAGGTTCAGAACTTTGGCGCCCGATGGGAATTACGGTCATTGGCGGACTGGTATTCTCAACAATTGTCACAATGGTCATCGTACCTGTAATGTATGGCGTAATGGGCAAAAGCGGAGAACGCAACAAGAAAAAGAAAATAACAAGGCAAGTAGAGTTCATCACCTATAATTAATCTTAAACATGAAAGCAGTTTTTATAGTATTTAACCAGGCAAACACTGAAAGAGTGGAATATATGCTTGATACCATGGGAATAAGAGGATATACATGGTGGACCGATGTTCAGGGAAGGGGTACCAACACAGGGCAACCAAGGATGGGCACCCATACCTGGCCTGAAATGAACTCTGCGGTAATGACCATAATTCCTGATGATCAGGTTGAAAGCATTCTGGCCAATATCCGCAAATTGGATGAGATAAACCAGGAAGTTGGTGTCAGGGCATTCGTATGGGAGATTGTTGCAACGGTATAGCTTTAATAAATGTTTGATGTGCAAAAGGCTGTTTCATAAGAGACGGCCTTTTTTTGTTTCTTTCTTGTTTCTGGTTTGTTTTCCTTTTGCAAGCCGGAATATTGCAGTAAGACTTAACCAAGAGTTAACCAAGAGGAATCCAAGAGGGTATAAATACAAATTTTACAATAAAAAAAGAGGCGCCGAAGCGCCTCTTGCACATTTTAGCTGAACTAGTAAACCATAGTTACATGGCCCGAAACTTTCACAGTTGGGTCATCGAGTTTCTTATAAACCATCTCCCAGAGGAATATTCCATTGGGTATCCTGTTGCCGTTTATTCTTCCATCCCAGCCTTTTTCAGCATCTGTTGTATTATAGATCAACTGTCCCCAGCGATCAAATATCTTCAGACTGAACCTCTTAATTTGCCTGTAATCGGTAACAGGCCTGAAGTTGTCATTTATACCGTCGTTATTTGGTGTAAAGGCAGTTGGCACATAAAACCAGAAAGGTGCTTTTTCTATGCTCAGATATTGAATGGAATCACTTGAAATACAACCCTTGTAATCAGTGACCTGAACCGAATACATTCCTTCACTCCTGATCCAAATTGCAGAAGTACTTTCTCCTGTATTCCAAATATATTGCGCAAAGCCTTCATTTGCCTGTAATAATTCTTCTACGTCATAATATGCTGTATCATCAACAAATCCTACATCAGGCAATGGGAGTATTCGCAGGAACATGTCGGATGTGTCTTTGCAAGTATGCAGATCGCTGACAACCAGCTGATATACACCTTCATCTGAGGTTGAAGTGGTACCTAAGGTAATGGAATTCGAAGTGTTATGAGCTCCATTGGGCAATGTCCAGGTATAATTGTATGCTCCCGGCGGATTTACGGAAGCCGTAATAGTAACCGGGGACCCAACGCAGGTTTCATCATCCGACAAAGTAAGGTTGGGACTGGCGTATATCAGCAGCTGAGTAGGTATGAAAGGGGGATTTGGCAAGATATGGAAATCAATTCCGCTGGCAAGCTCAACCTCCGTTTGATTCCAGTTGATAGGGGCAATTCCCGGATTAATGGTATTGAATACCATGGTTAATATCTGAACCGTATCCGGTAATTCCAGAGGTGTCGGGCTATCCCATATCACTTCAAGGGTTCCCGCTGCATTGTCTACATTGTATGTGACTGTTCCCAGAGCAGGATTAAGGTTTAAATAGGCTGACTGGCCGACGAGCCTTGACCTGTCGAATGTCACAGAAGTCTTGAAATGGACAAGTCCATGGAAGTTATGTATCTTCAAATTAGCGGTAATCGTTTCACCCACACAAACCGGTGAACCGGCAGTTAAAGCACCGGTAACCATTACCGACCATTCCTGTGGTACTTCGACCGTGAAAGGATCGGACGTGCATTTAATACCATTCGACAGTATTGTATATACCGTGCATGAATAAGTGCCGGATAGCAGACCTGTAAAAACAGAATTCTGTTGAGGGCCAATTGTACCTGAAGGGCCAACAATCGTATACCACAAGTCAGCTCCCGGTATATGAATATCTAATGTACCGTCTGAATTATTGTCCAATTCATGTGTTGTAGACACAGAATCAATAATAGGATTTGGATATTCATCAATAAATACATTTCCCCAATCTTTAATACATGTCGGGTTCGCAATAATCATAACTCTGACATTATGATTGCCGGGACCAAGGTCCTTAAATAGTGAATCAAGTTGCCATGGTCCACCATCAAGTGAATATTGAACTAATCCTGAAAACCGGGGATCAGGAGTAACTCGCACTGTGCCGTTGTCAGCACTGCAATAGGTGGGAGATGGCTCAACTGCGTCCACAAAGTCATCACCTACGCTGGTAACAGTATAATTTTGTATAGGCCATGGACACCCATGAGCATCGGTTACAGATAATGAATAAGTTCCTGCTGCAACGTTATCCATATTAACATTCGGGCCGGTATAAATTATGTTGCCTGAAGCATCTTTCCATATATATGTGAAAGGAGCTGCACCATTTACTCCATTTACTGCTATTCCATGGATATATCCGGTTGCTCCGGTGCAAGTAGTAGGAAAGATTTCCAGATTGGAATTATCCACTGTAGGCGCTAAATACTCAAGAACATCAACAGTATCCGATGCGATGCACCCATAATAATTTTCTGCTTTCACCCAGTAATTCAATCCCGCAGGTACGGTAACACTGTTGGTAGTATCACCATTAAACCAGGTAATATCACCCGTTGTCATAACATTCAGGTCAACAGTCTGGCCAGGACAAACATACATGGGATCAGGGACAAAGTTGACAAAAGGCTTATTGACTATATGGATTTCTCTGGTAATTACTTCCACTTCCCTGTTGAATTCAGCAACAACTGCAACAATATAATTACCGGTTGTAGCATACTTATGTACAGGATTTAACCCTGTAACAGGAGGTGTACCATCCCCGAAATCCCATGTTATTGTTGTTGGTGTCGGAATGAATTGTGACCTGAAATGTGTACTGTCAGGAAAACAATTGCTTGTCCAGTCAAACCTGTTTAAAAAAGAGGGCACTATTACCGGCATACCAACAGTGCTTTCAGTGCCAAGCCTTAAATTCTGGTCAGCCACTCTGAAATCACAATTTCTTTTTGGCTTGTACGGGTAGAAAATTCGTGACAGATTGGCTGCATCTTTATTGTACCCATGTGCAACGTATATTTTACCATCTCTTGCCAATTGCAGATGACCCCATTTATCAATCGTATCATGCCATTCAGCAATATCTTCTACATCATTTTCAAAATTTGTAAAATCAAAATCAGGCACATCTATCCTCGACAAATCAAATTGCTTAAGATAAACGGTTTTATCAACCGCCTGTACGGTGGTATACAGAAACTTTGAATCGGCCGAAAATTCCACACCGTTACTCTTATGTTCAATTACTGTTGAACCGGGTTTGTTGGAAAAAGCCCTGAACCAAAACTTCTTATCACCAAAATTGCCAGTAAAAGGGTCGAATCTGTAATACTCATACGACCTGGGTTGCATTGGATGGTAATTATAGGAGGTAAAAATATAATGTTTGCCGTCGGGGCTGAGTTTTGAATATGCATATTCGTTCTCACCATAGTTGGTTAAACATTCTGTTTCAGAATGAAATTTAATACCTTTTTCGCTGACAAGGTATACCAGCAATTTATTAAAACTCCCAGGGGCCCTGAGTGTTCTGAATATCAACCAATACGACTTATGATTAGGGTGTTGGTATGCCATTATACACCCCTGGATATCTTCGTTAAGGAACTGGATATTTTTCTTATTTAGAATTACGTCACCGTAACCTCCGTTGAGGGTCATATCGACAACAGTATAATAAGCACCGGCGTGACCGGTAACCCCATTGGTGATTATATAATACTGCTCAGTTGAGCCGGGAACCGGAATGGCAACTCCTGGCTGCTGATGTTGAGCACTGCCATAAAGGCCAACGCCGTTTGGCATTGTATTATTTGCCCTATTCCATACTGTTGTTCCATTGCTGTAAAATAATGGCGCACCCGTTATCCTGTCTGACATACAGATACTGCCCCTCATAGCATTCATGGCACTTGCCGTACCCTGCGAGGGAAGTGTGCTGCCGGTAAAATCATAATATATTTTATTGCCAAAAAACCAGCTGAGAGCCTCATTTTGCGGGAAGCATTGAAGAGTAAATATTAGTAAAGTCAGGATCAAAAGGATCTTTTTCATTATAGCAATTGAATGTTAAATCTTATTTAAAATGCTTGAGTTCAAAGTTATCCAATTTTTTAAACGCTAACTGATTATCTTATAAAAATTTTCTTTTAAATTTTCCATCAATGAGACGATGCGTTTTGAAAATAGTTGTCTATTGGTTTAAATAACTTTAATCATCATTTCCCATTACTTTCCTACATTTGTGATAACCAAAACAACATAGTATGTCAGAGCAAAAACAAGAAATCAAAGGCCTGCCGGAAAACGCCTACACTGAGTTGAAGGAAGGAGAAGAATATAAACCTATTATGGCGGCCGATAAGCATTATCCGGAAGTAAACCTTCGGTCAGTTGTAACCGGATTGGTTATGGCAGTAATCTTTTCAGCAGCAGCAGCCTATCTTGGACTTAAAATAGGACAGGTATTTGAAGCAGCCATTCCTATTGCAATTATCGCGGTAGGCTTGTCAACAGCCACAAAAAGAAAAAATTCGCTGGGTGAGAATGTGATTATCCAGTCGATAGGCGCCAGCTCAGGTGTTATAGTTGCCGGTGCAATTTTTACTTTACCTGCACTCTATATTCTTAATCTTCAGGCCCATTTTTACCAAGTATTCCTTTCATCCCTGCTTGGAGGCTTTCTTGGCATACTTTTCCTCATCCCATTCAGGAAATATTTCGTTTCTGACATGCACGGCAAATACCCGTTCCCTGAAGCTACTGCAACAACCGAAGTATTGGTTTCAGGGGAAAAAGGAGGTAATCAGGCGCGGTTGCTTCTTGTCGCCGGTCTTATAGGTGGTATTTACGATTTTATTATCGCCACTTTTGGCTGGTGGAGTGAAGTCTTCACAACACGTGTTATTCCGGCTGGTGAGATGATTGCCGAAAAATACAAGATCGTCTTCAAGATGAATGTCGGCGCAGCAGTGACCGGATTGGGATACATCATCGGACTAAAATATGCTGCCATTATTTGTGCAGGATCATTTGTAAGCTGGTTCGTTCTGATACCTATTGTTTCACATTTTGCTGAAGGCCAAACGATTGCTGTTGGAGCAAATATTACCAAGATACTATCTGATATGTCAGCCGAAGAAATTTTCCGCAGCTATATCAGGCAGGTCGGTATTGGCGGAATAGCCATGGCAGGGATAATTGGTATAATAAGGTCGAGCAAAATCATAAGGGATGCTTTCGGGCTTGCTGTTAAAGAGATTTTAGGAAAGCAAACAGTTGTTACACAAGTTAAACGGACCCAGAGAGACCTTTCCATGAAGATCATACTTGGTGGCATTCTTTTGACTGCAGTTGTGATTTTTATATTCTTCCAGTTTGGTGTGATCCATAATCTGGGGCAGGCGTTGATTGCGCTGTTTATTGTTATGATCATAGCTTTCCTCTTTACAACAGTGGCAGCAAATGCCATAGCTATCGTCGGAACAAATCCTGTATCAGGAATGACCCTTATGACTCTGATCATAACCTCATTGGTAATGGTTTCTGCAGGATTGTCAGGCACTGCCGGAATGGTTGCCGCCCTGATCATTGGCGGGGTAGTTTGTACAGCCCTCTCAATGGCAGGAGGTTTTATCACCGATTTGAAGATCGGTTACTGGCTGGGTACTTCACCTTATAAACAGCAAACATGGAAATTCCTCGGCACCTTAGTATCAGCTGCAACCGTTGGCGGTGTTATCATGATACTCAATAAAACATACGGTTTCACAGGCCCGAATGCACTTGTGGCTCCACAAGCCAATGCCATGGCGGCGGTAATTGAACCGATGATGTCAGGAAAAGCCGCACCGTGGTTATTATACACCGGAGGAGCTTTCCTTGCGCTGATCCTAACAATGATTGGAGTGCCCGCATTAGCCTTCTCACTGGGTATGTTTATTCCGCTTGAACTTAATACGCCTTTGCTCGTTGGTGGTATTATCGCCTGGTTAGTCAGTTCACGTTCAAAAGATGCCGCTTTGAACAATGCCCGCCGTGAAAGGGGAACCCTTATCGCTTCAGGTTTCATTGCCGGTGGCGCTTTGATGGGTGTGGTTAGTGCACTGTTGCGATTCGGCAATATTAATTACGTTAATGAAACCTGGTTTGCAAGCCATACCGCTGAAACCCTGGCACTTGGAATGTTCCTGGTTCTCTGTGGTTATATGATCTGGGAGATCATGAGAGCAAAAAAGGATGAATAAAAGTCACTGAAGAGATATTATTTATGAAAGAAGAAATTAAAACCCGTTTTCTCAGGTACGTGAGCCTGGATACACAAAGCAATGAAAATTCAGAAAGCTGCCCCAGTACCGAAAAGCAGTTAGTTTTACTCAATATGCTGAAAGATGAGTTGCTAAACCTGGGTCTTTCAGATGCGAACATCGATGAAAACGGTTATGTAATGGCAACCCTGCCGGCTAATAATGGTAAGGAACATCCTGTTATCGGTTTTATTGCCCATGTGGATACAAGCCCGGATATGCCGGGAGATAATATAAAGCCACGATTCGTTGAAAACTGGGATGGTGAAGATATTATTCTCAACCAGGAACTTAATGTAATACTTTCATCTAAGGATTTTCCTGAAATGAAACAGTACCAGGGTCAGACACTTATTGTGACAGATGGAACCACGCTGCTGGGCGCAGACGACAAAGCGGGTGTTACTGAGATCATGACAGCCATAGAATTCCTGGTACGCCATCCTGAAATTAAGCACGGGCCAATCAAGATTGGGTTCACCCCTGATGAAGAAATCGGTAGGGGAGTCGACCATTTTGATGTTCAAAAATTCGGCGCTGACTGGGCCTATACAATGGATGGCGGTGAAATAGGTGAACTTGAATATGAGAATTTCAATGCAGCAGGGGCAAAGATCAACATCCAGGGCAAGAACATACACCCCGGATATGCGAAAGGCAAAATGCAGAATGCCTTGCTGATGGCCATGGAATTCAATGCACTTTTACCGGTATTCGAGAGACCTGAGTTCACCCAGGATTACGAAGGCTTTTATCACCTCACCAAAATGGAAGGCACTGTTGAGAAAGCTTTTATACAATATATCATTAGGGACCATAACAAAGAAATCTTTGAGAAGAGAAAGAAAATCATTCAACAGTGCGTCGATTTTATGAATGCCCGCTATGGTGAAGGTGCTTTCAACCTCGACCTTAAGGATCAGTACTTTAATATGAAAGAACAGATAAAGCCTGTATTTCATATAGTCTCTACGGCAAAACGTGCCATTGAGGAGTTAGGCATTAAACCACATGTAAGGCCCATCAGGGGAGGTACCGACGGCTCCCGCCTGAGCTACATGGGATTGCCTTGTCCGAATATTTTTGCCGGTGGCCACAACTTCCATGGCAAACATGAATTTGTACCGCTTGAATCAATGGAAAAAGCCACAATGGTTCTCCTGAAGATCATTGAATTGAATGGTCAGATGGAGACAGAAGCTTGATTTCAACATCAAGAAACGCATTGCCTTATTTCTCCGGATGTTCATGATGAACAATCATTCCATTATTCTGTTTTTTTATCCGTCTATTATCTTACTCCCTGTATGGTTAAGATGATATTGACTCAGCGCAACCCAACCAACTGAAGGATTCCTCCAAACACACACTTGTTTAAGGGATCATAAAGATATTTGGTAACAGTCAAGCAAATGCCGGTATTCAATCATCTTCACCTGGTATTACGGGTAGTGGTTATTTTTCTATTTTTTGTATTTCCAATAAGCGCTGAATCCCAGGGTGGGCCGGTAAACCTCAAACAGTATACTGAAGCTGACGGTTTGCCCAGTTCACAGATCTATAAGCTTATTACTGATCAATTCGGCTATATATGGATTGGAACCATCAACGGGCTTGCAAGATACGATGGCCATGAATTCCTGAGGTTTTACAGTAATCCTAATGACAGTACCTCCTTCAAAGGTTTAAATGTCTGGTCAATTTTTGAGGATAGTAAAGGCCGGATATGGATAGCCAGCGGACCTTCATTTCTAAACAGATACGATCCTGCAACACGTACTTTCAGGCAATACGAATTTATATCACTGATTGATCATCCGGCTAATGTAGAGCCTGGAATCTCAACGATCAGCGAGAGTAAAAACGGCAGAATATATTTTGGAGTAAATACCAATTACGGTGAAGCAATATCAACCGGGTTGCTTTGGTACAATGAGAATAAGGATGTAATTGAAAAAGTTGCTTTCAATTTTGGCAACAGCATAAACAGTGCTGCTGATCAAAAAGGAAATATCTATCTTTTGAGTACCAAGGGATTATTCAGAATTGGAAATGATCTTACACATGAAAACATACCTTTGCCATTAAATAGCCTTGATATTGACAGTGAATACTTTACAAATATTGTCAGTGACAAGGCTGGCAATATCTGGTTGGTCACGAATACCATTAACTTATTCAGTTATAATACTGAAAGCAGAACCTTCAAAAGCTATGCACCCGGTGAAAATTACCGCTATAATTATCCGAACATTGCTGTAGAAAAGGAAGGTAACATATGGATTGGAACCAATAAAGGACTTATAAAATTTGATCCACTGACAGGCCGCTTTGATTCAATAAACGGAGCTGCAAATGAATATTTAAGGAACACCGGAATACTGTCGCTTAACTTTGATTCATTTGGATCACTCTGGATCGGTACTTTTTCAGGAGGATTATTCAGGTATGATGGAAACAATCTGTTTGAATCTTTTAGCTATGGAGCAGATACTAAGCATTCTATCACACACGGGTGGGCTAACAACCTCTACCAAAGCCTTGATGGCAAACTCTGGGTCACCACTTCCGGCGCAGCCAATGAAGGAGGCATTAATTCAATTGACCTTAAACAGGGCAAAGTCAGTGTATTCCCATTTAGTTCACTTAATAGCCCTGTGACTATCATCTTTGCATTTTTTGAAGTCTCTCCCAATAAATTCTATATAAGCACTAATGACGGAATTTATCTTTTCAATCCTCAGTCGCCTGAATTACGTGAAAAAGTGAACCTGCCGGGAATTGCTGATTCTGTTTTTATACATCATATATATAAAGATAAGAGAGGTACTTTATGGCTGTGCACTTTTGATGGTTTGTTCGGACAAAGTCCCGGCGAAGAGTATTTCACACAGCATGACCTGAGCAGACTCGAAGGCTCAAATGTCGCAAGTAATGAGATATCTTACTTGTATGAAGCGGAAAAGGGGCTTTGGCTACTGACTAATAATGGCTTGTTTTTTTATGAATTTGATGGTGGAACAATTTCCAGACATGGATTCAACAAAAAAGCTGACAATGTTTTTATCAGTCAGGATATAAACTCATTTTACCTTGACAAAAATGGGATAGCATGGGTTGGAACATGGCAGGGCGGCCTAAACAGATATGATACAAAGACGGGAAATGTAAAGATCTTTACAATGAACGATGGACTTCCCTCAATGAGTGTGCAGGGAATCCTTGCTGATGAACAAAACCAGCAGATCTGGTTAAGTACTTTTGAAGGATTGAGCCGGTTTGATATAAAGAGTGAGGAGTTCAGTAATTTCTCGATTGCAGATGGTTTACCAAGTCAATTATTTGCTGATGGTGCCTGCCTTGAGACAACTGACGGCAAATTTGTTTTTGGTAGTTCTGAAGGCGTTTCGGTTATCAACTCGCGTGAGGTCAGAACCAATAGCCAGCCTCCGCGTATATTCCTTACTGGTCTGAAACTTGGTGATAAACCGGTTATACCCGGTAAAAAATCATTATTGAAAAAACCAATTTATGAAACAAAGGAAATAAAGCTTAAGCATAACCAAAATACTTTAACCATTGAATTCGATGCCATTCATTACAGGAATCCTGCAAGAAACCGTACAGCATATATTCTTGAAAATTATGATAATCAGTGGCGTGAAGTAGGAAACCAACATTTCGCATTCTATTCAAATCTTTCGCCCGGCGAATATACTTTCAGGGTTAAGGCAGCGAATAACAATGGTATATGGAATCTTGACGGGCCGGTTCTTAAGATAATTATAAATCCTCCCTGGTGGAAAACTGTTTGGGCTTATACAGGATATGCGATCATGGTTGTGCTTCTTGGATTTATGGCAGATAAATATTTCAGAAACCGGTTGATAAAGAAAGAGGAGGAATACGCCCGGGCCAGGGAACTTGAGCACGCACGTGAAATTGAAAAAGCATACAGGGAATTAAAAAATACACAGGCCCAGTTGATCCAATCAGAAAAAATGGCCTCATTGGGCGAGCTGACAGCCGGTATTGCACACGAGATCAAGAATCCGCTGAATTTTGTTAATAATTTTTCGGAGCTGAATACTGAACTGCTGAACGAACTGGTGGATGAAATAAAAACAGGCAAAATAGATACATCACTCTCGCTTGCTGAAAATATCCGTGAAAATGAAGAAAAAATAAGTATTCATGGCAAGAGAGCTGACTCAATCATTAAGGGTATGCTACAACACAGCAGGGTAAATGGAATCGCCGAAACAATAGATATAAACGTACTTGCTGAGGAATATCTGCGCCTGGCCTACCATGGAATGCGGGCTAAGGACAAAACATTTAATACAACTATAATAACCGATTTTGATGAAAGCATTGGCTCAGTAAGGATCATTCCACAAGAGATCGGAAGGGTTATCCTGAATTTGCTGACCAATGCATTTTACTCTGTGATGGAAAAAAAGAAACAATATGGTGACGGTTATGAGCCTATGGTTACGCTGAGTACAAGGAAAAACGGCAAATACATTGAAATCAGGATTTCTGATAATGGAAAGGGAATACCTGAAGATATTGTAGAAAAGATCTTTTTGCCATTCTTTACAACCAAACCAACCGGACAGGGCACCGGACTCGGGTTGAGTATGAGCTATGATATTATAACCAAAGGGCACGGCGGAGAACTAAAAGTTGAAACCCAGTTAGGCGAAGGTGCTGAGTTCAGGATTCTGTTACCTCAAAAAACAACGGAATGAAAAAGATATTACTGCCTGCCATATTGCTTATTTGTTTTCATGTCCTAAACGGACAGGACATAAATTCAATGAAAAAACAATTGAATCAGATGCCTGATGACACAAGTAAAGTTCAACTGCTGTTTCACCTTTTTGATTATTACCGTTATACATTTCCTGATACTGCAATAACTTATGCCCAGCAAGCACTTGATATATCCCAATCTGAGGATTTTCCGAAAGGGGTCGCATTAGCTCAGCTTTTTATGTGTGAAACCTTTTCAATGCTTGGCAATGATCCACAGGCATTGAACTATGGATTCAAAGCACTGGAAGGTTTTGAGAAACTGAAGGATACGATGGGTATTTGCAATACCAGCACGAGTATCGGGAATTTTTATTCAGGACAGAATGATTTTGTTAAAAGCCTTAAATATTACCATAAAGCCTTAAACACAATAAAATACTATCATGATCAATCAAATGTACTGTATTTCTGGGGCGGTATAAGTGGTATTTACCTAAAAACCAATCAGCTCGATTCAGCTCTTTACTTTGCTGAGAAGGCTTATAAAGCCAATCCGGACTGGGGCTACGGTTTGCGTTTAATGGCTACGGTTAAGGCAGAGACGGGATATCCTGCCGAAGCTTTAAATTACTTCAGGCAGGCAAAAAAGGCAGCAATCAGGGATCATTTACCAGCCGACCTGATAGAAGTTTATATCGGAATTGCCAAATTACATAGTGATCTCGGAAATTCAGATTCAACCATCTGGTATGCAACCAAAGCACTCTCCGAAATTCGTGAACGTACTTACCCATCAGGCATTCTGGAACTCTCACAGATGCTTAGTCGAATTTACGAAGAAAGGCATATTAATGACAGTGCAATAAAATATCTCAAATTAACTTCATCCATTAAGGACGAATTGTACAATACTGAGAAAGTCAGGGCTTTCCAGAATATTTCCTTTAATGAAGAACTTAAACGCAAGGAGGTAGAAAATGCCCGGCTTGAAAGCCATAACAGGCTGAGGTTGTATCTTCTTCTTGCAGGATTTCTTGGATTGATAATGATTGTCGTATTTCTGTACAGGAATAACCTTCAGAAAGAAAAAACAAATAAACAGCTATCCCTTCAGAAACTACGGGTTAATGAAGAAAAGCTAAAAGCCGAAGCTGCCCTTAAGGAATTAAAGATCACTCAGAGTCAACTTATCCAATCTGAGAAGATGGCATCCCTGGGGGAACTTACAGCCGGTATTGCCCATGAAATTCAGAATCCTTTGAATTTTGTCACCAATTTTTCGCAAGTCAGCGATGAATTGCTCGATGATATGAAACGAGCAATAAACAGGAACGACCTGGATGAAGCACTGAATATCAGCGAAACAGTTAAAGAGAATTTGGGACGGATAAACCATCATGGCAAACGGGCTGATGCTATCGTTAAAGGCATGCTGTATCATAGCCGTAAAAGCTCAGGAGTGAAGGAACCCACAGATATAAATGCTTTAATTGATGAGTATTTGCGTTTAACTTATCATGGCCTGAGGGCAAAGGATAAGAGTTTCAATGCAACTATGAGTGCTGACCTTGATAAGTCAATTAAAGAGATCAATGTAATGCCTCAGGAGATCGGAAGAGTAATACTCAACCTTTTCGCCAATGCTTTTTATGCTGTAAATGAAAAAAAGAAATTGACACTTAACGGCTATATACCCTCAATTTCTGTTAAAACTAAAGACCTGGGGAAGGAAATTGAGATTGTGATCACTGATAATGGAATTGGAATACCAAAGAAAGTGCTCGATAAGATCTTCCAGCCTTTCTTTACAACAAAACCTTCGGGTGAAGGGACAGGACTCGGTTTATCATTATCATTTGACATCATAACCAAAGGACATGACGGCACAATGAATGTCGATACAAATGAAGGTGAGGGCACTAAATTTACAATTGTATTACCGAAATGAAAGAAAACATGAGGATATTGGTGGTGGATGATGAAAAAGATGTTCAAACCCTGTTTGAGCAGAAATTCAGAAAGGAAATCAATAATAATCTGGTGGAATTTGCATTTGCATTTTCAGGACATGAAGCACTTGAATATCTGGATAAAGAAAAGAATGTTAATCTCATTCTGTCTGATATAAATATGCCGGGAATGAGCGGCATAGAATTGCTTAAAAGGGTAAAGCAGAAATATGCCCAAACAGCCCCCGAGATTGTAATGATAACTGCTTACAGTGATAGCGAAAACAGTGTCGCAGCCACTGAATTGGGTGCATCGGCCATGCTCTCGAAGCCGCTTGATTTCAGTGTGTTGAAACAGAAACTTAACAACCTGGTATGATGACCAAAATCCTCGTTGTGGATGATGAACCGGATCTTGAATTACTGGTAAAACAGAAATTCAGACAAAAGATCAGGGCACAGGAATATGAATTCATATTTGCCGTCAATGGCCGGCATGCACTTGATCAGCTTGAGATCCATAGTGATGTGGTTCTCGTTCTGAGCGACATTAACATGCCTGAAATGGACGGCCTCACATTGCTTTCAAAGCTTAATGAAAAAAACCTGTTGTTAAAATCGGTAGTGGTTACCGCATACGGTGACATGGAAAATATCCGTACAGCCATGAATCGCGGTGCCTTTGACTTTATTACCAAACCTGTAAATTTTGATGACCTTGAGGTTACCATTCAAAAAGCAATTGAACACGTTAACCAGATGAAAAAAACTCTTAAGGCCATCAAAGAGAATGATATCCTTAAGATGTATGTTGATGAGGGCGTTCTGAATTTCATGCTTGGCAGTGAATTTGAATCCTCATTAATACAGAATGAAACAGTTGAGGCAACGGTTGCCTTTATTGACATTTGCGGTTTCACGGCTATTAGTGAAAAAGAGCCTCCAAACAAGGTAGTCAGCTTGCTTAATAGTTACTTCGACCTGATGGCAGGTGAAATCATCAGCCAAAAAGGTATCATTGATAAATTTATTGGTGACTGCATCATGGCAGTGTTTAAAGGCCCTTACCACCTCGACAGGGCCCTTGAATCATGCCTCTCCATCCGGAATAAAATCGCAAGCCTTCCCCGCGATAATAATTTTGCCCCCCAGGTTTCTGTAGGAATTAACAGCGGTGAAATGATCTCCGGGAATATAGGTTCAACAACAATTAAAAGACTTGATTATACGGTAATTGGCGATACAGTTAATGTAGCAGAGCGGCTCCAGAGCTCGGCAAAAGACGGACAGATAATCATTACAAAAGAAGGTTATGAGAAAGTGAAGCAATCTTTTAAATGCCAGTTGATCGGTCCGATCAGTCTTAAGAATAAATCAAGGGAAGTAATTGTTTACGAGGTGCTCGACTAATTAATTTATTAAATGTTTGCTTTTTTCTTATTTAGGTGATATTTTTGTTTAAAGTCTTTAAAACAAAACTTTCACCACTATGAAACAATCTTTACTCGCTTTAGTGCTGCTTTTCACACTATTATCACCTTGTTTTGCACAGGACCCTGATACCATCGCCAATAACATTTATGAATGTAATGGCCGCTTAGGAATAGGAACACAATATCCCGGTTCTTCATTTCAAATTGTTGCTGATCAACAAATTGTCTATCCGTCGGAAGGAATTTTCAGTCTGAAGAATAACCACTATGCAAGCGTTAACGGTTATACTTTCAATGACCAGTACTTTGTTGGAAGTATGTTCAATGGAACACGGTCACGCGGAACTATCAATAATCCTCTTAATGTACAGGATGGTGACAGGATAACGGGCCTTATATCAGCGATTTTCTATGATAATGATTATCATACCAACGGAGCAATTTCAATATACACTGGAAAAGGTGTTTCTTACGGGAGTTATCCTTCTTACATTGTATTTAACACAACTGCAACGGGAAGTGATTACTATTCGGAAAGAATGAGGATTTCTGAAGAAGGCTACCTTGGGATAGGGACTCAAAACCCGGCAGCTAAAGTACAAATTGCCGAAGGAGATGTATATATCTCTGACATTAATTATGGGATTATTATGAAATCCCCCGATGGTAATTGCTGGAGGGGTTTACTTGACAATATGGGTCACCTTGATTTCTCACAATGCGATTGTCCTCATGCTGATACTGATACAATCCCTCCATCTGCGAATGATCCCCAAGGTGAAAACACTTCTGTTTATCCCAACCCTGCCGGTAATAGTACGACCATTGAGATCCTTGATCCTGATGTTAGTGAAGCAACCTATACCATACATGATATGAAAGGTAAAGTGAAAGTCAGGGGTTCAATTACCGGGAGATCAAAGAAAGTTGATATTTCGATGCTTGAACCAGGTATGTACGCTATACAGATCGTAGATCCTGAAGGAAATATTCTGTCATCGAAGAAGTTTGTAAAGAATTAAAATAACACAGCTTCATGGAAGTGAGGTTGATGGGTTTTCATGAGAAGCTGCCTGAAAAGACAGCTTCTTTTTATTAGGGAGATTAACCTTTGACTGCCTCTGTTGTTCATTTAAGTAACTTTGGAACACTTTTTGCAAACGTTCAGGAAAACTGGAATTATAATGACATTTAACCTTCACAGGCCTAAAAGCACTTTCTTGTTCTTTCTAATGGTAATTCCCGCACTTCTATGGAGCCAGCCTGTGAGAAAAATAGAAAATACCGCATTTAAGCGGGGCGAAAAGTTAACCTTCCGTGTCTATTACCAATCATTGCTTACAGGTAAAGTCACAGCCGGTGAAGCACAGATAGAAGTAAAAAATAAAAAGGTTACAAAGAAAGACCGTCCTGTATACCATATTGTCGGCACCGGAGAATCGAAAGGCGCATTTGATTTCTTTTTCAAGGTGCGCGACCGCTTTGAAACTTTTATAGACGAAGAAGGCTTGTTTCCCTGGCAGTTTGTCAGGCGTACACGTGAAGGCGGATATAAAAAAGATGACGAAGTAAACTTTGAACAATTTAATAATCTTGCCATTAGCAGGAATGCTGTTAAGAGGGTTCCTGACAATATACAGGATATAGTGTCGGTATTTTACTATGCCCGAACCCTCAATGTTGATGGGATAAGGCCTGGAGATTCCTTCCCGCTTTCTTTCTTCCTGGATGATTCAGTATATGTATCAAAGATCATTTTTCTTGGAAGGGAACAGGTAAAAACTGAAATTGGTACCTTCAATTGTCTTAAATTTAAGCCTATGGTAGCCACAGGTGAGGTCTTCAAAGAACCTTATCCGATGCAATTATGGGTTACCGATGATAAAAACCGGATACCCGTTCTTATGCAATCGGCAGTGATAGTGGGATCGGTAAAGATGGAACTCATCGGTTATGAGAACATCCTTAATCCTATTACGGCCTGGGTTCCCAATGGGAAGAAATGAAGATCTGAGTTCTGGGTTCTGGGTTTTGGGTTTAGGGTTTAGTGTTTAGAGTTCAAAGTTTAAGGTTCAAAGTTCAAGGTTCAGGGTGCAAAATTTAGGTCGATTGTTGAGGGGTTACTTGAAGACAGGGTTCGCAGACAGGATTTGAACCTGTTGACATAAGAAAGAGTAATTACAGGGTAAAAACCTTTTGATATAAAATCACAAATATGAGACAGTACCTTCAACCAATCGGCCTCATTGTATTATTCTTATGGGCTTCAGTTGCTTTCGCACAACAGGTAAAACCTCCCGTAAGGCCTGGTAATCAACAAAACACAGCAGCAACAGAGGATAAAGATCCAAGGTGGAAACAGGTGGATTCCCTTTCCGGGCAGGGGCTTCCACAATCGGCACTGAAGCTGGTGGAAGTCATAATGCAGGAAGCTCTCAAAGCAGGCGATCATCCCCAATTCCTGAAAGCAAACCTTTATGAGCTCAGACTGCGTTCGGAATATGAAGAAAATTACCTTGTAAACTATATAACGGAAAGGGAAAAGCTACTTTCTGATGGCAAATTAGCAGAACCTGCAAGTCAGATCTTACATTCTATACTTGGTGACCTGTATTGGCAGTATTATTCAATGAACAGGTATGTTATTCTTGATCGTACGGTTTTGGGGAATGAGCTAACCGGAGAAAACATACCGCCAATAGAAACCTGGGATGTAAGTATGTTTGTGAGTGCATCGAGTGAGCATTTCAGACAGTCATTAATTAACGCACCCCTGTTGCAAAGCATCTCATTGAAGGAATACAATCCCATTATTGCACATGGCGAAAACTCATTGGTTTTCAGGCCTACGCTATTTGATTTCCTGGCGCACCGGGCTGTTGATTTCTTTATGAATGAGGAAGCATCCATTACAAAACCGGTTTACCTGTATGTAATGAAAGATCCGAAACTTCTTTCGGATGCACGCACCTTTACCAATCTTGAATTTGATTCAAAAGATACTCTCTCATTTCAACTCCAGGCACTAAAGATATTTCAACAAATCCTGTTGTTTCACCTTATAGATGTTGATGATCATCAACCGCTTGTTGATGCAGATCTAAAGAGACTTGATTTTATTTATCAGAATATTAATCACCCGGATAAGGACAGCCTTTATTTAAACACCCTTCTTTCCCTCGAAAGCAAGTTCCGGAATAATCAGGTAGCGGCAATGGTAATGGAGAAAATTGCACATTATTATTACGATGCGCCGGAAGACCCTGTAAAAGTTCTGAGAAGTACAATTACTCCTGAAATACTTCCCAAAAGAGTAGATTACCTGAAGGCAAAAGAGTGGTGCCTGAAAGCTATAAACACCTATCCTGAGACAAATGCAGCAAAGAATTGCAGGCTATTGTTGAAGCTCATTGAACAACCTTCCATTGAATTTAAAACAAATGAAGCTGTGGTTCCCAATGAAGAATTTCCAATCCTCTTTACTTTTAAGAATGTTAAGAAAGTGTATTTCCGCCTGATAAATGATGTTGCCATTTCAGAAAGAGAAATGTATTCTGACAGGCCAGAGACTCTAAGAAGACTGCTTAAGGCAATAATTGTGAAGTCTTGGTCTGAAAATACGCCTGACAAATCGGACTATATATCACACAAAACAGAACTTATCATGCCAGCTTTGCCGGCAGGGCAATATATTTTAATGGCGTCAATCAATGAAAGCTTCAATGAAAACGATTCTACAATAATTTACTCACCCTTACAAGTCAGTAATTTATCCTATATCAGCAGGAATGCGCCCGATGGTTCGGGATTGGTATATGTACTCAGCCGTAAAGACGGGAAACCTTTGAAAGGAGTTAATGCACAATCCTATACAATAAACTATGATTACCGGTCGAGAAAATATATCCGTCAGAACAGGGAACGTTTTACCACCAAGGAAGACGGATCATTCGTAATAAAAGCTCCTGCTGCAAATCAGAATGCAAACCTTTCCTTTGAATTCAGTTACAGGAAAGACACCCTTACCGCTGTGAATTACTATGCTCTTTACGACAGGAGCCGTTACACGGGTGAACGTGACAGGATTGAAACGCATTTCTTTACTGACAGGGCCATTTACCGGCCGGGACAGCCCGTTTACTACAAAGGGATCGTAGTAAAAAGCAGCAGGGAAAAGGATAATCGCAGGCAGTCAGCAATTGTACCCGGACACCGTTCAACTGTAACCCTTTATGACGTTAACGGACAAAAAGTTACCAGTCAGGATGTTGTGGCAGGAGACTATGGGTCATTCAGTGGTTCCTTTGTATTACCTTCTTCGGCATTGACAGGACAAATGCGGATTGAAAGTGAATCCGGAAACACCTTTTTTGCAGTTGAGGAGTATAAGCGCCCTAAGTTTGAAGTGACCTTCAAAGAGATCGACAGCACCTATCGCCTGAACCAGGAGATTGAAGTAATTGGTGAAGCCCTCTCCTATTCAGGAACAGCACTAAGCGATGCAACTGTGAATTACAGGGTTGTGCGTAGTATGGTATTCCCATTCTACCGGGGTGCATATTTATACGAAGACTTAAGAATCTGGCCTCCTTACAGATCAGCTGAAGCTGAAATAACCAACGGTTCTGTAAAAATTGGTGAGGATGGTACCTTTAAAATCAGGTTTACAGCACTCCCCGATCCTGAAAACTTTGGCCTCGAACATCAGAACTATACCTTTCAGATATTTGCTGATGTAACTGATATCAATGGTGAAACCCAATCTGGAACCACATCTGTTAATGTAAGCGACAAGGCGCTCGTATTGGTCTCGGATATTCCTGCTGAGATCAATGCGAAAGAGATCAAACCCTTTAAGGTTAAATCAACCAATCTGAATGGAAAAAGCGTACCCTCGTCCGTAAAGGTTGAGCTTCACCTGCTTAACGAAGGTGAACTACTCATTCCCCGAACATGGGATTTGCCTGATACCATCATGTACACGAGGGAGGAATTCAAATCAAAACTTCCGCATTATCCTTACCTGGATGAGATTGAAGGTCAGCAACTATGGCCGTATTCACCGGCACAGGTAAAACCGGAAAAGGAAAAACTTGTATGGTCAACCACCCTCAATACCTATAAGGACAGCATACTTAACCTCAAAGATCTTGAACTTGAACCCGGCAGATATCTGCTTACATTATCCTCTGTAGATAAATACGGTTCTCCTGTTACGGAAGAGAAACAGGTTACAGTGTTTAATCCTGATTCAAAGAAATTACCTGCACCACTGTATCTGTGGTTTTCAGTGCTTACCGATAAACCTCAGAAAGGTGAAAATATCAGCATCCTGACCGGAAGCTCCGTGAACGCCAGGTTGCTGATCGAGCTTCAGAGTAAAGGAAAAATAATCAGACATCAATGGTATACGGTAACCGGACAACAGTTGCTTGAATTCAAATTACCCGACAGCCTTACAGGGCAGGTGAGCATACTTGCCGACCTGGTATATGATAACTACAACTTTTTTGAGCAGCAAGAACTCACCATTGAAGACAATTCAAAGAAACTCAATTTTGCCTTTGAATCATTCAGAAGCCCGTTGATGCCGGGAGGCACTGAAAAATGGAAGATAAAGATAACTGATTCAGAGGGTAAGCCCCTGCAGGCTGAATTGCTCGCCTCGATGTATGATGCTTCACTGGATGCTTTTATAAAACATCAATGGTACTTCAACCTTTTCCAGGAATGGGAGCAACGGTTTAACTGGGAATTGAGACAGGCATTTGCCATAAGGGGCAGTCTTTCATTACCACAGGATTATTATGGTGATCAGTTTTACATTCAGGAATATGACCAGCTTAACTGGTTTGGATACAACACCTTTAATTACTTTAACGGAGGTGGCATTAGATATGCCAAATCAGGCAGAGCCGGAGGTTTACGAACAATGGCCAATGAAATTGCTGTTGATGCTGAATCACAAGAACTTGCACCTTCAGCCACAGCTGAATTGGAAAGTACTCAGGGACCGGTTCCGGATTCTGCTAAGGTTCCCACACAACCCCAGGTAAGGCGCAACCTTCAGGAAACCGCATTCTTTTTCCCCCAGCTTGTAACTGATAAAAACGGTGAAATCTGGATTGAATTCACAGTCCCCGAAGCTTTAACCCGTTGGAACTTTATGGGATTTGCCCATACGGCTGACCTGCGTTATAACCAGTTTACCAAAGAGGTCGTTACACAAAAACAGTTAATGGTTACTCCAAACCTTCCGAGGTTTTTCAGGGACGGTGATGAAATGGTGCTCATGGCAAAGATCAGCAACCTGACACCCAATCCTATGAGTGGAAAGGCAACGCTTGAAATCATGGATGCCATGACCATGGAGCCGGTTGATGTTTCGTTTGCTAATAATTCTGCTGAAACAACTTTTGAGCTAAAAGAAAATGCCAATACCATGGTTGAGTGGAGTGTAAAAGTGCCTTCGGACATTCAGATGGTAATGGTAAGGATTACTGCCATTGCCGGTAATTTCAGTGACGGTGAGGAGGTTATGATTCCTGTGCTTACCAACAGGATGCTTGTTACAGAAACACTGCCGTTGCCGATCAACGGAAAGCAAACCAGGAAGTTTGAATTCAAAAAGTTACTCGAATTAAATACTCAATCAGATAAAACACCCGGTAACCTCAATAAATCAGGCTCATCTTCTTCAGGTTCAAACGCAACAACTCTCATTCCTCAGCGGCTAACCCTTGAATTTACCTCAAACCCTGCATGGTACGCTTTGCAGGCATTACCATGGCTGGAATCGCAGGAAAGGGAAAATTCCGACCAGATCTTCAACCGCTACTATGCCAACAGTATTGCTTCTTTTGTGGCTAACAGCAGTCCGAAGATCCGCAGTGTATTTGAATCATGGAAGAACCAGACACCTGAGGCTTTACTCTCAAATCTTGAGAAAAACCAGGAACTGAAGGCAATGGTGATTGAAGAAACGCCCTGGCTTGCAGAAGCTAAGAATGAATCTGATCAAAAAAGACGCATCGCCATCATGTTTGACCTTAACCGTATAGCTGCTGAAAAATCATCAGCGCTCAGGCGCTTACAACAGAACCAGTCGCCAAATGGCGGATGGCCATGGTTTGAAGGCATGCCCGAGAGTCGCTATATCACCCAGTGGATTGTAACAGGAATGGGGAAACTGAACAACATAGGCATTATTGACCTTAAAGCAGATCAGCAAACAAGGCAGATGGTTCAGAATGCGATGAGTTATCTAAGCACCATGATCAGGGAAGATTATGACAGGCTCATAAAAGACTCGACATATTATAATAAAAAGCAGCCAGGATCAAACCGCAATATAAAAGAGTCATTTGACAAATACCTTGAAAATGACCACCTTGGCTATGAACAGATACAATTCCTTTATGCACTTTCATACCTCAGCGGAATTGCCGAGCCTTCAGAGAATGCAGCAAAAGCAATATCATATTACAGTGGACAAGCCCGGAAATACTGGAATAACAAGGGTTTATACGCACAGGCAATGATAGCATTATGGGCTGGACGAATGGGTGATGCAAAAACAGCCTCATCTATAATGGCTTCCCTGAAGGAAAAATCCATTAACAATGAGGAAATGGGAACTTACTGGCGTGACAATACCGGTGGTTTTTACTGGTATCAGGCACCAATTGAAACACAAGCCATTATGATTGAGCTTTTCGAAGAAATGGCTGTAAAGTCAGGAGGAAAGGCAATGGGCAGGTTCGATGGCACTGATGATAAAATAAATGAAGTCGACAGGATGAAAACATGGCTCCTTAAACAGAAGCAGACACAATCATGGCCTACGACGACTGCTACCGCTGAAGCAGTTTATGCTTTATTGCTCAGGGGAACCGACTGGCTGCACACGAAACCATCTGTTATCATACGTTCAGGCGCCGAATTGATCGACCTGACTTCAGGCAATATTCCGGGAGTTCAAACAGAAGCCGGTACCGGCTACTTTAAGACATCATGGAGCGGAAACGAGATACAGCCTGACATGGGAAACATTACTGTTGCCAAATCAGATGCCGGTCCTGCATGGGGTGCCATGTACTTCCAGTATTTCGAGAACCTTGATAAGATTAAGGCAGCCAATACGCCACTATCCATCTCGAAGGAGATCTTTGTTAAAGAGTTTACGCCTGAAGGCGAGCGTCTTAAGAAAATCACTGCTGAAAACCAGCTTACCGTTGGCGACCAGCTGACAGTCAGGGTTGAGATCAGAAGTGACCGTGATCTTGAATTCGTCCACCTCAAAGATATGAGAGCAGCATCCTTTGAACCGGTAACTACTTTATCAGGTTATCAGTGGAAGGGTGGTCTGGGATATTACCAGAGCGCAAGGGATGCCTCCACAAACTTCTTCATCTCATGGCTACCCAAGGGTACTCATGTCTTTGAATACAGGCTGGTTGTATCACAGGCTGGTGAATTTTCCAATGGTATAACAACCATCCAGTGCATGTATGCACCGGAATTTGCGGCACATTCGGAAGGGATCAGGGTGAAAGTTGTTCAAAGGTAGCGATGCCCCGAGCTTAGTCGAGGGGTTCAAAGCCTTCGGCGTTCAAAGGTAGTTCATAGGTAGTTCATAGGTAGTTCAAAGCTCCACGTTCAATGCTTCGACTCCGTTTAACTACGCTCAGCAACCGTTCAAAGCGGTGCGTTCAATCTGGTTGAATCAAGAACCCGGGATCAGGGATCAGGAATCCGGAATCCGGAACTCAGAACTCAGAACCCAGAACTAAGAACTAAAAACAAAGAACAATCTATTCCTCCATTCTTTTCTTGGCTTCAACGCACCACATTAATTCCTTAACAAAAGTGTGGGCACGTTTAACGGTGCTTTCTTTTGCCGGAACACCATTTTCATCATACAACTCCTGCACTTTAGGATTCGGGAACATGGCCGGAACGGTCCATGCCCTGATTTTAAAGAGTGAAAACTGAAGAGACGTAATGACCTGGCTACCGCCAAAGACTCCGTCAGAGCATGTGGAAATTGCTATAGGCTTCTTGTACCATTCGTCATAAAGAAGATCAATGGCATTCTTTATTGCCGGCGGATAACCACCATTGTATTCAGGTGTCACAAGTATTATTCCATCAGCTCTCTTTATTCTCTCCGAGAAATCAAGTGCAGAAGGCAAAGGGTTCTTTTGATACATCAGGCGTTCATCAAAAATCGGAAAGTTGTATTTCTTCAGGTCAATGATCTCAGCAGTCGCAATGTTATTTGTTTCAAGGAAATTCTTAAAGAAGAGAGCCGCCCTGTGACTGTTCCTGCCAATTCTGACGCTTGCTGAAATAATGCCAATATGATACATGATTTGAAAGTTGCTTCTTGAACAAAGATAAATTAAAAGTGGTTCAATGCTGCGCGTTCAAAGATGGTTCAAAGCCTTCGGCGTTCAAAGGTTGTTCAAAGCCTGCGGCGTTCAAAGGTTGTTCAAAGCTACGCGATCAATGGGGTTCAGAGCATTCGGCGTTCCTAAGACAAACAAGGAAAAACAAGTAAAAACAATGAAAAACAAGTAAAAACCACATCGAATCACCTTTGAACTATTTCAGATGACAACGTTGATGATCTTGTTCGGCACGATGATCACTTTCTTCGGGGCTTTACCTTCCAGCCACTTCTGTGCTTCTGGAGCCGTGAGAACGGCTGCTTCAATATTCTTCAGATCAGCATCTTTTGGCATGGTAAGTTTAAATCGCATCTTGCCATTGAAGGAAACAGGGTATTCAAAAGTGTTCTCGACGGTATATTCAGCTTTATACTCCGGATAAGCAGCTTTTGTGACACTTTCTTTATTTCCCAGCATATGCCAGAGCTCTTCAGAGATATGGGGGGCATATGGAGATACGAGGATCACAAGGTCAGCAAGAATGGTTCTGTTGTTACTCTTAATATCCGCCAATTCATTTACACAAATCATAAAATTGCTCACAACCGTATTGAACGAGAACCTCTCTATATCATCGGCTACTTTCTTTATTGTTTTATGAAGTATCCTTAATTCATCGGGTGTGGGTTCGTCATTTGATACCGCAAAATTATTGTTTTGGTCATGGAACAAGCGCCACAGCTTACGCATGAAGCGAAACACTCCCTCAATTCCATTGGTATCCCAGGGCTTAGCCTGTTCAATAGGACCCAGGAACATCTCGTAAAGCCTCAATGTATCAGCTCCATACCGTTCGATCAGATCGTCAGGATTCTGGACGTTGTACTTTGATTTGGACATCTTCTCAACTTCCCATCCGCATATATATTTTCCATCCTCCAATTCAAATTCTGCATCCTGGAATTGTGGCTGCCATTCTCTGAATGCTTCAATATCAAGTACATCATTATGTACTATGTTAACATCCACATGAATAGCCTGTACCTGTCTTTCCTTAACAAGATTATAACTGATGTATTTGTTGGTTCCTGTAAGACGGTACACGAAATTCGACCTTCCCTGTATCATTCCCTGGTTGATCAGCTTGGCGAAAGGCTCATCTTTTACCACCATGCCCAGGTCAAAGAGGAATTTATTCCAGAAACGCGCATAGAGCAGATGCCCCGTGGCATGTTCGGCACCACCCATATACAGGTCAACATTCCTCCAGTATTCAACTGATTCCCTGGAGAAATATTCATCATTATTGCGTGGATCCATATAACGCAGGTAATAAGCGCTGGAACCCGCAAATCCGGGCATGGTGTTGGTTTCAAGAGGATGGCCTTCCTCATTTACCCAGTTATGTGCACGTGCCAGCGGCGGCTCACCTGTCTCTGTCGGCAGGTATGCATCAACGGCAGGTAATTCAAGCGGCAGCTTTGATTCATTAATTGTGTAAGGCATTCCGTCTTTATAGAACACGGGGAACGGTTCACCCCAATAACGCTGGCGACTGAATATAGCATCCCTTAACCGGAAGTTAACTTTACCTTTTCCTATGCCTCGCTCTTCAAGATTCCGGATAGTGGCGCTGATGGCTTCTTTAACTTCCATTCCATTGATAAAGCCACTGTTTATCATGATACCTTCCTTGGCATCGAACGATTCCTCCCATAAGGATGGATCAACAGGGGTTTCTCCCTTTTTCGCAACAACTTGTATAATCGGCAGATTAAAATGCCGTGCGAATGCGAAGTCACGGCTGTCATGCCCGGGCACAGCCATGATGGCACCGGTTCCATAGCCCATTAAAACGTAATCAGCTACCCAAACAGGAATCTCTTCACCGGACAATGGATTGATCGCATAAGCACCCGTAAATTCTCCGGTTACTTTTTTTACTTCGGTCATCCTCTCCCGTTCTGAGCGGTTCTTAGCCCAATGCACATAAGCTTCAACCTTCTCTTTTCGGTCTGGTTTTGTGATCTGCATCACAAAAGGATGTTCCGGAGCAAGAACCATAAAAGTCACCCCAAACATAGTGTCGGCGCGGGTTGTAAATATCTCGAGCTTCTGGTCAAAATCTTTGATCTCAAATAAAGCTGTGCAGCCCTCACTCCTGCCGATCCAGTTACGCTGGATGTCCCTGATCGATTCAGGCCAGTCTATCTGTTCCAGTCCTTCAAGCAACCTGTCGGCATAAGCAGTAATACGCAGCAGCCATTGTTTCATGCTTTTGCGTTCAACCGGATGGCCTCCGCGAATCGAGAACCCTTCACTTACCTCATCATTGGCGAGTACAGTTCCAAGAGCCGGACACCAGTTAACGATTGTATCGGCCAGATAAGCCAGTCGATAGTTCATCAGGATCTCCTGCTGCTGTTTTTCCGTAAAGCTCTTCCATTGTGATGAATCAAACCGGTCAACCTCACCCGCAGAAGCATTTAAATCAATATTTCCGGATCGTTCAAAACGGTTTATCAATTCACTGATTGCTTCAGCCTTATCTGTATCCTTATTATACCATGAATGAAACAACCTGATAAACGTCCATTGTGTCCATTTATAATAATCAGGGTCACTGGTTCTTACCTCACGGTCCCAGTCGTACGAGAACCCTATTTTATCAAGCTGTTCGCGGTAACGCCGGATATTCTTTTCAGTTGTTATGGCAGGATGCGTCCCTGTCTGAATGGCATATTGTTCAGCGGGAAGTCCGAAGGCGTCATAACCCATCGGGTGCAAAACATTGAATCCCTTGAGTCTCTTATACCTTGAATAGATATCCGATGCAATATATCCCAGCGGATGACCTACATGTAATCCTGCCCCTGAAGGATAGGGGAACATGTCGAGCACATAATACTTTGGTTTTGAATGATCAATAACAGTCTTGTAAGTTTTGTTTTCCGACCAGTATTTGCGCCATTTAGGCTCTATTTCGCTGAAATTGTAATCCATTGCGGCATCGCTGTTTAAGGGCGCAAAATTAGTGAAAATGTACTATCAGTCTTCAGGTTTTAGACTTTCATTGCATCCGCCATTCTCAAATACTCCCTTACCAGTTTCAGTTCCTCCTTAAATGAAATATTTGCCTTACTCCATCTATTTAAATTTGTTCTTGCCTGCGAGGGCAGATTGGTTACATTGTTATTACTCAAATAGATAAATAAAGCTATATTTTTCAGATAATCAAGAGCCTCAGTGTTGTCTGAACCTTCCTTTGTTACCGAAAGTCTCCTCTGCAATTCTTCAAGCAATTGAACCCTTGAAAGTGTATTGGGATAAACCTTTAAAGTCCGCAGGGTGGTGACAAAACGTGGAATCGCCATTGGCCTGAATTCAGGGGAGGAATAGGGTGAGGGTAATGTAAAAATGATCAGTCCGTTTTTAAATTCAGTCTCAATTGGAATCTGAGTCGTATTATCCTGTGGCATTGCTTTTAACCCGGCAAGGATGAAAATGACTACTAGTGTGATTGTTCTCATTGTTTATTCCTTTATTAATTTACAATTACCTATCATTTTACCGCCGCTGGTAGCAACAGCCACATACATTCCTGACGGCCACCAGGTAACATCAATTTTTGAGGCATCGGTGCCACTGTTTATTTTTAAAGTCTTTATCAAATGACCTAAAGTGTTGTAAAACATGAGGGTGATATCCCTGAATTGCAGACTGTTTGAATGCTTGATTACCAGTTGATTTTCAACAGGCACCGGATAGGGAATTAATTCAAGGGAAGCGCTGCTTACCGGAGGCTTATAATCATCATTGCTTACCACAATAAGGCAACTGTCCAGTGATATTGTGTGGTTTACAATTGGTTCCTCACATAAGGAATCATAATTGAAATTTGACCAGGGAATGGAATCAAACCGAAGTGAATCAGT
>DATGZB010000030.1:0-127418 GCA_035297395.1 Lentimicrobium sp. | reverse complement strand
CTGATCGGTATGATCAACAGCCGGACAGAAGTCGATGATATTGACCATCTGAGTAACAGAAGAGTACGTACTGTTGGAGAACAATTATATAATCAATTTGGTGTTGGACTTGCTCGTATGGCAAGAACCATCCGTGAGCGAATGAATGTTCGCGATAATGAAGTATTTACGCCAATGGACTTAATTAATGCCAAGACCCTTTCTTCGGTTATTAATTCATTTTTCGGAACAAACCAGTTATCACAATTTATGGATCAAACGAATCCATTGGCTGAGTTAACACATAAAAGAAGGGTTTCAGCTCTTGGTCCCGGAGGTTTGTCAAGAGAACGCGCAGGATTCGAGGTTCGTGACGTTCATTATACCCATTATGGACGCTTATGTACTATTGAAACTCCTGAAGGGCCTAACATTGGTTTGATTTCATCACTTTGCGTTTATGCTAAGATTAACAGGCTTGGCTTTATTGAAACTCCCTATAAGAGAGTTGTTGATGGTAAGGTTGATTTATCTGAAGAACCGGTCTTCCTAAGTGCTGAAGAAGAAGAAAACAAGATCATTGCACAGGCAACAACGCCAATGGATGATGATGGTAACTTCATCGATGAAAGGATTAAAGTTAGATATCTTGCTGATTATCCCATTATTGAAAAGGAGAAGGTTGACCTGATTGATATAGCTCCTAACCAAATTGCATCAATTGCAGCATCCTTGATTCCATTTCTTGAGCATGATGATGCCAACAGGGCTTTGATGGGATCGAACATGATGCGTCAGGCTGTTCCGCTGTTAAATCCGGAACCTCCTATCGTTGGCACAGGAATAGAAAAGAATGTAGCTCTCGATTCAAGAGTCCTCATAACAGCTGAAGCTGATGGACTTGTTGAATATGTGGATGCAACAGAAATAATTATACGGCATACACGACTTGAGGATGAGAAGCTTGTTAGTTTCGATGATGATGTTAAATCATACAAACTGACGAAATTCTCACGTACAAACCAGAATACATGTATTAACCTTCGCCCTATCGTTCGTAAAGGTGATAAGGTGAAAAAAGGCCAGATACTTTGTGAAGGATACGGAACAAGTATGGGTGACCTGGCATTGGGACGTAACCTGATGGTTGCATTCATGCCCTGGAAAGGTTATAACTTTGAAGATGCTATCGTAATTTCAGAAAAGGTTGTTAAAGAAGATATCTTCACTTCAATCCACATTGAGGAGTTCATTCTTGAAGTACGTGATACAAAGCGTGGAGTCGAAGAATTAACCAACGATATTCCAAATGTAAGCACTGAAGCAACGAAAGATCTGGATGAAAATGGTTTGATCAGAATCGGAGCTGAAGTCAATGAAGGGGATATCCTGATTGGCAAAATCACACCTAAGGGTGAAAGTGATCCAACTCCTGAGGAGAAACTTTTAAGGGCCATTTTCGGTGATAAAGCCGGTGATGTTAAAGATGCATCCCTAAAAGCACCTCCTTCAATGAAAGGAGTCGTGGTGGATAAGAAATTATTCTCCCGGATGATTAAAGACAGAAAAGTTAAAGCTAAAGAAAAGGATGTTGTTAAGATTCTTGATGATGAATTTGCTAAAAATTCACATGACCTTAAAACAAAACTAGTTGATAAACTAACTGTTCTCGTCTCCGGAAAAACTTCCCAGGGTGTTTATAATAATTTTAAGGAAGAGGTAATCCCTAAAAAGATTAAGTTCACCCAAAAGATGTTGATGGGTATTGATTATCTCAATGTCAATCCAGGGAAATGGACAACTGATAAAGATGTCAATGACCTGGTAAAGGCCTTGATTAACAATTATATTATCAAGTATAAAGAGATACTCGGTGTGTATAACCGCAGGAAGTTCGTTGCCACAGTTGGTGATGATCTGCCAAATGGTATAGTTCAAATGGCTAAGGTTTACGTTGCTAAAAAACGCAAGCTAAAAGTTGGGGATAAAATGGCAGGCCGTCATGGAAATAAAGGTATCGTAGCACGTATTGTCCGTGAAGAAGATATGCCGTTCCTTGAAGACGGAACTCCTGTTGACATTGTTCTTAATCCACTTGGTGTTCCATCCCGTATGAACCTTGGACAGATTTATGAAACTGTTCTTGGCTGGGCAGGTAAGAAACTGGGTTTGAATTTCTCAACACCTATTTTTGATGGGGCAAGCGATATTCAAATCAATGAATATCTTGCAAAAGCTGGATTACCTGAAAATGGCCGTGTATATTTATCAGATGGTGGAACAGGAGAACCGTTCGACCAGCCTGCAACGGTTGGATACATCTATATGCTGAAGCTTCATCATATGGTTGATGATAAGATGCATGCTCGTTCAATCGGTCCATACTCACTCATTACACAGCAGCCTCTTGGTGGTAAAGCACAATTTGGAGGACAGCGCTTTGGAGAAATGGAAGTTTGGGCACTTGAGGCATTTGGTGCATCGCACATACTTCAGGAAATTCTTACAGTTAAATCTGATGATGTAATGGGACGTGCAAAAGCTTATGAAGCTATTGTTAAGGGTGAGAATATGCCGATACCCGGGATCCCTGAATCATTTAATGTACTTGTACACGAGTTGAGAGGCTTAGGCCTTAATATTACTTTCGATTAATAAATTGCTTTGTAACCTGATGGTTTTCTTCAACAGAATACCATCAGGTTCAAGAATTTAATTTTCAAATCAATAAGTAAATACAATATTCAACATATGGCTTTCAGAAAAGACAGCACTATTTCCAGTAATTTTTCCAAAATCACCATAAGTCTTGCTTCTCCAGAAATGATTCTGGAACGTTCAAGCGGTGAAGTTCTGAAACCAGAGACCATTAACTACAGAACATATAAACCTGAAAGAGATGGTTTATTCTGTGAAAGGATTTTTGGTCCTGTTAAAGATTGGGAATGTCATTGTGGGAAATATAAGAGAATTCGTTATAAGGGTATAGTATGTGACCGTTGCGGAGTGGAAGTTACTGAGAAGAAGGTACGCCGTGAACGTATGGGGCATATTCAGTTGGTTGTACCAGTTGCGCATATATGGTTTTTCCGTTCATTGCCTAACAAGATCGGTGCACTATTAAACCTGAACACGAAGAAACTGGACTCTATCATATATTACGAGCGCTATGTAGTAGTGCAACCAGGTATTATGGATGGAGTAACACTTAAAGAGGATGCGAAAATTGAAAAAATGGCATTGCTGACAGAAGAACAATACTTTGAAGTTCTGGATGCATTACCAAAAGAAAATCAATATCTTGATGATAGCGATCCTCAGAAATTTGTAGCTAAAATGGGTGCAGAAGCATTGTTTGATTTGCTGAAAACCCTTGATCTTGATCGCGAATCTTTCGATTTAAGACATAAAGCAAATAATGAAACATCCCAGCAAAGGAAGGCTGATGCTCTGAAACGTCTTCAGGTATTTGAAGCATTCCGTGATGCTCAAAAACGCATTGAAAACCATCCTGAATGGATGATCGTTAAAGTTGTACCTGTGATCCCACCTGAACTAAGGCCATTGGTGCCACTTGATGGTGGAAGGTTTGCTACAAGCGACTTAAATGATCTCTACAGACGAGTTATCATTCGTAACAATCGTTTAAAAAGACTCATTGAAATCAAAGCTCCCGATGTTATCATGCGTAATGAAAAACGTATGCTTCAGGAAGCAGTTGATTCACTTTTCGATAATTCACGTAAAGCAAATTCAGTAAAGACTGAATCAAACCGGGCGCTTAAATCACTCAGCGATAGCTTGAAAGGTAAGCAAGGCCGTTTCCGTCAGAACTTGTTAGGTAAACGTGTTGATTATTCAGGCCGTTCAGTCATCGTGGTGGGTCCGGAACTTAAACTTAATGAATGCGGACTTCCAAAAGATATGGCTTCAGAGTTATTTAAGCCGTTTATCATAAGGAAGATGCTTGAAAGAGGTATCGTTAAAACCGTAAAATCAGCTAAGAAGATTGTAGACAGGAAGGACCCCGTTGTATGGGATATTCTGGAAAATATCCTTAAGGGACATCCGGTTTTACTCAACCGTGCGCCTACTTTGCACAGATTAGGTATTCAGGCATTTCAGCCTAAACTTATTGAAGGCAAGGCTATCCAGTTACATCCACTTGTTTGTACCGCTTTCAATGCTGACTTCGATGGAGACCAGATGGCTGTACATGTGCCATTAGGCAATGCTGCAGTTCTGGAGGCACAGATCCTTATGCTCGCATCCCATAACATCCTGAACCCTGCCAATGGTGCTCCAATTACCGTGCCATCACAGGACATGGTACTCGGATTATACTATATGACCAAAGGGAGGAAATCAATTCCTGATCATCCGGTAGTTGGTGAAGGAAGAACATTTTATTCACCCGAAGAAGTTATTATAGCCTATAATGAGCGTAAAGTTGATCTTCATGCTTATATTAAAGTAAAGCTCACGATCAAAGAAGAAGGTTACTGGGTTGAAAAATTAGTCGAAACTACTGTTGGAAGGGTTCTTTTCAATCAGGTAGTTCCTGCTGAATATGGATATATTAACCAGCTTCTTACTAAAAAATCACTGCGTGATATTATAGGTGATGTTTTAAAAAATACCGGTACTGCTAAAACAGCCCAGTTTCTCGATGATATTAAAAACCTTGGTTATACCATGGCTTTCCATGGAGGTCTTTCATTTACCCTGAGTGATGTTATTGTCCCTGAAGTTAAAGAGACCTTAGTAGCCCAGGCTAATGAAGAGGTTGAAGAGGTGATGAACAACTATAACATGGGATTCATCACCAATAATGAAAGGTACAATCAGATCATTGATATCTGGACACATACCAATTCACGTCTGACTTATACCTTGATGGAGAACCTTTCGAAGGATAAGCAAGGCTTTAATCCTGTATATATGATGCTGGATTCAGGAGCCCGTGGATCAAAGGAGCAGATTCGCCAGTTGTCAGGTATGAGGGGTCTTATGGCTAAACCTCAAAAATCAGGTGCTACAGGTGGTGAAATTATTGAAAACCCGATTCTTTCAAACTTTAAGGAAGGATTGTCGGTTCTTGAATACTTTATTTCAACCCACGGAGCCCGTAAAGGTTTGGCCGATACTGCTCTGAAGACTGCTGATGCCGGTTACCTTACCCGTAGATTGGTTGACGTTGCACAGGATGTTGTTATTACAGAACCAGATTGTGGAACTCTTCGTGGTTTGACAACTACCGCATTAAAGAAAAATGAAGAGGTGGTTGAAACTTTGTATGACAGGATACTTGGAAGAGTTTCCCTGCATGATATTTATCACCCGCAAACTGGTGAGTTGATTGTATCAGCAAGTGAAGAAATTACTGAAGATATTGCTGCAGTAATAGAAGATTCACCAATTGAAGGCGTAGAAATTCGTTCAGTATTGACTTGTGAATCAAAACAGGGTGTTTGTGCAAAATGTTACGGACGTAACCTTGCAACCGCCAGAATGGTTCAGAAGGGTGAGGCTGTTGGAGTTATTGCTGCGCAGTCAATCGGTGAACCTGGCACCCAGCTTACACTTCGTACCTTCCATGTTGGAGGTATCGCTTCAAATCTTTCTATCAGTTCAAAAATTGAAGCAAAATACGATGGTATCCTTGAGATAGATGAACTTCGTTTTGTTGAGTATGAGAATGCTGATGGTAAAAAGTACGATATTGTGATTGGCCGTTCTGCTGAAATGCGTGTCGTAGATAAAAAGACAGGTATTGTTCTTGCTTCAGCTCATATACCTTATGGTGCAAATCTCTATTTCAAACAAGGAACTGAACTCAAAAAAGGAGACTTGGTCAGCGACTGGGATCCATATAATGCAGTTATTCTCTCTGAAGTAACCGGTAAAGTTGTTTTTGACAATATCATTGAAGGAACCACATATCGTGTTGAATCTGATGAACAAACAGGTTATCACGATAAGGTTATCATTGAATCACGTCAAAAAGCTAAGAATCCAAGTATTCGTATCGTTGGAAGTGACAATTCTGACCTCAGGGTATATGATATTCCGGTAGGTGCACATATTGTTGTTGAAGATGGAAAGAAAATAAAAGCTGGAGAAGTACTTGTTAAAATTCCAAGGGCAATTGGAAAATCAGGGGACATCACCGGAGGTTTACCACGTGTAACTGAATTATTCGAGGCCCGTAATCCATCCGATCCTGCAATAGTTGCTGAAATTGATGGTGTTGTTGCATTTGGTAAGAAACTTAAAAGAGGTAACCGTGAAGTCATTATACGGTCGAAAACCGGAGAGGAAAAGAGTTACCTTATCCCAACTTCGAAGCAAATACTTGCACAGGAAAACGACTATGTAAAGGCAGGGACCCCATTATCAGAAGGTGCAATGACTCCAAGCGATATTCTCGCAATTAAGGGACCAATGAAAGTCCAGGAGTATATTGTTAATGAAATCCAGGAAGTTTACCGTC
Source organism: Lentimicrobium sp. (assembly GCA_035297395.1). Taxonomy (GTDB): domain Bacteria; phylum Bacteroidota; class Bacteroidia; order Bacteroidales; family Lentimicrobiaceae; genus Lentimicrobium. The sequence continues at coordinate 120,946 of DATGZB010000030.1, read as the reverse complement.
TACAGGGTGTTAAGATCAATGACAAACATTACGAGGTCATTGTACGTCAGATGATGCGCAAGGTTGAAATTGCCGATCCTGGTGATACCAAATTCCTTGAAGGAGAGCTGGTAAATAAAGTTGATTTCCAGGATGAAAACGATAGTATCTATGGTAAAAAAGTAGTTGTTGATCCGGGTGATTCCACAGTTATGAAACCAGGACAAATTGTTACTGCTCGTAAACTGCGTGATGAAAACTCAATGTTAAAGCGCCGTGATAAACGATTGGTTGATGCCAGAGATGCCCAACCTGCAACTGCTAAGCAGATTCTTCAGGGTATTACCAGGGCTTCATTACAGACTAAGAGCTTTATCTCTGCTGCCTCATTCCAGGAGACAACAAAAGTTCTAACTGTTGCTGCTATTAATGCCAAGAGTGATGAACTATTAGGTCTGAAGGAGAATGTCATTGTAGGACATCTAATTCCTGCTGGTACCGGATTGCGTGAGTACGACGATCTGATAGTAGGTTCAAGGGAAGAATTCGAAAAACTTGAAGCTTCAAAAGCCGAAGAATTTTAAAATAAACTGATCATAAGCAACAGAACCATTTGGTTCTGTTGCTTAAATCAGGTAAACTTTAATAACTGAAAATCATGAATGATAATAACAAGCAAAATCAAATCAATATTGAATTAAGTGAGGAAGTAGCAGATGGAATCTACTCAAATCTGGCTATCATTACTCATTCAAATGCAGAATTCATTCTTGACTTTGTTAAAATGGTACCAGGGGTTCCAAAAGCTAAGGTAAAAGCACGGATCATTCTTACTCCTCAACATGCGAAGAGATTAATGAACGCATTAAGGGAAAATATTGGAAAATTTGAATCAGTACACGGTCCAATCAAGGAAACAGAATCAGTTCTTCCCTTTACTTTAGGAGGTCCAACCGCTCAGGCGTGATAAGTTATTTTTATTATACCAAAAAGGAGGTTTATTCACAACCTCCTTTTTTGTTAATATTCGGTATTCATCATTTCATTTTCCATAAAACCGAACATTGCAGCGCCAAAAATGAGGAGGAAGATAATACCCAAGACAAAAAATATTGCAATGAAAATCAAGGTAGCTTTTGCCCAGTTTGTCTTACTTGGATGGATTCCGCTGCTAAAAGCCCATACAAAAAGCATAATGAAACCTACTATGGGAATTGCTGAAACAATCAATGTTATTAGCCAATCACCTATTGAAACAGGCTCTCTTTTGTTGATCTCTTCATTTTCCATGATGTTATTATTTTAAATGTGATTTATTTATGTAAGTAAAGATACAAATGACATAATTATAATCAGTCAGCTATTTTTAATTTTGCCTTTTCAGAAAAAAATAATGGATATAATAACGATCTTTCAGTCAAATTCCCCACTTTTTTCATGGGTAATACTGCCACTACTTATTTTTCTTGCACGAATAAGTGATCAAACTATTGGAACTATTCGCCTAATATTTTTAAGTAAGGGATACAAGCATCTTGCTCCTTTTCTTGGCTTCTTTGAGGTTATAATATGGTTAATAACCGTCAGTCAGATAATGCAGCATCTTGATAATGTGATGTGCTATATAGCGTATGGTGGTGGATTTGCTATGGGAAATTTTATTGGAATGACCATCGAAGAAAGACTATCCATTGGCACCGTTATGATTAGAGTGATTCCGAGGAATAATTCCAAAATTTTGATTCAAAAATTAAGAGAACACAACTATGGAGTTACTTCTGTTGCTGCCGAAGGATCACAGGGCAATGTTGATGTTATATTTACCATTATTAAGCGGAAAGAAATAAGCCATTGCGTTTCAATCATTAATGATCAAAATCCAACGGCATTTTATACAATTGAAGATATTAAATCAATTAAAGAAGGGATTTTCAGGCAATCGACCAAGCAATCCATTTTTGAAGATTTTTCATTTAAAGTGAAGAAGAATAAATAACTTTGCTTTATAATTCTAATAGTGTTCGCAGGCTTTACCTGAGTTTATCGTAAATAATTTTAACCTAATAATAATGAAAAATAACAAGCTAGGAATTAACTCCAGAATGATCCATGGTGGTGATTATGAAAATCCTCTCGGAAGCGCTACAGTACCAATATATCAAACATCAACCTTCCTTTTTGAGAACGCCGAGCATGGAGCACGATGTTTTTCAGGTGAAGTAGCAGGTTATATTTATACGAGGATCGGAAATCCTACAATAAATGCGCTTGAAACACTCGTTGCTGATCTGGAATCAGGAGTAACTGGAATTGCTACGAGCTCAGGTATGGCAGCTGTGAATACGGTATATATGTCGTTATTGAGTAAGGGCGACCATATTGTAAGTTCTGCTGCTGTATACGGACCATCAAGAGTTGTTCTTGAACAACACTGGTCGAGATTTGGAGTTGAATCTTCTTTTGTTGATACCAGTGACATTAACCAAGTTAAAAATGCAATACGAGCAAACACAAAACTACTATATATTGAGACACCTGCAAATCCGACAATGGATATTACCGACCTCAAAACTTGTGTTGATTTTGCACATCAAAAAGGCATCCTGGTAGCAGTTGATAACACTTTTTCGAGTCCTTATTTGCAAAGGCCAATAGAATTTGGTGTTGATGTCGTGATACACTCAATGACTAAATTCCTGAATGGGCATGCTGACATTGTTGCAGGCATGATCATAGCAAAAGAAAAAGCTTTAGGGACAAAACTTAGAAGCATGATGGTCACCCTTGGGTGTAATATGGATCCACATCAGGCTTATATGGTCATCAGAGGAATAAAGACCTTAGGAATCAGAATAGAAAGATCTCAGGAGAGTGCAATGAAGATCGCCAGTTTCCTTGAAAATCATCCGAAAATTGAATGGGTCAAATATCCGGGTCTTAAATCACATCCACAACATGAACTTGCCAAGAAGCAAATGGATGGATTTGGCTCAATGATTAGTTTCGGCCTGAAAGGAGGATTTGAAGCTGGCAAAATATTGATGGATAATGTCAAACTTTGTATACTGGCTGTATCACTTGGTGGAGTTGAAACATTAATTCAGCATCCTGCCTCGATGACTCATTCAAAAGTATCTGCAGAAGCAAAACTGAAAGCAGGGATCACCGACGGATTAGTCAGGTTTTCGGTAGGAATTGAAGATGCCGACGATTTAATAAATGACCTTTCACAGGCTTTAGATATCATTAAATAAAATCAGTTTAGACTGAGAAAGAGTGATGATTAAAAGATTAAATACAATTGTCATTCTTGTATTATTTACCTGCTTTTCATCAGGTCAGGCTGTTGGTTTAGTGCTTAGCGGTGGTGGCTCTAAAGGCGTTTCACATATTGGTGTAATAAGGGCTCTTGAAGAAGCTGAAATCCCCATTGATTACATTACCGGAACATCAATGGGTGCAATAATTGGTGGATTATATGCCGCAGGATATTCTCCTGATGAAATGGAAGCATTAATTACATCCTCTGATTTTGAATATTGGTCTACAGGTAAAACAGATCCAAAGTATAAATTTTACTTCAAGGAACCACCTTCCACTGCTGCATGGATAGATTTGAGGTTTGACGTTGACTCGGTGATAAAACCACTGATTCCGACTAACCTGATTTCACCAGTAATGATGGACTTTACTTTTCTTGAGTTATTCGCATCAGCAAGTGCAGCGGCAAATTATGACTTTGATAAGCTTATGGTACCTTTCAGGTGCATGGCTTCAGATATTTCTAAGGCACAACCAGTTGTAATGCAAAAAGGGGATTTAGGCAGCGCTATCAGAGCATCAATGACATTTCCTTTCTATTTTAAACCAATAAGGATTGATAGCGTACTCCTTTTTGATGGAGGTATGTATAATAATTTTCCATCTGATATTATGGTTTCTCACTTCAATCCAGATATAATCATAGGTAGCCAGGCTTCTTCAAATGCAGAAGAACCGGAGGTTAATGATATCATGTCACAGATTGAAAATATGCTGATGCAAAAAAGCAATTTTAACGTCATTTGCGATAATGGTGTAATGATAAAACCTAATGTATTGGATGTGAATGTTATTGATTTCAGCCATACTCATGCTTTTATTGATAGCGGATATATTCAGGCAAAGAGAATGATACCTGAAATAAGGCAATTTGTGGTTGAAAGAAGAACAAAGCATCAACTGGATTCGTTAAGAAATGCTTTTAATTTATTAAAGCCCGAACTAACTATAGGTTCTGTAGAAATAAAAGGGCTTAGAAAGAACCAGTTTCAATACATGGATCAATTATTATCCAGAGAAGCATTTGGCTTCCCTGTTAATAAATCCGGAGGAAATAAACTGAGCCTGCAAATGATCAAACCCCAGTATTATAAATTCGTTGCAGAAGGGAAAGTAGGGGATATATATCCAAAATTGGATTTTGTAGAAGACGCCGGTAATTTTCACTTAACAATTGAAATCGAGAGACAAAACCAGTTAGTTACAGAGTTAGGAGGAGCAATTACTTCTTCTTCAGTTAATGAACTATTTTTACAACTAAAATATTTTCTTTGGTCAAGACAGGCTGTACAATTAAGGGCCAATTCTTATTTTGGAAGGTTTTATAACTCGGCGCTGATTGAAGCGAGGATGGATGTTCCTAAGCTAAAACCATACTATTTCACAGGTGGATTTGTGTTTAATAAATGTAATTATTTCAATACCAACACTTTCTTTTATGCCAATGAGGATCCCTTTTTTCTTATAGAACAAGAAAGGTTTGGTTATATATCACTTGGTTTTCCATACAAGAATAAAGGGAAATTTTTGATGGATCTCTCCTTGGGAAGTAATGTAGACAAATATTATCAAACCAATACTTATACCAGTATTGATAAAATTGACCGGACTAAATTTGTGTTTGCTTCTCCAGGTCTGAACTTTGAAATCAATACATTGAATTATAAAGAATACCCAAATAGTGGTTCAAGATTATTCCTTAAAGCATACTTGATCAGCGGGACGGAGACATACTATCCCGGAACAACTTCCCCCGATCAGAAAATATTAGAAATACCTCATACCTGGATACTTGCGAATGCTGAGTACGAAAACTATTTTGCAACATTCAAAAAGTTTAGATTTGGGCTTTATGCGCAGATAAACTATTCTTCACAATCATATTTTTCTAATTATACTGCATCTGTATTATCTTCTTCTCCATTTCAGCCAATACCTGAAAGTGTAACAAGGTTTTTTCCTGTTTATAGGGCAAATAAATTTGCAGCATTTGGGTTAAAAAATATTTACAAAATAGGTAAAAATCTGGACTTCAGGCTTGAGGGATATCTTTTTATGGCAAAGGATGTTCTACGAAAGGATCCATTTACATCCGATATTATCTCTTCCCCTCAATTACAGTTTAATCCTATGGCTTCTACTACAATGGTATATCGCACACCAATCGGGCCAATAAGTATGGATGTAAATTATTACAATATTTCAGATCAGCCAGTATCTTTCTTTTTAAAATTTGGTTACCTGATCTTCAACCGCCGACCTTTTTAACTAAATCAGGAGTAGCTCAAGATTTTATCCTTCACTCTTTTTTAAGAATCTTCAAATAAAATACATGATTTATCTGTTATGATTCTGATAAAAAAAGGATCAAAATGATGGAAAAATAAGAACATTTATATAACCTAAAGTCAATTATTGTATTAATAAAGAGTTCAATAGCTGATTTGGTTAAAAATATTGTTATTTTTGCAACCCTATATAATGAAATGATCCAATAACTTAAAGAAAAAGTTTATACTTCATTGTCCAGGCCACCGGGGTTTTCATTTTTCACTCTAGTTATCAATTATTTAAGTGGTGTAAACTCTGTAAGGCATTTTTAAAAAAGTACTAATCATTCATTTGAATTCTTAGATGAAAACCAAAGATCAACACAATCAGAATCCTGAAGAAGTTGTAAGCAACCAGGAGGAGAATTCCTTAACTCAAGATGAAGCAAAAGTTTCAAAACCAAGATCTTCCAGAGCTAAGGCTGCTGAAAAAGTTACAGTAGAAGCTTCAGAACCTATAGAGGCTCATGAACCTGTGACTCTTGCAGAAGATCAAATTGCAGTTAATGCTGAAACAGAAGAGATAACAGATAAACCTGAAACCTCGGATGGATCGACAGAATCTTCATCCGGACAGGAACCGGTTACACTTGAAGAGCCGGTTAAAGAAGAAGTTGTTGAGAAAGTACAGAAACCTAAAAAACGCGTTAGCAAGGCAAGTAGCGAAGAACCAGTTACAAATGAGCTTGTTAAAGAAGAAGCTGATCATCAGGTAAAAGATTTGGATCAAACTTCGATTCTTTTGGAACATACAGAAGAAGAAGAATCTGATGAGATCGAGGAAATCCATGAGGAAGAGCCAAACAAGGCACTGCAAGGATATACCAGGGAGCAGTTGGTTGAAAAACTCGAAGAGTTAGTTAAGGATTCAAATGTGAATGCCATTAAAACTGACGTGGCGATGGTTAAGGTTGCCTTCCTCAAACTGAACAAAGAGTTTAAACATGATGAATACCAAAAGCTTGTTGAACAAAATGTAGAACCAGATGCTGAGACACCCATTGAGGCACCTGTAACACAGGATGATCCGCTTGAAGAAAGATTCAAGGCAGCTTTCAATATATATAAAACAAATAAAGCAAAATATAACGAAGAGCAGGAAAAGGTTAAAATTCAAAACCTCGAAGCAAAAAACCAGATACTTGAAGAACTTAAGGTGCTTATCAATTCTGAGGAAACTCTAAAAAAGACCTATGATGAATTCAAGAATCTGCAGGAAAGATGGAAAACCATTGGTATGGTGCCTAAGAATGAAATAAATACTCTTTGGCAGAATTACCACTTCCTCGTTGAGAAATTCTTTGATAAGGTTAAAATAAATAAGGAACTTAAAGATCTTGACCTCAAAAAGAATCTTGAAGCAAAAATGCAGCTCTGTGAAAAAGCTGAAGAGTTGCTCCTTGAAACTTCAATAATAAAATCATTTAAACAACTGCAGCAGTATCATGAGGAATGGAAAGAAATAGGGCCTGTACCTCAGGATAAGAAAGATGAATTATGGGAGCGTTTTAAGAGCGCTACTGAAAAGATTAATGAACGCCGCCGTGAATATTACAGCGAAGTTCAGGATGGTCAGGAACAGAACCTTGCTGCAAAACAAATACTATGTGAAAAAGCTGAGCAAGTGCTTGTTCAGGACATTGATTCAATAAAAGGTTGGCAGGATGCATCAAACCAGATCACCGAATTATTGAAGATATGGAAAACCATCGGTCCAGCACCTAAAAAACAAAATAACGAGATCTGGGCAAGGTTTAAATCCTCACTCGATAATTTCTTTAATGCTAAAAAGGAATTCTTCAATAAGCTTAAAGAGCAGCAAATGCACAATTACAATCTTAAGTTGGATTTGTGCTTACAGGCTGAATCTTTAAAAAATAGTACTGATTGGAAAAATACAACTCGTGAGCTGATAAACCTTCAGGCCGAATGGAAGAAGATAGGCCCTGTGCCAAGGAAGCAGAGTGACAGGATCTGGAAACGATTCAGGGCAGCGTGTGATGAATTCTTTTCAAGCAAAACTGATTATTTTAAGAATATTCAGAGTCATGAGGATGAAAATTTAAAGCTTAAGCAAGATTTGATAGAAAAGGTTAAAGCATTTGAAATTGGTGACGACAGGAATCAAGCCATCGAAGCTTTAAAAGATTTTCAAAGGCAATGGATGGAAATCGGATTTATTCCAATTAAGGAAAAAGAACGTCTGCAGAACGAATTCCGTAATGTTATTAATAAACACTTTGAGAAGCTCAAAATGGATTCAGTTGCAATAGGAGCACAGAATTATCGGAGTCGCCTTGAAAGAATAAGTAAAGATGCCCCTGATGCAAATCGTGTTATTAGTAAGGAGCGTAACTTCCTGATTGGTAAGATACAGCAGCTTCAGGAAGATATCAAACTATGGGAAAACAACATTGGTTTCTTCGCAGCTTCAAAAACAGCAAATCTCCTGAAATCTGAATTCGAAAAGAAAATCAGCAAAGCAAAAGAAGAGCTTGTTATGTTTGAAGCAAAGCTTAAAATGCTTAGGGAATCAAATTAAGACCGAATTTGTTAACAAAAAGAGGTTGTCTAACAAAGACAGCCTCTTTTTTTTATTCATCTGAAATTCTTGCTAACAAAAAGGTTTATTACTAAATTAGCAATAAGTATCATATTATTGATAAATATGTTACCTGAAGCAAAGGTTTTGAATTAATTTGATTTTTAACATTTAATAGTTATTCTTGTTAAATCACAATTCTTTAGCTTGTGAAATTCAGAATCCGAATATTGTTATTAAAATATAAGTGAAATGAAACGATTTTTGAAAGTCCTTGGTATTGTTGTTTTAATTTTATTAGCACTGTTAATTATATTACCTTTTGCTTTTAAAGGTAAGATTATCAATACTGTCAAAAAGGCAGCCAATGAAAATCTTAATGCGAAGGTTGAATTTGCCGATTTAGGTGTTTCATTGATACGACACTTTCCTAATATTTCGGTCAGCCTCGATTCCTTAAGCATTATAGGCGTAAACACATTTGAAGGCGATACACTTGTCAGCATTCCTGATTTTATGCTTACGCTTAACCTGATGAGTGTTTTAAAGGGTGACAGTTATGAGGTTAAGACTGTTGAGATCAATGATGCTAGGATTTACCTTAAAGTATTGGAGAATGGTCAGACCAACTGGGATATTGCAAAGGAAGACACAACTGAAGTTATTGATACAACCGCGGCTGCTGCTTTTGAAGTGTCCTTAAAAAAACTCAATCTCAAAAACTCATTCCTTATTTATGATGATGCGTCAATCCCGGTTTTTGTGAGAGCCGAAGGTATAAATCACACGCTTAAGGGTGACCTGACTGAAACGATCACTGACCTGGATACGAAAACCGTTATTGATGATTTGCTTATAAATTACGATGGTGTAAGATACCTATCGGGAGCAAAGGCAACACTTGATTCTAAGATCAATGCTGACCTGGATAAGTTCAAGTTTACTTTTCCTGATGCTCACCTGATCCTGAATGACCTTGAATTGCTGGCAAAAGGTTTTTTTGCAATGCCTGGTGAAGATTATGATATGGATATTGAATTTAATGCTGTTCAAAATGAATTCAAACATTTCCTTTCATTAATTCCAGCTGTCTATGCAAAAGACTTTGACAAAATTGATGCTTCAGGTGCGCTCGGTTTTAAAGGGTATGTTAAAGGTATTTATAATGATAAAAAGATCCCTTCTTTTGGGCTTGATCTTAAGATAGCCGATGCAAGATTTAAGTACCCAGATTTGCCAGGTGCTGTTGAAAATATCAATATAGAAGCAATCATAGATAATAAAACTGGCGAACCTGATGCCACCATAGTTGATGTCGATAAATTCCATATTGAAATGATGGGTAATCCGGTTGATGCTGTAATTCATGCCCGTACACCAGTGAGTGACCCGTACATTGATGCAACCGTTAAAGGAAAAATTGATCTGGCAGATGTGTCGAAGGTTTATCCCCTCGAGGAAGGTGATAAATTGTCAGGTTTAATAAACGCGGATTTTGCGGTGAAGGGCAATCAGTCAGATGCCGAAAACCAGCGCTTTGATGAATTTTACGCTGATGGAGAAATGTTGATTAACAACCTGATATATAGAACTTCAGCACTTGACCAGACTATAAATATTTCTGAAGGTAAATTTGACCTTTCACCAGCAAATATTTCAATGCCGGTAATGAATGTCAAGATTGGTAATAATGATATTGCAGCCGTTGGAAATATCACTAATTATCTTGCCTATGCCTTTGACAAAGGTGTATTAAAGGGAACAATGAATTTAAAGTCCAATTATTTCAACCTGAATGATTTTATGGCCGAAGATTCAACGGTTACTGACACCTCGTCATCCGGTCTCTCAATTGTAGAAATACCCAAAGGCATTGACTTTACAATGAATTCCACTTTTAAAGAGGTGTTATATGATAAGCTTAAGCTATCTAATGCTACAGGTATGCTGACGATTAAAGACCAGGTACTTGCCCTTAAAGACTTGAAATTCAACACAATGCAGGGACAAATGACGCTTAATGGATATTATTCAACTAAAGTTCCTGATGAGCCTGAAGTTGACATGACAATGAATATCAGCAATATAGAGATCAGGGAAGCTTTCGAAAATTTTATTACTGTTCAAAAACTCGCTCCTATAGCGAAGCAGACTCAAGGTAAAATCAGCTCAAATTTAAATATCAATACAAAACTAGGGGCTAATATGATGCCACTTCCTGCTACCATGCATGGTAAAGGCAATCTAACTTCTCCAGCCTTGGTCATAAACAATGTAACCGCTTTTAATCGGGTTGCTGATGCTTTGAAATTGGAAGAATTTAAGCGATGGTCAATTGATAAGATTAACCTTTCATTCGAAATTGAAGCTGGTAAGGTATTTGTTAAGCCATTTACTACGAAATTAGGAAAGATTAATGCAGAGATTTCAGGATGGAATTCATTTGACCAGACACTGGAATATGCGATGGACATGCAGATTCCGAGAAGTACTTTTGGTGGAGCCGCTAATAATGCATTACAAGGATTGGTTAAACAGGCTAATTCAAAAGGGGCAAATTTCAGTCTGGGTGAAACAGTTCCTGTAACTGTATTGATAACTGGCACAGTCACAGATCCAAAGATCTCAACCAGCCTTAAAAGTATTGGTTCTAACATAAAAGAAACCATTAAGGAAAGTGTTAAGGAAAAAGCAGAGGAAGTCGTTGGTAAGGCTAAAGAGGAAGCTGGAAAATATATTGAAGAAGCTAACCAAAAAGCGCAAAAGATAATTGATGACGCCCAGTTAAAGGCAAATCAACTGATAGCTGCCGCTCAGAAATCTGCCCAAAAAATCAGGAATGAAGCTGATGTGCAAGCAGATAAACTAGTTGCTGAAGGTAAGAAAAAAGGAATGGTTGCTGAACTTGCTGCAAAAAAAGCTGCAGATAAAGTAAGGAGCGAAGGCGATAAAAAAGCTGATGGAGTTATAGCTGAAGCTCAAAAGCAAGCTGATGCAATTATGGCAACTGCGCGTCAGCAGGCAGATAAAATAAAAGCGGACGCTCAGAATAAGACCAAATAGTTGACCTCTGGGAAAAGATACTTGTTTTTTCTATTGTAAAAGGACAATTTATCTATCGTAAATCACTCTCCTCTGATTTATAAGAAGCTTCTGGTATTGCATATGAACTTGCGCTAAGGTGATTTCTTGAATCATTTATGAATGTAGTCATTTTGAGCACATCCTCATCATTCATCTTGGATAGGTTGCCTCTGATACCAGAAATTTTATCATGTTCAATACGGGCTGAATCGCTAAACGGCATGTTCACTGGTAGAATATAATATTGCTTTTTACCATTTTCAATTGGCGTATATACCCATGTAAGATGGTACTCAGGCTTGATAATTGTGGCTTTATTCCATGTTTTAAGCAGTGTAAACCCAACCATAGCTCCACCATCTTTGTATCTGTCGCGTTGGTTAGATACAAAATTCCCGAGTGAATAAACCACAAGAGAATTACGCTGCGTAGTGTCTGGGTTTTGAAAATATTCAAATGGCTGAAGTACATGTGGGTGTGAACCAATTACAGCATCAACACCATGTTTCCTGCAAATCTCTGCAAGATAGACCTGGCCTTCAGTAGGATTAAGCTCATATTCATTTCCCCAATGGAAAAAGACAATAATGAAATCGGTTTTGAGTGTTTTTGTAAACTTTAAATCATTGACCAATTTATTTTCATCAATCAAATTCACCATGGCAGGATACGTGAAGGTCAATCCGTTTGTGCCGTATGTATAATTAAGCAGTGCGACTTTTATCCCGTTTTTTTCTATGATGAGCGGATTTTTATCCTTGTAATCAATACTATCCCTGAAGGTACCCGTTCTCATAATACCAAGACTATCAAGTATTTTGGTAGTCCTGATTATTCCATTATCGCCTCTGTCACAACTGTGGTTGTTAGCTGTAGCTAAAATATCAAAACCTGCATTTTTAATAGCTACGGCTAATTCATCAGGAGCACTGAATTGAGGATAACCTGTATAGGGCTCCCCTGCAAGAGTTACTTCCAAATTCGCAATTGAAAAGTCATAATCCTCAACAATAGGAGAAATGTATTTAAAACACGTACCGTAATTATAGGATTTTGAAGAATCATTCCATGCTGCCTGAATTTGTGGGCCATGCTGCATAATATCCCCTGCAAAAAGAATTGTAAGTTCTTTATCTTCTTTGGAATTTACCTGGTTGATCACCTGCTGGTTATCTACTTCAACTGCAACCAGGACAGATGTTGCCAGAAAAGCTATTCGAGCAAGATCAATAATCATAATTAGTAGTGTTCAGAACTCAAAATTTAAACCAATTTGGCCCCATGAGTGATTTTTGCCTTTTTTAAACTCATTAGTGATAAAATATTGTGCCAAATTAATTCCATAATTCCTGTATGAGATTGAAAGCTTTGCATCAGCTTTGAAAATAAGTCGTTCAATCTCATGCGGCTCTAACACGAAAATATTGTTCTTGTTCAACAATCCGCCATTTAAGGTTGCGTTGTATCCAACAACGGTAGTGTTAAAATTAGTTTGAAAAGAAAAATTTAACTTATTAAGGGATATTAAATTCACGTCTTTTAAGTTGTCCGGTAATGGTGATATAAAGTACTTGTCTGTCCCGAATTTGAAACCTAATCCTGCTGAAAAATCTGTTACTAGTGTTCCGATCGAAAAGTTAGTTTGGTAATATGAATGCAAGCCACCAACTGAAAATAATTTCCGGACGAATTCATAATTATAGTTTAATATAAGGTCATTAGCAATCTGGGTTTCCCATCCTAATGGTTCATCATTATGAGGTAATGTGGCATGAACTCCTTCTTGCATAAGGCTGCCTAATGCTGCTTGTCCAATAACTCCGATATCAAAGGAAGCTTTTTGAATTATGCCCTTTCCGGGATTCTCTGACATCCTCACAAATCTTACCAATAAAGTTGAAGAATATGGCCTGTCATCTTTTAGCGGTGGAGGAGATTTCGTAGAATATGGAGTATACATAGCATGATGAATTTCAAGGCTATTATATTCTACAGAGTTCTTTACCGATACCGGTAGGATGGAATTAATCCGCCAAAAAGCAAATGCAGGGGTCTGGTATTTTACGATTATCCCATTAGTATAATATCTATCGATGTTATTAAACAGGTCATTTGCCAAAGCGATATTCAAAGTATGGGAATTGGTTATATAAGAATTAAATACCGGATTACTAACTATAATCTTGTCATAAGGATGAACAATACTCGTAAAGATCTCCTGTGCATTATATAATACCATTTGTTCTATATTAATTCTCAGGTCATTATTTTCTTGTTCAAAATATTGCCGTGCTTTTTGAATATCAACCGATAAATTATTTGCTTTTTTAAGCAAATGAGTATACTTCTTATTATTGATTAATGATTTTTCATCCGAATCAATTCTGATAATTTTATGTGCAGGGTTTTTGAATTCAGCAGGTTTAGTCTTATCTGAAGACTTATTAAAGGATTCTTCAGGCTTGTCTGTATCTTGGCAGGAATATAAAAGCAAGATGGACGAAGCCAAAGTAATAAAGACTACCCAAAAAGTTTTCATTTATGAGAACTCATTCAGCTAAAATATAAAATAAAACAAAGTTGTTCCAACATTAATGCCTGAAAAGTATCATCAGGTACCACCTGTATTAGGACAGGAATAGTATTCGAATTATAATGGAATGCCTTCAACTTCGACTCAATATTGATTTGATTTTGATTCAATATTGATATATGAATGAATTATTCGATGCTGAGGCAAAGTCATTTCAATATTGAGTCGAAGTTGAAGGAAGTTGAATGCTATTCTAATGCTAATCCATTAGGAATCGATTAAGGAGACAGGTAATTATAAAAAAGAAGCTGCTCTTTCGAACAGCTTCTTTTTATTTAGTAGCTTATACTATTTATTAGCTTTAATTCATCAGAAGATAAAGCGAAGGCCAACCTGGGCTCCCCATGTGCTGGTTGTTGAGAGAACATCAGTAAATGATGATGTTGGGAATGAAGAACCTACCTTATTAAAGTTATAAGTTGGTTCACCTTCACTGTTTGCTCCGGCAAATTTTAATAAGCTCATATCATAATTACCGAGTATTTGTTTTTGAGCAGTTCCCCAGTCACTATTAATCATATTTCCAATATTCAGCAAATCAACACTGAGTTGGAGAGTATATCTTCTCGTAGTTCCAAAATCAGCAAAGATGTCCTGAAGTATCTTGACATCGAAGCGATTTCTCCAGGGTAACAAAGCACCAGCGCGTTGAGCATACATGCCTTTATGATCTCTCATGTATTTATCCTGAGAAACGAAAGCCCAGAATGCATCGCTTTGAGACTGTGCATCATTAATTACATTACCGTCCTTATCCTTAATATCAACAAAATTTATTTCACCTTCACTAGCTGGAATATAAATCAAGTCAGCAGCGTTTCCATCACCATTCATATCATTGGAATAGATATAGGAAATCCTTCCCTGATTAGCACCTTCATAGAAAAGTGAAACTGTTGTTCCAAGATGGTTGATATATTCTTTATGATAAGAAAGTGCACCAATTACACGATGAGGAACAGCAAATTGTGAGAAACTGCGTCCGGGTGCATTTTGATGTAGAACTGTTGGATTACTGCTCCAGGCAGAAAATGCAGCTGAACCTGGATTAGATGTAAGATCTTTCGAAGCGGTAAAGGTATAGGATATCATTCCAAACAATCCCTGTGTGAATGGCCTGGTTAACATGAAAGTTAACATAGTGGCATGCCCGCCTTCTGCATTGTCAAGTACCATAGCTGAACTGATTGCAGAATTTACACGACCTCTGTTAAAGAAACGTGGACGATTATCAACTCCTTGGAATGTGCTGTCAGCTATTACCTGATTTGCATTTCGCTGTATTATTGCATTGATATCCTTTGAGTAAAGAGCTTCCACAGTGAATACCAGATCATAATATGGAAGTTTAAAATCAGCTGCTAAATTGGTTCTCCATACTTGAGGCATTTTAAAATCATCATCAACTTTTGCTATAGATCCTGGGGCTCTGTCACCCGGTTGGCTTCCAAATTTAGAAGCATGGAAGAGTGGATCAGCATTAAAGTAAAGGCTATCAGCTTCAATATCTTCCATTTTTGTAACTTCAACAGTATTCTGAAGAACTCCGCTGTTGGTAGGTTGATTTGTGAACCATACAAAAGGAAGTCTTCCGGTAAATATACCTGAACCCCCACGGAGTTGGAAAGTGCGGTCACCTTTGACATCCCAGTTGAATCCAATACGAGGAGAAACTAGAATCTGTGGATCAGGCCATTTTCCTATATCAAGTGTTTCATCATTGCCATCCAGATCAATGAATGTCAAACTGTCAGTGACGGCAGGATTAGGAATCAGGTCATCATAATACATTGGAGTTTCTAACCTTAATCCAGCAGTAATCTTGAAATCAGGATTCATCTGAAACTCATCCTGGGCATAAACGCTTGCATACCCAAAGTTAAGTTCTGCGTAACCATCACCAGCACCTTCATAAGGATAGGTAAGACCGAATGTAGTTGGAAGTGCACCATTCATGAAATCTTCCATTGATGCATAACGATAATAGCTGGTCCCATAGCGTTTATAGCTGTTTCCAAAATACAGGTAATCATAGGATGCTCCAAAAGTAAAAGTATGCTTACCCATGAAATAGTTGAAATTGTCGGTAAAGGTCAGTACGTTATTCTTTACATCATTTTCAAATGTAAATAACTCATAACCAAGACTCATATATGGATCACCATCTTTATAAATGTCTACGAAAGGAAAGATATCGCTGTCGCTGTCACGGGTGTCTCTGATTCTTGTGTATGTAACAAGGAATTTGTTAGCTGCCTTGTTTCCCATTATTGTATTCAATTCACCTGCGAATGAGCTAACCGTATTCAGGAAACCATACATTGCGTTTCCAAACGACATTGATCGTTCGCCTATACGGCCAAAAGATGAACGTGTGCCCGGTGCACTGGTGGCATTGGTTTCCTGGTCATTTGTTGATTTAACGTAATTATAACGGAAGGTAAATTTGTTATTCTTGTTAATGTTCCAATCCAAACGTCCCAGGATTTTATGGTTTTTACTCTCGAAATTATCAAATCCGGTATAACTACCCGGGTCATAACCATAAGTTTCCTTTAAGAAATCACTAACCGTCTGCATATCCTCTACTGATGTTCTTGAAATAAATTTATCAGCATCTTCGTATATGCCATTAGTTGAATCATTTGGCCTCCACTGAACGCCAGGATAAGATCTTTTCTCATACTCATAATTAGCAAAGAAAAAGAGTTTATCTTTTAATATGGGACCACCTAATCTGAATCCAACGGTATTAACAGTATTATCGCTGCGGGTGAGGGTGTCACGCCTATCCTCTCCAATATATTTTCCATTAAAGGTCTCATCCCTAAAAAGCATATAGGCTGAGCCTGTGAGTGTGTTAGTTCCACTTCGTGTAATAGCATTGATGTTAGCACCCGTAAAATTTGATTGACGGATATCGAAAGGAGCAATGTTAACACTGATTTCCTCAATTGCATCAAGGCTGATAGGTTGAGCATCACCACCAGGCAGGTTAGTGCTG
Source organism: Lentimicrobium sp. (assembly GCA_035297395.1). Classification (GTDB taxonomy): domain Bacteria; phylum Bacteroidota; class Bacteroidia; order Bacteroidales; family Lentimicrobiaceae; genus Lentimicrobium. Next base: position 104,093 of record DATGZB010000030.1, on the reverse strand, counting down.
CTGAGCCCAAAGTTGTTATTAAAGTTTGCACCATCAATAGTAATATTGTTATAGCGTCCATCCCTTGATGCGAAACTGTTGCCAACACTCGCTTGTGGGGTTAGCCTGGTAAAGTCATTAATGCTGCGGCTAATTGTGGGCATTACACTAATTGTTTGGTTATTGAGGTTGGTTGCAGCCCCTGTACGGTTACCATCAAAAAGATCACTTCTTGAACTTATAACTTCCACACCTTCAATATTAGCGGCTTCTTCAGTTAGAACAACACTGTAATTAAAGGTTTGCCCCAGATTAAGGTTAACATCATTGGAGCTGACTGTCTGATATCCAACATAACTGACAGTAACATTGTAAGGACCTCCAACCCTCATGTTTGGAATACGGTAGTATCCCTCCATATCGGTGGTTGTTCCGTACTGTGTTCCTGAAGGAGTATGAACAGCTATTACAGTAGCGCCAGGTAGACTTTCACCGGCAGCTGAGGCAATACGTCCGTTCATACCTGCTGTTGTAACCTGTGCGATGGTTACAGAGCTAATCATCAGAAACGAAGCAATAAACACCAAATGTTTAATTGCCTGACTAATGAAATGGTCTTTTTTTCTCATGTGATTAAGGTTAATTGGGTTGTTTGTGTTAGATTTAATATGCTACTTTACTATTTTAAAAACTAATGTGTTTGATAGCCTTACTTCATTTGTGTGACTGTCTTATTATTCAGGGCGCAAATTTACAAAGTCCTTTTGATTGGCATAATGCAACGTATAGTGAAATCATCGGAATTATCAATAAATTAATAGTTGCCAAATCTTTTGATGATCCTAAGCTTATGTGAATAACTCCTGCTTTCGGTGTTAAAAATTCCGTGATGATCAATTTTATCTACCCTAACTTTACCATTCGCATGAATTATATTTCCGCCACCTGTCAGTATTCCTGTATGAATAATCCTTCCTTCTTCATTATCAAAAAAAGCTACATCACCTGCTTTGGCTTCGTCAATCAGGTCAATATACTCACCTTTGTATCCTGCCTGCTGCCATGCATCACGGGGCAATGCCATACCGGTCATTTTAAATGCTATTTGGATAAGTCCTGAACAATCGATGCCAAAAGGTGAACGCCCTCCCCATAAATATGGAACTCCCATTAATGCGGTAGCCCTGTTTAAAAGGTTATCGCCATTTAAACTAAGTGGTAAGGACAAGTCGCCAGCCATATGTTTAAAAAACTCATCACCAATATAAACCCCTCCTTCTTTTAAATGAACAGAACTTCCATATACTAGTGTAAGTGATTTTTTTTCTGACTGAAATGTGGCAGTAATATCGTTAACTAATTTTTCATCGTAATCTGATTCTTTCTCTTTACTAAAGGTCAGCTGATTACTTTCACACCATCCCTCATAATTATCATGAGTTGATGCTATTTTTACCCAATTAGGAATTTTATCCAACACATTGACAGTATCCCCAAACAAAAGCTGGTTGACCATTGCAGATCTGCCGCTAGGTTCAAGCCTTACAGGAATTATTGAAAGATAGCACTTTCCGGTTGACATGCTAAGCAATTTCAAGTAAAGCAAATATATTCAATTAATTGCATGCACCATTGCCTTTACAGTCGTTGTTAATAACTTTTCGAATTTTAATATCTTTGCTATGGTTAGGTGTTATACACTTGAATCCTCTTTGATTTTATGAAAAAAACCCTTATCTGGCTGAGGAATAATTATAATCTTCTTGAGAAGATTACACTATTCGGGCTGGTAATAGCTTTACTGATTCTCGTCTTTCCCCGTGAAGGAAAATTCCGGTATGAATATCAAAAAGGTAAACCTTGGCAACACGAGGACTTGATTGCACAATTTGATTTCGCAATACTTAAACCTGTTGATGAATTAAAACACGAACAAGAGACTGCTCTCAGGCAATTAAGACCATACTTTATTAGGAATAATGCCTTCACCGATGCGCAGATCAACCATGCTGTTAATGATTATAACACACGTTGGAAAGATAATTATGGAGAATCCTCCCCTGAAGATAAAATTAAGGGCTTGGATTTAATGCTATCAATCATTGATACCATATTTTCAAGAGGTATCATTAATGTTATTAATGAGATCAACGATAAACCTGGCGACTACCTAATATGGGTAATTGATGGAAATACTGCTGTTCAGGTTCCACTGGCCAAACTATTTACTATACAGACTGCTGAAAAATACATTAGAAGCCTGATCGATTATTCAACTTTTCGGGATAAAGATCTTATTTATAATGTATTGATTGGCTCTATCAAACAGAACATTATATATGATGAAGAAACTACCTTAAGGGCAAAAGAAGCAATTTTATCAGAGATTCCAGATACAAGAGGTATGGTACAACGTGGTGAAAGAATTATTTCGCGTGGAGAATTAGTCAATACTGAAAAATACCAAATTCTGGAATCTTTGAGGAAAGACTATGAAAAAAGACTAGGAACCACATTTAAATACATTAATATAATTGCAGGGCAGGGTCTTTTGATTTCTTTAACGATGGTTGCTTTCATTTTATTCATGATCTCGTTCAGAAAGGATCTTTTTGCTGAGAATAAGAAACTTGTATTGATGCTCCTGCTAATTTTACTGATGGTGAGTGTTGCGAGTTTCACAATTCGGACTAATAGTCAGCTTATTCATCTTCTTCCGTTTTGCCTTGTCCCGATTATTATCAGAGTCTTCTTTGATACCCGCCTTGCTTATTTTGTATTAATTGTTACCCTGATATTAACCGGTTTCATGGTACCAAATGCTTTCGAGTTTGTTTTTATGCAATTGATCACAGGATTGATTGCCATTATCAGTGTTGCAGAATTAAGAAGGCGTTCTCAGTTTTTTATTACAGCAGCAGCCATTTTCACCTCATATGCAGCAATTTATATAGGAATGCTGCTAATACAGGACGGCAGTCTTGAAAATATTTCTACAAGGCCATTTATACTAATGGCAGGCAATGCGTTAATGACTCTTTTCTCATATCCCCTTATTTTTATTTTTGAAAAGGCGTTTGGACTGGTTACAGATGTTACACTTATGGAGTTATCTGACACCAACAGTCCTTTGCTTCGTAAACTATCGCAATATGCTCCGGGTACGTTTCAGCATTCCCTTCAGGTAGCCAATATTGCTGAAGAAGCCGTTTATGCAATAGGCGGAAATACTCTTCTCGTAAGGGCAGGAGCATTATATCATGATATTGGAAAAATGGATATGCCCATGTATTTCATTGAAAACCAGACATCATCAATGAATCCTCATGATGAACTGGGATATGAGGATAGTGGTCGGATTATTATAGGGCATGTTTATAAAGGAATAGAACTGGCAAAAAAATACAACCTTCCCGATGTCATAGTTGATTTCATCAGAACCCATCATGGGACCCGTCGTGCAGAATATTTTTATAACCTGAAAAAAATTGAATTTCCTGAAGAAGAATTTAGTGATAAACCTTTCAAATATCCCGGACCCGTTCCCTTTTCAAAAGAAACATCTGTATTAATGATGGCTGATTCTGTTGAGGCCGCGTCGAGAAGCATGTACCGACCGACTTCTGATTCAATTTCTGAACTTGTGGAAAGGGTCATTGACACACAGGTTAAAGACGACCAGTTTAGTAATTCTGATTTAACATTCCAGGATATTACCCGCATCAAAAAAATACTTAAAAACAGACTGATGACGATCTATCATATCAGGATAGAGTATCCCGCCCTGTAAAAAATTAGTTGTTAACCTGAGCTTCCTGAAGATAATTAAGAGCAAGAGGTCCTTCATTAAAAAGTAGATCAATAATACTAAGATTGGATATAAATGGCATCCTGTCACTAAAAACTTGAGTATACGGTTTTAGTATAAAATGGGTAGAAGAAATATTTTTGTCACAATACCGCTTATCTTCCATCAAACCATAATTCTTAATGAACCCGGTTGTCAATTCAACAGGAGTATGAATTTTGAGAAATTTATTGATTAAATCAATCAATGACAAATTAAAACCGATAAGTGATTCATGTGGATTTAAAAATATTTGTTCAAAATCATCGCGATAGTACAGAAAGAAAGGCGATTTATTGTATGCTGAACTTATTGCCCTCCAGTGAATAATGTTCCAATGTGTCTTATAGTCAATAAGAATTTCTGCGGTTTTTGTTTTATTTCCGTTTGGTTTTATTACCGGAACCGTTAGTCTAAAAACTCCGTTCGCTGAAAGGATCCAGGTCCGGTTTCTGCAGGTTTGCTTTGGAAAGGTTTCATATACTTCAAATGAGACTGTTTGATTTTGAGCAAGGAAACAATATTGATCAATCGAAGGAAGGTAAGAAAGAGGGAGCACAACTCCGCCGGCTCTGTCAGGCATTTTTTTTTCTGGTAGAAATAAATCAGTTAATATTTTATTACGAAGGTATCTAATTATAGGAAATAAAAAAGGCTGCCGGATAGGCAGCCTTTTTTATTTCTGGATAAGTTACTTTTTCGCAGGTTGTAACAGAACATCATCAATAGCCTGAATTAAAGCTGACTTTGGCAAAGCACCTGCAGCCATTCTTGGCTGTCCGTCAGCCGGGCAGAATAGCATACTTGGAATACTCCTGATACCAAAAACTGATGAAAGTTCTTGCTCAGATTCAGTATCCACTTTATAAAAATCCACTTTGCCCTTATATTCCTCAGAGAGCTCTTCAAGTATAGGAGCTACCATTTTGCAAGGTCCGCACCAATCTGCATAAAAGTCAATTATAGCAGGAAGCTTTCCTTCAAATTTCCAATCCTGATTTTTCTCATAGTTGAAGACCTTTTCTTTAAAGGCCTGTGCTGTCAAATGTTCCATTATTTTGTCTTCAAAGGTTAATACTTTAATAAATCATTCAGTTTTAGTTTCTTTTAATTGGTTGTAACTGGTTTTGCAAGAAGAATCTCCTTTACCATCTTCTCAAATTCAGCTTTTGGCAGTGCACCCATGGTCATGGTTGGTTGTCCTTCAGCCGGGCAATAAAGAATGGAAGGAATACTCCTGATATTGAATACCCCGGCTAATTCTTTCTCTCGGTCAGTATTTACTTTATAGATTACAATTTGATCCTTATACTGCTCTGCTAATTCTGACATAATCGGAGCAACTCTTTTGCATGGTCCGCACCAATCGGCGTAGAAATCTATTATACAAGGTTTGTCGCCACGATATAACCATTTATCAGGACTCGTTTCATAATTAAACACTTTATCAAGGAACATTGCCTTATCCATTTGAATGACTTTTCCTTCATTAGCAGAAACTGCAGTTGTTGAAATATCTTTATTACCACTGGTTCCTGATTGGGTACACGCTGTAATAGTCACACCTGCGATCAGCAAAAGGGATAGAATTATCTGTTTCATTGTTGGGTTTTGAATATTTATTTTCAAATTCATTGCAAAAATAATGCAATTTTTTCTTAAATCGCATATTTATCACTAATTTTTTTTAACTTTGTATTCTAAAAATAAACTTTCCCTTAAAAATCAGCGATTTAACAAAAATAGGGTATTTAAGTTTAGACAAAGCATTTGTGTAATTAGTTTATTGTTCTCAAAGCATGGATTTAAAGAACACTTTTAGAGGCTTAAAATCGTTAGATGAATTTAAAAACCGTTTTGATACTGAATCTGCCTGCCTTAAAGCGATAGCAGATGATAAATGGAAGAACGGGTTTGTGTGCCATAAATGTGGTCATACCCATTATTGTGAGGGTAAGTCATTATATTCGAGGAGATGTACTAAATGCAAAACTGATGAATCAGCTACGGCGCATACACTTTTCCATCACTGCCGTTTGAATATTATCGATGCTTTTCAATTGGCATACAGAATATGCTGCTCACCAGAGGTTTCAACTTATGAGCTCTCCCGTGAAATGAACACCCGTCAAATGACATGTTGGAAATTCAAAAAAAGACTTCAGGAATATATCGTTAAATAGTGATATTTATACGATTCTGCTAATCGCCATACTGTTTAATTCCACTAATTTTGCTTAAAAATACCCTTATGATTATTGATTTAAGAAGTGATACGCTTACCAAGCCAACTCAAGGTATGCTTGAAGCTATGTTTAAAGCGCAGGTTGGTGATGATGTATTTGGTGAAGATCCGACTGTAAAAGCATTGGAAGAAAAAATATCCGAAATGTTTGGAAAGGAAGCCGGTTTATTTTGTCCTTCCGGAACCATGACCAATCAAATAGCTGTAAATGTACATACTCATCCGGGTGATGAAATAATATTGCATAAACTATCTCATGTTTACTATTATGAGGGAGGTGGAATCATGAAGAATTCAGGAGCTTCAGTCTGCTTGCTTGAAGGTGACAGGGGCAGGATTTCTCCACAGGATGTCCTTGATCATATTAATTCAGATGATATCCACCGTCCTCCCACAGCAATGGTCGAAGTAGAAAATACAATGAATAAAGGTGGGGGCTCCGTGTATGATAATGACAATTTGACAGATATTGCCAAAATATGCATGGAAAATAACCTGAAGTTTCATCTTGATGGCGCCAGGATATTTAATGCTTTGACTATCACCGGACAATCTCCAATTGATTGTGGCAAATTGTTCGATTCTATTTCAATCTGTCTATCCAAAGGATTGGGTGCTCCGGTTGGATCAGTTTTAATAGGTAATAAGGAATTTATTAATAAGGCACGCCGCGTCCGTAAAGTATTTGGTGGTGGTATGCGTCAGGCAGGGTATCTTGCAGCAGCAGGCATATACGCCCTTGACAATCATATTGAAAGGTTAAAAGAAGATCATTCCAGGGCAAAGAAATTATCTGAACTATTGAGTTCTTTAAGCTGGGTGGATAAAGTTTATGAATGTCAAACCAATATTGTACTTTTCTCTGTTAAAGAACCACTAAATGCAATCATGGTTGTTACCCGTTTACAACAACATGGCTTATATTGTATTGATTTCGATAAATATACTATCCGGTTCGTTACGCATCTCGACTTTACAGAGGAATTGCTTGAGCAAGCAATGAAATTATTAAAAGAAGTTAAATTCTAAAGGCGAGAATTCTAGAACCTCAGGATTGTTGTGCTTCCCTGAATAGCGCATTGCATCCAAATTTGAATAATGGATTTAGATTATCTTCATCAGTTATTCTAAATAGAAGTTTACTCGAGGTGCAAAACTTTGGCAGGAGTGATGCAATTTCAAAGGTTACGTCGTCAATAGTATCAAATCGGCCATAACCGTATTTTGCAAGGATTTCTTCTAATTGTTTCCAGGAGTCAAATTCGAGAGGGCTATTAATTCTTTTATCCACTTTTTGGATTACCCTCTGACTGTTGGTGAATGTTCCACCTGTTTCATAGGGCAAAGAGGCAGGTAATACAAGACTTGCTAATTGAGCAGTGGGAGTTAGAAAATAATCCTGTACCATTATAAACCTGCTCTTCAACAACAGTTCAGTGATTCTTTCGTCATCAATGGCACATCCGATAGGATCTTCTCCAAAAATAAAGATTTTTTCATACCCTGAATTCTGCATTTTCTGAAACGCATGAAATTTATCAATAGGCAAATCTTTTGACCCCCAGATAAATTGAACTGTACTTCTTTGGAATGGATCATCCCAGGGAACTGCCCCAGGACCAAGATTCCACATAACACCCATATCATGTAAGCCATGGGAGTTGTTGTTTTCCTTCAGGAGCATCAGGCCGGCCCCGGTACGTCCATGTTTACCGGTAAGCAGGGCGAGATTGAAGATTTCGCCACAGGTATGACCTGATAGCTCCTTTTCCGAAAAGACGATGACGGCGTGTGGTTCATTCTTATAATCTTCAGCAAACTTTGCAATTGTGTCTTCGCTAACACCTGAAGATTTGACAAGGGAACTGTAATCATTCGCAAGCAAGGATGATTTATACTTTTCGAAGTTATCAATAAGGTTCGAAATATATTGCTTGTCTTCGTAACCTTTGGAGACAATATAGAAATTGACTGCTTTTACAAAATGATAATACGATTTAAGGAATAATTGCTCATCAGTATAATGGATAAGATCACTTGACCTGCTATCAGTTATAAGGGACACTGGGATTTTATAATCTTTTCTGTCTTTGAATATAAAGTCTCCCACAACAGGATTATCTCTCTTGACTTCAGCGCCAATAATTATAATTTTTTGCGATTCGATTAATTCCGCAAAAGGAATATTTGCCCTTGAAAGTTTGGTGTAACCAGTACCTCTTCCGAAGTAATGAAAGCTGCCAATATTATTTGATTTTGCACAACCCCTGCAAATCTTCATAATGAGGTACTGTTCTTCATTGGTAAGTCGTGCTCCGGCAAAAAATGCCTTTTCTGATGGGTCCCCTTCCTCGACCTCCTTATATAATCTATCAAGTGCTTCTTCCCATGAAACAGGAACTAATTGGCCATTTTTACGTATTAATGGCTCAATGATGCGGTTTAACTTAGTTACTTTCCGATAACCATTAGCTGGATAACTGCAGAATTCCCCTTCGCTGTTTATAAGGCCTGATTCTCCGCTGATATCAGTAACTGCTTTTGAAGAATCATAAGATAATTTCAACCTGCAACCTACAGAACAAAGATTACAGATTGTATGGAATTGGGTTTCAGTTACCTTGTTACCATTCAATTCTTGTTGAGTAATCTGAGGTTCTGGTTGCATTTCAAGTAATCTTAATAATTTAACTGAAGCATCAAACAAGTAAGGCTTTAAGATGCTAAGCCTCTGTAAAATTACTTACTTTTCAGCTATTTAAAAGGAAGAAACCGATTTTTTATCAAATTCCCTTAAGTGCCTGACGAAGCATATCCAATGCCGCCAATGAGCTTCTCCTTATATTTCGTTCCCTGTTCTCACCAAAAAGAAATTTCTTAGTTACAACCCCTGAATATGGTGTAATGACCGCAACCCAAACTGTTCCTACCGGTTTGTCAGGAGTTCCCCCATCCGGGCCGGCTATTCCTGAGACCGCAATTGAACAGTCAGTATTAAGTTGTTTTTTCACTCCTTCAGCCATCTCAATTACGGTTTCCCGACTAACTGCCCCATAATTAGCAATTGTTGAATCTTTTACGTTAAGTGTATTAACCTTGACTTCATTGGAGTATGAAACAATGGAGCCCTTAAAATATGCAGAACTACCCGGTATAGAAGTTATCATTTGGGCGATTGAACCTCCGGTGCAGCTTTCGGCAGTGGATAATGTCAGATTATGGTTTTTAAGCAGTTGGCCAAGAATTGATTCAAGACTTTCATTATCTTCTCCGAAAATATATTCCGGTATAAGTGAGTAAAGAAGGGTAATGTATTCACCAAGTGATTTCTTTAACTCTTCAGCAGAAGTACCAGTGGCTGTAACGCGTAATCTCACCATTCCAGGTTGAGGCAGGTAAGCAAGTTTAAAATTAGGAGGCAGAGAAGATTCCCAATCTTTTATTTTATCTGCCAGGAATGATTCTCCTACTCCTTGAGTCAGAATTGTCTTATGCAATATGGTTTTATTACTTAATGGTTTAAGTAAAGGTATAACTTGCCTTGTCATCAGCGCTTTCATTTCAAATGGAACTCCGGGAAGGGAAAAATAAATCCGTCCATTTTGTCTGAACAGCATACCAGGAGCAGTTCCGTTTTCATTTAAAAGGGGACTGCACGATGCAGGAACTTCAGCTTGCCTTCGGTTTGACTCTGTCATCTTATATCCTCTGAGATTGAAGATGCGTTCGATATTGTGATATGAATCCTCGTCAAAAACAAGATGTGTTTTGAAAAAATCGCAAATTGCCAGCTTGGTAATATCATCCCTGGTTGGACCTAGGCCACCTGTTGTAATTATAATATCTGCACGCCCTGTTGCATCTTTCAATGCCGAGATGATCTGATCATGATCATCTCCAATAGATGTAATCTGAACAACTTTTATTCCGATAGCATTTAATTCTGTCGCCATCCAGGCCGAATTGGTATCTATCACCTGTCCGATCAGCAATTCATCGCCGATTGTGATAATCTCTGTTTTCATGACATGATAGACGCGAATCCAAGTTCTTTTGGAATAACTGAAACAACCGGAACTTCAGAGCATCTTAGAAACTCCTGTGCATGCGATCCAACAAAAAACTCGACTATTGAAAACTCCTGTTGTGTCATGATGACAATCAAATCAACATCCCCTTTTGATTTCGCATAATCGAGTATGGCAGGGACATGTGTCTTTTCGCCTTTAGGACTCTCAATTATTTCAGCTTCACAAGTAATCCCGGCATCTTCAATAAACTTCTTAACTTGGTTCATCTGCATATTAAGTTTACTGATGATCTCAGGATCATTAAGAGACCATAATGCCGAAACTGCCCGGATTTTCGCTCCATAGATTTTAGCAAATTCAATTGCCCAGCCTACTTTCTGCTTTGTTTCCTTTGTTAAGTCCATTGGCAGTAAAATGGACCTCACACCATCATACAGATTCCCTTTACTGATAGTAATGACCGGGCAGGGAGCTGAACGAATAACCCTGGAAGTATTTGCACCAAGCATTGATTTTCCGTCAGGATCGCCTTCGTTGCTTCTTGAGCCCATAACGATAAATCTCGCTTTAATGTCTTCGGCTGTTTTAATTATAACCGAATAGATCCTGCCTTTTTGCATAGTTGCTTCAACATCTACTCCGCTCCGCAAACTTGTACGGGCGGCCACTGAATCTAAGTGATCATTGATCTTCTCAAGCATCTCTTCATCTTGCTGGTCTGAAAAAATTGAAGAGAGAAAACCCTGATACTCATTGACATATAGTAGAGTAATCTTGCTCTTTGTCTGCCTGGCAAGATTCAATGCTTGTTCCAACGCATATTCTGATTGCCTGTTAAAGTCATAAGGCACAAGGATATTATCCATTGAAATGTCGATTAAAGTTATATTTGCAGTTAAATGGCAAATTTACTGTAATATGCCTGTTATAACAAATATTGAAATCAAATGGCATACATCGAACCTTCTGAATTAATACTCAATAAAGATGGGAGCGTTTATCATTTAAATCTCTCTCCCGGAGAAATCGCAGAGAATATTTTCCTTGTCGGAGATCCTGGACGGGTGGCCATGTTTTCAGCTCATTTTGATACAATTGAACTTAAACGGCAAAACAGGGAGATAATTACACATACAGGGACTTTCAGGAATAAAAGGATTTCGGTTATGTCGACAGGCATGGGTACAGACAATATTGATATTGTAATGAATGAGATTGACGCCCTGTTCAATATTGACCTTAAACAAAGAGAAGTAAAAAGCCATCATACTACACTTAATATTATCCGGATTGGAACATCAGGTGGATTACAAGCCGGGCTTTTACCTGACGCAACAGTAGTCTCAACACACGGACTTGGTTTAGATGGAATGCTTTACTACTATCGGAATCTTGATCAAGTAATTGATCAAAAAATGACCGATTCTCTTATCAGTAAACTTTCATGGCCATCAGTACTTCCAAAACCATATATTATTGAAGCAAGTGACAAACTACTTAAAATAATGGGTAATAGTTATATCAATGGCATTACTGCCACGGCTCCGGGGTTTTATGGACCACAAGGCCGTAAATTAAGATTATCAACTTATCTTCCTGACCTGAATGGGATGTTAGCATCTTTCCAGTATGAAAAATATAAAGTCATGAACTTTGAAATGGAGACTTCCGCTCTTTATGGTTTGGGGAAGATGATGGGTCATAATACATTGACACTCACAAATATTGTTGCCAACCGGGTTGATAAAACCCATAGTTCCAAATATAATGAGCGTATGGAACAACTCATTTGCGAAGTACTTGATAAGGTTCAATTAATAAGCTGATAAAGAGACTTATAGAACACTTATTTTAAGTTTTTTTGAGTAATTATTATCTTAGATTTCCCGCATTGTCACTTGAATTTCTGTATATATTTCGATTAATTTTGATAGCGCATAGAAACCAGGAGTGAGAATTCTGCCTGCTTATTTGTTTAAATTTTAAGAAACAAACATTATGGAACCACTTGGAAATGAAATAGAATTACAGGCATTGATCAGTTTGATCGATGAACCTGATTATGCGTCATTTGCCAAGGTAAGAGAGCAAATATTCAACATTGGCCCTTCTGCAGTTCCGCTTTTAGAAAATGCATGGGAAAATACCTTTGACACCGGTATACAACAACGAATTGAAGATATAATTCATAATATCCAGTTTAACCAGTTGCATTTTGAACTGGTAAAATGGGCTCACTTTAAAGATACTGATCTCCTTGAGGGATATATCCTCTTCTCAAGATATCAATATCCGAGTTTAAATACTGAACTTATAAGGGAACAGATACTCAGGCTTAGGAGGGATGTCTGGATTGAACTGAATGAAAATCTGACACCACTTGAAAAAGTCAAAGTAATGAATCATATTTTATTTGATCATTATAAATTCAAACTGCCTGAAAAACAGGAAGCTGATGCAAAGTATCTGTTTATTAATAATCTTCTTGATGTAAGAACAGGTTACTCAATTTCTCTTGGTATTTTGTATACAATAATTGCCCAGAGTCTTGGGATGCCTTTATTTGGATTGTTACTGCCCGGTGAAAGGTATTTTCTCGCCTGGATAGAGCCTGATAATACAGGTTCAGCAAGAGTCAAGTTTTGCGTGAATCCTGAAAACAGGGGAGGTGTTTTCACAAAAGAAGAACTGATTGTTTTGCTTAAAAGACTGAAATTTCCGACACAGGAAAATTATTTCATTCCTCTTAAGCCGCCAATGATAATTGAAAAGATGTTTGAAATGCTCTCTTACCTGCATACTGCAGCGGGTGACAACTCAAAACAGGATGAGTTAACGAGGCTTAGAGACGCGTGTTCGGAATAAGCTGATAAAAAACAGAGGCTGTCTTTTTTGAGACAGCCTCTGTTTGATCTACAGATTTAATATTATACAAGACCCTGTGCGAGCATAGCTTCGGCAACTTTTACGAAACCTCCGATATTAGCGCCCTTCACATAGTTAATATAACCATCGGGTTCTTTACCGAATTTAACGCAGTTCTTGTGGATATTTATCATAATTGTGTGGAGCTTTTCATCAACCTCCTCACGTGACCATGACAAACGCATAGAGTTCTGTGACATTTCAAGTCCTGAAGTTGCAACACCTCCTGCATTAGCGGCTTTACCAGGACCGTACATGATCTTTGCTTCGAGATAAACTTCAATAGCTTCAGGAGTTGACGGCATATTCGCTCCTTCGGAAACAAGCAGACAACCATTTGAGATGAGCATCTTTGCGTCATTTCCATCAATTTCATTTTGAGTTGCACTCGGAAGAGCGATATCACATTTCACTTCCCATGGGCGTTTGCCTGCAACATATTGAGCTTCTGGATATTTATCACAATATTCTTTAATGCGACCTCTCTTGACATTCTTTATATTCATTACGAAGGCAAGTTTTTCAGCATCAATTCCTTTCGGATCGTAGATATAACCATCTGAATCAGACATTGTAACCACTTTAGCTCCCAACTGTGTTGCTTTTTGACAAGCATATTGTGCTACATTTCCGGAGCCTGAAACTGTACAGATCTTTCCTTTAAAATCCATTCCCCTGGCTTTCAGCATTTCATTGGCAAAATAAACCTGGCCATAACCGGTTGCTTCAGGACGAATAAGACTTCCGCCCCAATCCAATCCTTTACCTGTCAAAACTCCGGTAAACTCATTACGCAATCTCTTATATTGGCCAAACATATAACCAATTTCACGACCACCAACGCCAATATCACCGGCGGGAACGTCGGTATCGGGACCAATATGGCGGGCTAATTCAGTCATAAAGCTCTGGCAGAAACGCATAACTTCATTGTCAGATTTGCCTTTAGGATCGAAATCACTTCCACCTTTACCACCACCCATGGGTAATGTGGTCAGACTGTTTTTAAATACTTGTTCAAAAGCCAGGAACTTTAAAATGCCGAGATTAACTGTGGGATGAAAACGTAATCCACCTTTATATGGGCCAATTGCACTATTCATTTCAATTCTGTAACCTTTATTGATCTGGATTTCACCTTTGTCATCCAGCCATGGAACACGGAACAAGATAACCCTTTCTGGTTCTGTAATCCTTTCCAGGATTTTGGCTGTTTTGTACTTTGGATTTTCTTCAATAAATGGGATGAGAGTTTCAGCTACCTCTCTGACAGCTTGGTGAAATTCTTTTTCCCCTGGATTTTTGGCAATAACTTTTGCCATGAATTCGTCAATAGCCTGCTTGTAGCCATTCAATGTTGCTACATGAGTCTCATAATTGCTCATAAAGTGTGTTTTTAATTAGTTAGTTGATAACAAATTAATATGGTGCGCGAAAATTAAAAAAAAAACCTGAGGAAATTCGGTTATAAATAAAATATTTTTTAAAGAATTGTCAATGCTGCTTAATATATTGTAAGATTTAAAAGAATATGTAACTTTACCTCTCCTGATTTGCTTCCATAATAATATTCTTATTTATGCACTCTGCTGATGAAAATGCTAATACCTCTGCGAATAAGCTCGATTTAGATAAGCTACTCCATGTAACCAGAGAACGTGTCAAAGAATTGCAGACAATTAATGACACAACTGCTATAATTAAAAAAGAGCTCTCTATCCAGGAAACACTTGAAGAAATATGTCATATTCTTCCTTCAGGTTGGCAATATCCCGAAGCAACTGTTGCAAGGATAGTATACGATGATCTTGAGATCAAAACAAGGGATTTTATTGAAACGGAATGGAGGCAGGAACAGAAGTTTGATACTATTGATAATATTCAGGGACTCATTACCATCTGCTATCTTCGTGAATTTCCAACTATTGATGAAGGTCCCTTCATGATGGAGGAACGGAATCTTATCTTTAACGTTGCAAGTCTGATCGAGGGTTATCTTAATGGAATCAAAGGAAGAGAAGGCAGTTTTGTAAATAAAGAACGTTTAAAGGAGTTATCAGCCATAAACCAAACAACAGCAATTCTACGTTCAGGCAAATCTATCGAAGAGGCGTTGCATCAGATATGTATAATTCTTCCAAAGGCCTGGCAATATCCTGAATTCGCGGTTTGTCGTATCAGATACGCCGGTATAGAATGCAGAAGTGCTGATTTCCGTGAAACACAATGGTGCCAGAAGCAGTCGTTTGAAACCATCGATAATCAAAGTGGTTGCATCGAACTTTGCTATCTTAAAGCATTTCCGGCTTCTTTTGAAGGCCCATTCCTGGAAGAAGAGCGGCATCTGATCGTAAATATTGCCAATCTGATTGTTGGTTTTTTAAATAGTATAAAAGGAAAAGCCATTATTAAAATGGCTGCACCTGTCGAGCAACAAAAAGTTAAGCCAACCGAGAGTGCCAAATACAGCCGGCAATTACTTCAGACCTTCCTTAACAGGAGTAACTATAATCGTGATATCTACCACGATTTAATGCCTTTTAAGGTCAAAGAAATTCTCCTTGTGGCGAACCTGTATGATGCTTACAGCATTGAAAAAGAGGGCAGATTCTCCGAACATGTCCTTGGCGAATTTTATCAGCTCAGTTTAAGTACCATGCCCCGTATTACCGGCGTATCTGCTGAAGATGAAATCTATGAACAACTTGAAAAGAAGCATTATGACCTTGTCATCATCATGATGGGTGTAGATAAACAATTTCCCGTTGAGATCAGTAAAAAAATAAAAGAGAACTATTCCTACATACCTGTATTCCTTCTTTTAAACAGTAATACAGATATTGCGGTATTTGACAGTTCGCCTGAAAAGCTGACCTGGATAGACCACATTTTTGTCTGGAATGGCGATTCCAAAATTTTCTTCGCAATGATAAATTATCTTGAAGATAAGATCAATGTTGAGAATGATACCAAAATTGGAATTACAAGGGTAATTCTTGTCGTTGAAGATTCCCCTACTTACTATTCACTTTATCTGCCTATGCTTTATAATATTGTGCTTGAACAAACCAAGCATATTATAGAGGATGTAACAACCGATGAACTTTACAGGATTTTAAGGCTGAAGGCACGACCAAAGATCATGTTAGCTTCAACCTATGAAGAGGCAATGTATGTCTTTAACAAGTACAAGGATTACATACTTTGCCTCATAGCTGATGTTAAATTCAAGAAAGATGGAAGGATTAATCCACAGGCCGGTATTAAACTTGTCCTGCAAATGCGCAAGGAAATAAAAGACCTGCCAATAATGCTTCAGTCTTCCGATGAGGAAAATATCCAGCGAGCATTTGAGCTTCAGACTTCCTTTATTAATAAGAATTCCGATAGCTTACTACAGGATTTCAAGAACTTCATAACCCACTACCTGGGCTTTGGAAACTTTATTTACCGGAACCAGGAGGGCCAGCAAATAGCTGTCGCGAGATCATTAAAGGAGTTTCAGGATTTTCTGACAAAAATACCAGTTGAGTCACTTTTGTACCATGCTAAGCGAAATCATTTCTCCATGTGGCTTATGGCGAGGGGTGAAATCCAGGCTGCAAAGATACTCAATCCAGCCAAAGTAAGTGATTTTAAAGACCCTGAGAGCTTAAGGCAATACCTTATCAGTGTCATTCAGCATTTCAGGAACGAACAAAATATCGGGAAGGTGATTCCGTTTGAGGAATCAGCAATAACCGATGAAAAGAATATTTTATCATTAACTGAAGGAGCCCTTGGAGGCAAGGGAAGAGGACTTGCTTTTATTAACACCCTGATTTATAATTACGATTTTTCAAGGCATATTCCCAATATAAATATCAGGGCACCAAAAACATCGATTGTCGGAACTGATGAATTTGAGTACTTTCTTGACAGGAATGCACTAAGGGAGTTCATTCTTAATGAAGAAGATTACGAACAAATAAAGAAGAGGTTTATCGAGGGAAAACTTACTTCCACCCTGGTACGCAAATTGAAGACCATAATCAAGAAAATAACGAGGCCATTGGCTATTCGGTCTTCCGGTCTATTTGAAGATTCTTTGAATCAACCATTTGCCGGCATTTTTGAAACATATCTTATTCCAAACAGCCATCCGGATGATGAGGTGCGCCTCAATCAGTTAATGGATGCAATAAAACTTGTTTACGCATCCGTTTACTCTAAAACAGCCAGAGGCTATATAAAAGCTATCAATTATAAAATTGAGCAGGAAAAGATGGCTGTGGTGATACAGGAAGTTGTTGGAAACCAGTATGAGGATGTATACTATCCTCATATCAGTGGTGTTGCCCAGTCTTATAATTATTATCCTTTTGGCCACATGAAACCTGAAGAAGGTTTTGCTGTTTGTGCTCTTGGCCTTGGAAGGTATGTAGTTGAAGGTGAAAAAGCTTACCGTTTTTCTCCATTATATCCTAATCTCGAGATAAACAGTCCAAAGGATCAATATAAGGGTTCACAGGTCCATTTTTATGCCGTTGACCTTAATAAAAAGGAACTTAACTTGTTGGAAGGTGAAGATGCGGGCCTGCGAAAACTAGATATAGATGATTCAGAACAACATGGAACGCTGAAACATCTTGCTTCCGTTTATTCTTTTGAAAATAGCCGTATCAGCCCTGGTCTTAATCAATCAGGACCACGTGTAGTGAATTTTGCCGATATCCTTAAATACAACTATATCCCTCTGGCAAAAACGCTTGAAGTAGTGCTTGATGTTGTTAAAGAAGCTCTTGGTTCACCTGTTGAAATTGAGTTCGCGGTCGATCTGAATAAAGATCAGGATAACAGGGCAACTTTCTATTTACTTCAAATAAAACCATTGATTGGCAATGCAACAGATTATGAAATAGATATGAGAAAAATAAAGGAGAATGACATTCTACTTTATACAGAGCGTGAAATGGGCAATGGCCTGATCGATGACCTTGATACTGTGGTTTTTGTTGATCCTGAAAAATTTGATAGCACGAAGACTGAAGAAATGGCCAGAGAGATTGATGTGATCAACTCAAAGATGGTGCAGGATAATAAAAAATACATTTTAATCGGCCCGGGAAGGTGGGGAACAAAGGATAAATGGATTGGCATACCTGTAACCTGGCCTCAGATTTCAAATGCAAGGGTGATTGTTGAAACCAGCCTCGAAGGATTTCCGTTAGATGCATCCTCCGGCTCTCACTTCTTTCACAACGTCACCTCAATGAATGTAGGCTATTTTTCTGTTCAGTCCGAACTGTCAGAAAGCTATATCCGTTATGATGTCCTGATTAAACAGAAGGAGGTTGAAAAAACTGATTATTTCATGATAGCAAGGTTTAACAAGCCACTAACTGTCAAAATGGATGGTAAAAAAAGAATTGCCGTAGTTACATTAGAAAATCAGGATTCTACATCAGAATCTGAATAATACCGGGAAGAAAATATGCAACAAAAGCAAAATGCACTTGATCCTAAAAAGTACTATTTCATAGATACTTCCTTCAACTTGTTGATGAAAAGAAGGATTTACCAGGTTTTGCTGATATCCAGCACATATGATGCATTTATGCTCGAAGAAGATGGAAGAATCGATGAAAGTATTTTCATGGAGTATGTCTCCTTAAGCCTTAGGTATCCTCCCCAGTTTATTAAGGTTACATCTGAAGAAGAAGCTTATGAGGTGCTCAATGACAAAAACATTGAATTAGTCATTTCAATGCTAAACATTGAGAGTAATTACAGTTTTGAATTGGCAGAACGCGTTAAATCCAAATTCCCGAAAATTCCTTTTGTTGTCCTGACACCATTTTCACGGGAGGTAAGTATCCGTCTTCGAGAAAAGAATTTAAGTGCAATTGATTATGTCTTCAGTTGGCTGGGAAATGCTGATATACTGCTGGCCATCATTAAGCTTATTGAGGATAAAATGAATATTGAAACTGATATTAAACAAGGGGTGCAGGCAATCCTGCTCGTTGAAGATAGTATCCGGTTTTATTCAAGCTATCTTCCAAATATATATAAGATCATTTACAGGCAATCAAAAAGTTATATTGCGGAAGGCCTCAATGACCATCAAAAAATGATAAGAATGAGAGGCCGGCCAAAGATCGTACTTGCCACCAATTATGATGAAGCGGTAAAATATTTTGAGAAATACAGACATAACCTTTTAGGGATTATTTCTGATGTTAGTTTTAAGCGTAACGGCCACACTGATAAAAGTGCAGGAATTGAATTCGTCAAACTTATAAGGTCCTATGACGCGTTTATGCCAATTTTGCTGCAATCATCGGATTCATCTAATCAAACCATAGCTGAGGAGTTCAATGTGGGATTTCTCAATAAGCAATCGAAAACGCTTTCAATAGAATTGAGGAATTACATAAATGAGTATTTTTCTTTTGGTGATTTTGTATTTGTAAATCCTTCAACAGGGCGCGAAATTACAAGGGCTACTGACTTAAAGTCGCTTCAGGAGAAGATATTTGAAATTCCTGATGATTCCCTGCTATACCATATGCAACGAAACCATTTCTCGAAATGGCTTAATGCTCGTGCTCTTTTTCCCATAGCGGAGATGTTCAGGGAGGTTTCCGTAACAGAATTCCAGGATATGGATGAAGCAAAAAGGTATATCTTCGATTCAATCACCGCCTTCAGGATTAATAAAGCTAAAGGAGTTATCGCTGAATTTGACCGTGAACGTTACGACGAATATCTCTCCTTTGCAAGAATAGGACAAGGATCAATCGGAGGCAAGGCAAGAGGTCTTGCATTTCTTGATTCACTAATAAAGAGAAACAGGCTGTTTGAACGGTTTGAAGATGTTACTGTTTCCATCCCAAGAACTGTTGTGATCGGTACGGATATTTTTGATGAATTCATGGAGGATAATAACCTTCATCAAATAGCCCTCTCCGACAGGTCAGATAAAGATATCCTTTCCCATTTTATCCATGCAAGGCTGCCTTTCAGGATCCATGAGGATCTGTATACTTTCATTTCCTGTGTTAACAACCCGATTGCCATAAGGTCATCAAGTTTATTGGAGGATTCACATTATCAGCCTTTCGCTGGTATTTACTCAACATACATGATCCCTAACATCAAATCAAATGAAAGGGTTATGATTGAGAAATTATCCGAAGCAATAAAAAGTGTGTATGCTTCGGTCTTCTTTAAGGACAGCAAAGCATACATGTCAGCAACCCTCAATGTTATTGATGAAGAGAAGATGGGGGTGGTTTTACAGGAAGTGACGGGAAGACAATACGGTAATCGTTTTTATCCCGGGATTTCGGGTGTTGCCAGGTCAATTAACTTTTATCCTATAGCACCTGAAAAACCGGAAGATGGTATTGTAAACATAGCTTTAGGACTTGGCAAATATATCGTTGATGGTGGTGTGGGAATCCGCTTTTCTCCTAAATATCCCAAAAAAGTACTCCAGCTTTCATCACCTGACTTGGCATTGGCAGAAACCCAAAAGAACTTTTACGCCTTAGACCTGAATGCAGACCATTTTCATCCTGACATAGATGATACGATTAATCTTCTTAAACTTAATGTAGCTGAAGCTGAAGGCGACGGAATCCTGAAACTTGTTGCCTCCACCTTCGATTATAATAACCACTCAATAGTAGATGGTACACTCTATTCAGGCCGAAGAATAATTACCTTCTCAAAAGTGCTCAATTATAATTGTTTCCCATTGGCAGAAATTCTTTCCACAGTGCTTGAAATCGGTCAGAAGGAAATGGGCAAACCTGTTGAAATTGAATTCGCGGTTAACCTGGATATGCCGAAAGACCAACCAAAAATATTCTCATTGCTTCAAATCAGACCGATTGTCGGGAAGGATGAGACAGTGAACCTGAAGCTTAGTGAAATCCAAAAGGAAGATTCGATAGTAATTTCCGAAATGGCATTAGGCAATGGAATTATTAAAAATATTTGCGACTTCGTGTATATTAAACCTGAATCATGGAATCCTGCCAAAAGTGCTGATATTGCCCAGGATCTGGAAGCATTGAATGACAGATTCCTTGCCGAAAAGAAAAATTATATTCTTGTCGGGCCGGGAAGATGGGGTTCCTCAGATCCATGGCTCGGGATACCTGTCAGGTGGCCGCAGATATCTGGTGCAAGGGTGATTATTGAGTCAGGTCTTGAAAATTACAGGATCGACCCAAGTCAGGGTACCCATTTTTTCCAGAACCTTACTTCGTTCCATGTTGGTTATTTTACAGTTAATCCCCATTTAAAGGAAGGCCATTATGACATTGATTTCCTGCGAAATTATCCTGCTCAATATGAAGATGACTTTATCCGGCATATTCGGTTTAATGAGAGTATCATGGTGGAGATTGACGGGAAAAAGAACATCGGGGTAATCTATAAACCCTGTTCCATTATCAGTAACAAATAGCTTTTTAACCCTGTTAAATTTTCGGATTACTATCCGTTTTTTATTGACCTTTACTCAAATTTCTTACTACAATGAACCGGAGATACGTACCCCACGTTTCTTACATACTTCTTTAACTTCACACAACTGATGGGAAAATACGATTTTGATGAATTAATCGAACGAAGTAATACCGATTCTGTAAAATACGATCTGAGAAAACAGTATTTCGGAACGGATGATATAATTCCAATGTGGGTAGCTGATATGGATTTCAAGACCCCGGATTTCATACTTAACGCAATAAAAACGCGACTGGAACATTCTGTATTAGGATATTCTATCAGGACTCAGGAGTATTTTGATGCTATCAGGAACTGGTTTCAAAGAAGGCATAATTGGACTATTAATAATGACTGGATATCATTTTCACCCGGAATAGTGCCTGCCTTAAATATGATGGTACTAACATTTACCCATCCGGGTGACAAAGTGATTGTTCAGCCACCGGTTTATTTTCCTTTTTTTAGTTCAGTTAAGGGAAACGGCAGAACGCTGCTCTTTAATGAATTAAAGTTGGAAAATGGTCGCTATGAAATTGATTATGCGAATTTGGAGAAACTCTGCAAAAAAGCCTCAATGATTTTTATTTCTAACCCCCATAACCCCGGAGGGAATGCGTGGACTGAGGAAGAACTAAAGGAGATGGCAGAAATATGCCTTAAGCACAACGTATTGATTGTTTCAGATGAAATCCATGCTGATCTTGTTAATATTGGATTCAAGCATACGGTAATGGCATCTTTGGGTAATAAAATCGCCCAAGGGACAATTACCCTTCATGCTCCAAGCAAAACTTTTAACATGGCAGGTCTTTCTACAGCCTCGGTAATTATTTCAAACCCTGCATTGAAAAATAAATATGATAAGCTCGTCCAGAACCTTCATATTGATATGGGCAATGTGTTCGGTAATGTTGCCTCAATAGCTGCCTTTAACCATGGTGATGAATGGCTTGATCAATTGATTGTTTATATTGATGGCAATATCAATTTCTTGCGCACTTACCTCCTTGAAAATATCCCTGCAATCAAAATGATAAAACCCGAAGCTACTTATATGGCCTGGCTCGATTGTAAAGCTCTGAATATGGATGATAAACAACTCAGCAAGTTTTTTATACAGCAGGCAAAACTTGGTTTGAGCCCCGGATTCCTGTTCGGCAAGGGAGGAAGTGGATTTATGAGAATAAATCTTGCTTGTCCACGGGCGTTACTTCAAAAAGGGCTCGACCAGCTCAAAAACGCCATTAACTATACTTCCGCAATGAATACCGTATAATTCTTCCCGTATTTTTTGGCGCATTTAGGACATGTCGTATACCACATATACAACTTTTTAACTGTGATGCCCTTTGCCTTTACATTTTTGTCAAAATCAACTGCCCACTTTCCAGTGTCTTTATAAGGGCCTTCATATACTTTACTGTAAAAAGAACCGCTAATGGTAATATTGTGTGCTTCAGGAACTTCCTTGTCAACTTCAAGGTATACATCCATATTCCATTTACTGGTATGATCCGATAAACATAACCAGTTTGGCATATCGGCACCGGCTTGTTCTACCTTTTTATTTAAACGCCGCATCACTTTGCCGAAATTGAGTGGCATAAAATAGAAAGTAGAGACATGGTCTTTAATGAAGAGCTTTTTATCCCACATGTGCATTTTATCTTCCCAGGGTATGGGATCGAAAGGAGGACAGCATTCTGCCTCACTCACTTTCTTTTTTTCTTCCAGTGTCTGTGTTTCCATGATGGAGGTATTTATTTTACTAATATACAGAATATCAAGATTCATTCTCCCTTCCCATCGAATAATTCAATTTCTTGTCCTATTTGATGCATAATTCAAGCAGGTCATCCATATCACCTTTAAATACATTAAGGTCAACTGGTTTGTCTATTCCTTTAATGCAAGCACAATCTGTATGCTGCCAGAAGATCCATTCACGGTGGTGCATTTTCGGGACTTCTTTATAATAGTGCGCTATCCATAGAGGATAATCTTCAAAGTCATCTTTCAGGTAACGGTCATAAAATGTTGGATTAGTGTAAAAAATAGGTTTAACACCATAATGTAATTCTATAGCATTGCACCAAACTTTACAACCTTCCACGATTTCAGCTTTAGATTTTCCTTTTGAAAGCTCAATATCCAGTACCGGGGGCAGGTCACCTGGTTGAAGCGTAACCTGTTGAATGAAGTTTTCTGCCTGTTTCAGAGCATCCCTTGTTGGATAATAAAAATGATATGCTCCCCTTATAAGTCCTGCTTCACGGCATTTTTTCCAATTTTTGCTGAAATTCCCATCCTGACGGGTGATACCTTCGGTTGCCTTGATAAATGCGAAGTTTATTTTGTTGCCGTTTACATCTATTGTAGCAACATCAGGCCAGTTGATTATTTTTTGATGATGTGAAATATCGATGCCATGTATCCTGTAGCCGGAAGGAAGGGCGACACCAAAATTCAAAATATTATCATGCTGGTTTAGAGTAAGACCGTTAACCCCATATTTATATAGGTTTGTTGCGGACCGCCAAACTACAGGTACTGAAATAATCAAACCTGCAAAAACGATAATTGTAAACGCTACTTTTTTATAGGAAATCTTTGATTTTTTCTTCTTCCTTTTCCTGGCAACAACTACCATCAGATCAATACGGGTATTTATTGTTCTCGTCTATTTGAATGATCAGTGCGCTTCTGGGCTCAACCAGTATAGTTCCTCTGAATGTAAATTTTTCACCGGTAAGCACATTCAGGCCATACCGTGCATCCCTCAGACATTCCGCGAAATGTGATGTTTCCAAGGCCTGTGATTTTTCACTGTTATTTAATATCACCATCACTCTCTTATCACCTTTTTCGCGGAAATAAACATAAACTCCATTACTTGGTATAAAATGCTTCAATGTTCCGCTGATAACCGGGTCGGATGTTGATCTCCAGTTCATGATCTTTTTAAGGTAGTTGAATGCATCCGATTGTTCAGTTGTCCTACCTTTGCCGGTGAAATAATCAAGTGAATCGCCTTTCCATCCACCGGGAAAATCCTTCCGTATCTCACCGTGCCCTTTATGTTCTTCACCTTCCATAAGGAATTCCGTTCCATAATAGATCATTGGTATCCCTCTTGTTGTCATCAGGAAAGTCATTGCAAGTTTCCAGGCATTCAAATCTTTTTTGATCGTTGAATAAAAACGGTTAAGATCATGGTTGTCGGCAAATATCAGGTTATAAAAAGGATTCTCATAGAGGAAATCCTGTGCGAGAACATAATAAATCCTTGACATGCCTTCTGTCCAGCCTTCAGGTTCCGTAAATCCTTTAGAAATAGCATTATGCATTGGGAAGTCCGTTACACTTGGAATATTAGAATTGTAGGTGTCTCTTAACTTCGAATCCTTTTGATAATACGAGGTCATGCTTTCCCTTTGCATCCATGCTTCTCCAACGATATTAAAATCAGGATACTCTTCGAATATCCGCCTCGCCCATTCTGCAACCATTTCTTTATAGGAATAGGGCTGTGTATCCAGCCTTATGCCATCAATTCCTGAGTATTCAATCCACCAGATGCTGTTTTGTATCAGATACAATAAAATAAAGGGATTTCTTTGGTCAAGGTCAGGCATATTAGTATCAAACCAGCCTTGCAATAAAGTGTTTCTGTCAATTTCTGTCGAGTAGTTATCAGTAATCGCTTCTGCGCGGAAATTCGATTTTGTGAATTGGGGAAATTGATGAATCCAATCCTTCATTGGCAGGTCTTTAATAAACCAGTTATTTATTCCGCAATGGTTTAACACCATATCCTTGATCACTTTCAACCCCGCTTTGTGTGCCTGATCTACCAGGTCAAGATAATCTTCATTATTACCAAATCGTGGATCGATGCGATAGAAATCTGTAATGGCATATCCATGGTAAGTGAATGCTCCGTTATTATTTTCCAATAACGGATTTATCCATATTGCAGTAGCCCCTAAATCTTTAATATAATCCAGATGGTCGGTAATGCCTTTAATATCACCACCATGTCTTCCTGAAGGATTTGATCTGCCGGCTTTTTCCAGCATTTCTGGTATATCGTCATTGCCAGGATCTCCATTAGCAAAACGATCAGGCATTAAGAGGTAAATTATATCTTCAGTACCAAAACCCTTTCTTGCCGCTGAACCCTGTTCACGCTCTCTGAGTTCATATTTGTATTCATTAGTCCTTTTCCCACTTTGTGTAAACACAATATTAAAAACTCCTGGTTTAACATCTTTATCCAGCTCAAGATCAATAAATAAGTAATTTGGATTTTCAACCTGATGGACTTTAAGAACTTTAATACCCGGATAATTTAACTGGACTTCACATGCCCCGATATTTGACGCATATACCATCAATTGAAGGTTATTGTTTTGCATCCCCTTCCACCAGAATGGCGGGTCGATCCTAATACCGGATGGTTGGGCATAAATTTTAAATATAATGACCAAACTGAAAATCAGCAGGGCAGATGTTGTCTTAAAGACTGGATGCAACTTCATGATTACCAGGATAAAAAATTAATAATGCTGAAAAGAAAACACTATGGAAGTGGTTCTTCAAATGTAGTAAAAAGGTGAAAAGAGAATGCGAAATCCGAAGCAGGAAGTTGTTAAATAAGTCGCTTAAGCCTGAATTTAAATGTCATTACCTCCCCTTTACGACTAATAACCATAGTGATAAGATTTCCAGGTTTGGCACTTAGTATTGCATTGAGTTCACCTAGATTAAGTGAGTAAGCCGCTTTCCCATTTATGCTCATTAAAACATCCTCAGGATGGATTCCGGAATGAAAGGACGGAGAATCGTAGATTATTTCACTCACCTTGAAGATATTGAAACCCCTGTTTATGCACTCAAAGGTAATTCCACTCATATTATATTCGAAAGGTTCCTTGAATTTAATTCCTTTCTCAAGAATCAATCGACTGTTTATGTAATCGAATGAAACTCTGAATCTTGCCAGTGCACCTGAACCCAGGGTGCCGTCCCTGAAGTTCCTTGATGCAGGATTCCCTGTCAAATATTCAGATGATATTGATGTGATTATATTGTCTAATCTTGAGTTCCCTATCAGCAGCCAGCCTGACCTTACAAACTCACCATTTATAGTACCTCCTAATCCCCGTCCAATGGTGGTTTTCAATGATTGCAATGGTTTATAAGTTTCGGTTGAATCAGTCTCCAGTAAAAGCGGATGATTGGCCCCGGAATCTATCATAAGCCACAAATCCCTGATTTCTTTGGTATCAAGTTCAACCCTGGTTGAAAGGTAAGGCCTGCCTCTAAGTACAAATAGTGGTATTATTTCAGCATTTTTAGGCACATTGTATTGATATGGATCAGTGAATTTTATGGTATTCTTGTCATAATTTATCGAGACAATCATATTCCTGAATTTCTCCAATCCGATTAAACCATGAACTTTAGCTCCAATAAACGACTCAAGTGAGAAATAGTCTTCCTGCAATAGAATCACATTTGCTGTAATTGGTAACAGCTTGGGAAATTTAATCTTAAGTGATGAAGTAATACATGCATCAAGCGTAATATCAGTTCCTGGTGCTGTAAGATTAAAGACTCTGGTGCAAACAGAATTTAATCGTTCCACTACAGTCCTGTCTGTCAGTATTATCCCCTCAATTCCACTGTCGAGTATCAGCCTGACAGGTATAGTATCAGCAATGGTCATCTCAACAACAACCATATTGTCATAGTTAGAAAAAGAAGATGTTATACTTTTTCTGCCTTCAGGCAACTGAAATGCACCCCGCTGACCAAAGCATTCGAATGATACTAATGTTAATATTATAAGCAGGATCCGATGAAGCATAGTTAGAAAACGTTAGTTATTGCCTTAACAGCTTATTTTTCCTGTTGTTACCATCAGCCGTTGGATTCCTTCCCATTACGAAGATAAAAAAAGAATCAACCCGCAAGAAGAAGGTTTTTAAAATTAAATTTGCAAATTAAATAACATAACGCAGTAATAATTAAATATTTCACATGGACAAGGTGGTACTTGACAGAATATCAGGACTTTGGCATATTCTTTATGGTAAGAGTGAAGTTGAAAAATTTACCCGGTTCATCAATATGGTTGATCAGGTTAAACAAACATTTGCCTTGGCACCTCAACCTCAGGGATGGTACAAAGATGCAGTTATCTATGCAGCTTATGTTGATCTGTTCAATCATACTTTCAATGGATTAAATGAGAAACTTGACCACCTTCATGACCTGGGAGTTACCTGCCTCTGGTTGTTACCGGTGCTTGACTCACCTATGCGGGATGCCGGTTTTGATATTCGCGATTACAGAAATATCCGGGCTGAACTCTTCGGTTTACCTGCCGATACTCCTGCAGAGGTTAAACAGGCTGAATTCAGGAAATTCCTTGATAATGCCCATAATCATGGTATCAAGGTAATATTCGATATTGCCATGAACCATACCAGTGAAGAACATCCTTGGTTTGTCGAATCCCGCAAAGGTCCCGAAAATCCATTCAGGGATTATTATATCTGGAATAAGGATACAAATCTCTATAAAGAAACCCGCTTATTGTTCAAGGGCATGGTTCCAAGCAACTGGGAGAAAGATGGTGAGTGGTATTTCTTCCACCGGTTCTTTGAATTCCAGCCCGACCTGAATTACAGGAATCCTGATGTCCTGACTGAGATCACTGCTATTCTGCTTTTCTGGCTCCAGCAGGGACTTGATGGATTCAGGGCCGATGCAATCCCATATTTATGGAAAGAAGATGGCACAGATTGCGAAAACCTTCCGCAAACCCATACCATCCTTAAGATTTTCAGGGCGGTTCTTGACTATATACGACCAAATACATTACTTCTTGCCGAAGCATGCCAGCCGCCCAAAGAAGTGGTAAAGTACTTTGGCAACAACGACGAATGTCATGCCGGATACCATTTCCCATTAATGCCTATGATCTTTAAGTCATTGGCCATAAGCAACCCTGAGCCTGTTGAAACAATTCTCCATCCTGAGACTACTCCACCCATAGGGCCCGAAAACCAGTGGTTTATGTTTCTGCGCCTTCATGATGAACTAACCCTTGAAATGGTTACTCCTGAAGACAGGGCTATTATCCATGGACATTACTGTATGAAACCTGAATGGGATTTCAGGGTAGGTGAGGGTATATCAGCACGCTTGGCTGAACTGCTCGACCGTAATCCCCAAAAAATAGCGCTGGCATACAGTATTATGCTCTCACTGCCCGGAACGCCAATCATATATTATGGTGACGAGTTTGCCCGGCTCAATGATGAAGAATTTTTCAGGATGTATATGGAAAAAACAGGCAAGGAAGACTCGCGCTACCTGGTAAGGGGCTATCTCAACTGGGATCACATAAAGGAAGAACTGGAAGACAAGAACTCACTCAGCTTCAAAGTATTGAATAGTATCAGAAAAATGATTGAAATAAGATCACAGCATCCTGAATTCAGCCGTGGAGATATAAGATGGATCAAGCTTGAAAGTGTTGAATACAGAAAGACGCTTTCGTACCAAAGATCATTTGGTGAGAAAAAAGTGACTGTTATAAATAACCTTTCGAATTACCGTGTTGTTATCGGTAAAGAAATTTCTAATGGCAGTGTAGTAAACTTACTAACGGGTTCACCTGTTAATTTCCCTTTTACCCTTGAACCATATGAATTTATATGGATCGCATAAGAAGTCTACATTTTTTTCGATCGATTTAAAACTGAGGCATTGTAATGACCTGGATTGAATTGAAGATATCTTAAATAATATAAACCTTAAACCCTTAAAGTTGCATGAACGCTGTAACAAAAACCAACTTCAGTCTGCCCGGACAGACAAACCTTTACATTGGTAAAGTGCGCGATGTGTATCACATCAAAGATGAGCTCCTGATCATGGTTACAACCGACCGAATTTCAGCATTCGATGTAGTACTTCCGAAAGGGATACCATTCAAAGGACAGGTGCTTAACCAGATAGCTGCGAAATTCCTGGATGACACTTCGGATATAGTCCCAAACTGGAAACTGGCCACTCCAGATCCCATGGTGACAGTCGGAAGGTTATGCGAACCATTTAAGGTGGAAATGGTAATAAGGGGATATCTTTCAGGCCACGCATGGAGAGAGTACAAAAGTGGCAAACGTACTTTATGCGGTGTTCCAATGCCTGAAGGAATGAAGGAAAATGATAAATTTCCCGAACCTATAATCACCCCAACCACTAAGGCAATGGTTGGTCATGATGAAGATATTTCACGTGAAGAGATCATCAGTTCAGGCCTTGTCAGCGAAGAAGATTACACTAAACTGGAGCACTATACCCGCCAGATATTTAAACGCGGAGGTGAGATCGCTAATAAAATGGGACTCATCCTCGTCGACACTAAGTATGAATTCGGTAAGGATGGAAACGACATCTTCCTTATCGATGAAATCCATACTCCTGATTCCTCACGTTACTTCTACCTTGAAGGCTATGAAGAGCGCCAAAAGAAAGGTGAACCACAGCGTCAGCTCTCAAAGGAGTTCGTCCGTGAATGGCTCATCGCCAATAACTTTCAGGGCAAAGAAGGACAAACTGTTCCCGAAATGACCGATGACTTCGTAAACCAGGTATCCGAACGGTATATCGAGCTTTATGAAAACATTACCGGCAATAAATTTCAACGGGCGGATATTTCAAATGTGCTCAAGAGGGTAGAAGAAAATATACTTAATTTCTTAACTGCGTATTACCGATAAAAGGCTTAACGCTAACTAATTTCGGCAGTACCTCCCCATCACTATATTCGCCTCCTTAAACCCCAGCTCCGCTGCCCTGCGCCAGTCATGGCAGGCCTTTTCATTTTGCTGCATCTGATAGTAAGCGACGCCCCGGTTGTACCAGGCTTCCGCATAATCCGGCTTCAGATTTATTGCTTTTGTGAGATCCTGTATGGCTTCATTCAGGTTTCCATGTTTTCCCAGAAGAATTGCTCTGTTATTATAGGCAAGGAGGTATTTTTTGTTTCTGCTGATCGCAAGGTCGTAGTTTTTTAGTGCCTCATCATCTTCACTTCTAACATCATGATAATTTCCAAGGTAGAAATATGCATGCGCCATATCGGCATCTGACCGCTGTTTTTCCAGTACATCGGTCATCAGCGAGGGTACATCGTGCCAAGCCTTTATCCTTTCTGACACACCACCCACAAGGAACAATAGAATCAATCCGGCGGCAGCGTAAATCATATTTCTTGTTGATCGCTGGCAGTATTTCAATTGGTCAAAAATTTTTACCAATCCCATCGCTATGATAATAATCAATCCAATGTACGGGATATAACTGTACCTGTCGGCGGTAATAAATATTCTTGACCAGAAAAGTGGCAATACCATACTAATACTGCTAAGGAAAAACAAACCACCAAAAATGTAGAGTCTTCTGTTTTCCCTTGCCCGCAGAATTATAATCGCATAAACGGCCAGGGCGATCATTGGTGTGAAAACCCACCCGGGGAAGTCCCCGTTAATGGTATTTGGAAAAGCATAAATAGCAGAAAGATTCATCGGCAGGACCAATTTCACCATATAAAATGAAATGCCATAGAGTATCAGCACCATCCTTTCAAAGAGATTATACTGGTCTTCAAGAATGGTGATATGACCAAATGAAGCCGATGCTTTAATAGCTAATATGCCAAATATTACAGATAGGATCAGGAATGGAATTTTTTCAGCTATGACCTTACCCGTGAATTTCCGGGATTCTATATAATCTATCAAGAACAGGATAAGAGGAAAGGTTGCTGCCATCGATTTGCTGAAAAGTGCCAGCAAAGCAAGGATAAGTGTTAAACTATAATTCTTTGCTGAGCGGTTGGCAAGGTATTTCTCATATTGGATAAGTCCAGCTAAAAAGAATGCTGAATAAAGCAGAGAGCTGCGGGTTGAAATCCAAACCACTCCTTCAACATGCATAGGATGGATGACGAAAAGCAGCGTAACCAGGAAAGCGGCTTCGAACCTCTTCAGCCATAGCATCATAAGCTTATAAACAAGCCAGGTATTGAACAGATGGAGTAAAATATTGATCAGAATATACCCTGCAGCGTTATCACCTGCCAGTTTGTAATTAAAAAGGAAACTTAACACGGCAAGGGGTTGATACATACCAAGGTGGTATTCGCTGAAAATAGCTGACCCGGCACCCTGGCCCGGATTGGTGATCACCGGATTGGTGAGGTATTCGCCATCATCCCAGCCAATTAGTATTTCATTCCTGAGGGCGCCGGAATAAAGAAAAAAGGTCAGTGCAAGGATTCCGGCAAGAAGAACAGTTTGAGGATCAAACTTTTTGCCTTTATAACTCAAAGATTTCTTTTTACTTGTCTGGACGTTTTTTTCTTTAAGCAGATGCATTCCTTCGTCAAAAGCTAATAATACTTGCAAATTTACCTTATTGTGATGGTAAAATAGCTATCTTCGGGTCTATAAAATGAACCATTATGAAATTTGACGCTATTAATATCCTGATCTTAGGAATTGCTCTTATAACAAGTAGTTGCGGCAGAGACAAAGGGGAGGTGCTGACTGAACGCATCCAGTATGATGTAACAATTATTTCACCCGAGAAAGATCTTGAGTGGTGGGTTCAGAACCTGGAGAGCAATAAGCGCGAAAAATTCATTAAGACTATCATGAATGCCTCAAAGTCAGGCGAACATAAGATCTATGATGTTTTAACCCATAAGGAACTTACGGCTGAAGAAATTGCCCAGAGAGGCAAAAGGAGAGAACTGATGACCCTGCAGCGTGAAAACCCTCCCTATGAAGAATACGATACGCTGGTGATAAACGATATTGAGCTTTCTGATATTTCGAAGGTCAGGTTCCTTGAAGAATGGTACCTTAATGAAGAAACCGGCCTTATAACAAAAAAGGTCATTGCAGTTTGTCCGATGCTTGAAAGTTACACCGAAACCGGAGAGTTAAGAGGCCACCTTCCGCTATTCTGGATCTCTTTTGTTAAGAAATTTCCACTGGCAAATGAGTGAACCGTTGCTCTGTTAACCCCCATATATTGGAATGAATTATATCTGCTAAACCGGCATACGATATGCAGACTTGATACAGACTTGATACAGACATGGTACAGACCCTTAGATTTCCCATAAATATGACAATTCGTCTCATAAAGCCCAAATTTTAAGTAAAATTTAAAACAGTAAAAAATAGAACAATATTCGATATATAGTAGATTATTAGAAGATTCCTCACTAGCGTTCGGAATGACGATTTAATCCCTTAATTAAGGTAGAAGAAGGTTGAGCGCCCGAAAACAAATAATCATGTTGGTAAACAGTTCACGGGCGCTCACCCTTCTTCCCCTATCATATATCGTGAAGCCGTCATTCCGACCATCGGGAGGAATCTCCGCCTAAAGGAACTAATCAGGCACAGATGGAGTCTCTTTATTCCTTATTTTTGCCCCCTCATGTCATATCAGTTTCATACACTCTCAAATGGAATCCGGATCGTTCACCGTCAGGCAAATACGCTCGTCGGGCACCTTGCGCTGATGGTCAATACGGGTACCCGGGATGAAGAACCTTCAGAGGCGGGACTTGCTCATTTTATCGAGCATATGATCTTCAAGGGAACCAACAAAAGAAAACTGCACCATGTGCTGGGTTACCTCGAAAATATCGGTGCCGACCTAAATGCATACACTACCAAGGAAGAAACCTGTATTCATGCTTCATTCACAGGAAAATACTATAGCCGGGCATTCGACCTTTTTTCAGATATACTGACAAACTCGACTTTCCCAGAGAAGGAGATTGAAAAAGAGAAAGATGTAGTGATCGATGAGATAAACGGTTACAAAGATTCACCGGCAGAACTTATATTTGATGAGTTCGAGGAGATGCTCTTTAAAGGGCATCCGCTCGGTAAGCCTATCCTTGCAACTCCTTCGGTGGTAAGAAAGATCAGCCGTAAAAAGATACTCTCCTTTATCTCTCAACACTATAATACCGACCAGATTGTGATCAGTTCAGTAGGGAATCTTCCTTTCAGCAGGATCATAAGGTTAGCGGAAAAGTATTTTGGTACCATCCTTGAAAATCGCCGGATCAAGGTAAGGGAGCCTTTCACTGCTTATGAGAAAAAGGATTCGGTAATAAGAAAACCGGGATTCCAGACCCACTGTATCATTGGTGCGCCTGCATATAGTTATTCTGATAAAAGGAGGACGATCCTTGCCCTGCTGACAAACATCCTCGGCGGACCTGCTATGAATTCGAGGCTCAGTATGGCTTTACGTGAGAAAAGCGGCATTTCGTATAATATTGAATCTGCTTACACGCCATATTGTGATACCGGCTCATTTATGATATACCTTGGAATCGACAATGGTTCGCTGGATAAAGCAATGAGCCTTGTTAACCGTGAGTTGGCTAAATTCCGTGAAAAGAGGCTGGGCATTATGCAGTTGCATCTCGCCAAGCAGCAATTTGCCGGCCAGTTGGCAATTTCATTTGAATCTAACCTCAACGATGCACTTTCCATGGCGAAAAGTGTTTTAGTATATAATACGGTTGATATCCCAGAGGTGTTAATCAGTAAAATACTTGCCATCACATCTGAACAACTAATGGAAGTCGCCAACGAAATCCTTAATACAGAATCGATGAGCAGTTTAATTTACTTAAATAAGAGGTAATGCGCCTCACCCTGCCTCCTCAAGGGGAGGGAGTCCTTCTTAAAAGGTTAATCGGAAGAAAGCATTATTTGTTATATCTGAAGTTGAATAATAAAATCATTTGGAACACAGTATAAATTAAAAACGAACCTTCAACCTCTCCTTAAGGAGAGGGCAGGGTGAGGTGAAAAACTTTATGGACGATCTTTTTGAGAAACAGCAGTACGCAACCACCAACCGTGAATATGAGAAGTACGCAATGGAGTATTCCATGCAGGATGACCTCCTATTGACCGAACTTGTGCGAAGAACCCACCTTTCGTTCACAACATCAAGTATGCTGTCCGGTCCCCTCCAGGGCAAATTGCTTCAGTTTTTCTGCCGGATGATGAATGCGCGAAGGGTTCTGGAAATCGGCACATACACCGGTTATTCTTCTATTTACATGGCAAGAGGCATGGCCGAGGGCGGAGTACTTCATACAATCGATAACAATCGTGAAGTTGAAGATATTGCAGAAGAATTCATTGCCCGTGCTGGATTATCGGGGAAAATCAGAACCTACCAGGGCGACGCACTTGAAGTGATCCGGGAAAGGATCTTTCCTTTTGAAGATGAATTAGACCTTGTATTCATTGATGCTGATAAAGAGAATTATATCAATTATTACGAACTCTGTCTGCCCCGTGTTAAGAAAGGAGGCTTCCTTATAGCCGACAATGTATTATGGTATGGCAGGATATTTAGCCCCGAACACTATAAAGACAAAGAGACAGCCGGCATTTTAGCCTTCAACAACCATGTCAGGGAAGATAAAAGGGTTGAGCATTTGTTGCTGCCGGTACGGGATGGGTTGATGGTGATGAGAAAATTGTAAGGCAAAAGGCTTAGGGCTAAAGGGCAATATTTTCAGGGCGATCATCCTGATTGCTGACATACGCCTGACTTTCTACTGGCTAACCCCTAACCATGTCTACCCCCTTTTAGGGGATCCCAACGGTGACCCACCAGCCAAACAAACAATATTTAGAGACTTTACTTTTTACTTTAGCCCTTAGCCTTTAGCACTTAGCCTTTCACTGGCTGACCCTAAAGTCATACTTCACCAGGTTCAGCTCCTCATTTGCCTTTACGATCTTCTTTTTCAGGTCGGCTTTGAATTTGACGAGCTTTTCGTGAATGGCTGTATCTTCAACTGCAAGGATCTGGATGGCGAGGATGCCGGCATTTCGGGCACCGTTGATGGCAACGGTGGCTACTGGGATTCCCGGAGGCATCTGAACCATGGCCAGCAAGGAATCCAATCCTTCGAGTGAGGCTTTAATGGGAACTCCGATCACAGGCAGCGGAGTCATGGATGCGATCACTCCGGCAAGATGGGCTGCCATTCCTGCGCCTGCTATAATTACCCTTATGCCTTTATCATAAGCTCCTTTGCTGAATTGTTCGACTTCTTCAGGTGTCCGGTGTGCTGATAACGCATTGATCTCAAAAGGAATACCAAATTCATTAAGGATCTCGGCAGCTTCTTTCATGACCGGCAGGTCGGATGTACTGCCCATGATAATACTAACTTTCGGTTTCATAAGGACAATTTTATAATGCAAACATAAACATTTTACGCGCATGTTTTGTTGTCACCCCTGTTTTTGCTATCTTCATCCCGTTAACCCAAGTCAGCCTAATTTTGATAACTTTGCAACCCAATCAAGTAAAAATGGAAAGTACCATCAGGGTAAAGGATAAGGATTTCAGTATATTCATTAAATCGGATACCATCAATGCAGCAATCGACAAAATTGCTGAAGCACTTAAAAATGACGTCAAGGATGAGACCCCGCTTTTTTTGGTCATCCTCAATGGCGCCTTTATGTTTGCAGGAGATCTGTTAAAAAAAATCAATATAAAATGTAACATTTCCTTTGTCAAGTTAGCCTCTTATGCAGGAACACAGACAACCAACAATGTGGTGGAACTGATTGGGTTAAATGAAGAAATCAAGGGTAGGTCGGTCGTGATCATTGAAGATATCATCGATACTGGTAAGACACTTGAAGTTTTGCTGGAAAAGCTGAAGGAAAAAGGTGCTGCTAAAGTGAGGATTGCGGCCTTATTGCATAAGCCTGATGCATTTAAGAGTAACTACTATATAGATTATGTCGGGATCAGCATACCTAACGATTTTATTGTAGGCTATGGATTGGATTACGACGGATTTGCCCGGAATTATCCGGATATTTATAAGATTACTGATTAACCCCTGAACAGTTATTTATGCTAAACATCGCGTTATTCGGCCCTCCCGGCGCAGGAAAGGGAACCCAGTCAGCCCTTCTTATCGAAAAGTATAAACTCACTTATATTTCAACGGGCGACTTATTGCGCCAGGAGATCAGCGAAGGCACTGACCTTGGAAAGAAAGCCAGTGATATTATTAACCGCGGACAACTTGTATCGGATGAGATGATCGTTGAACTCATTGAGAAGCGAATCATGATGAGTGCTGCCAATAATGGGATCCTGTTCGATGGCTTCCCGAGGACACTGGTTCAGGCGTACATTCTTGAAGGATTGCTTTTAAAACTCAATACCCAGCTTGCATGCATGCTGAGCCTGGAAGTGCCAAGAGAAGAGCTGATTGCCCGTTTGCTTGAACGCGGAAAGACATCCGGCAGAAGTGACGACACGGCCGAAGTTATAGAACTGAGGTTGCATGAGTACGAAAACAAGACTAAACCTGTTATTGAATTTTACCAGTTCAGGGATAAATATATTCCTATAGATGGTGTGGGTCCTATTCCTGAGATATTCAAGAGACTGACAGAGGCAATAGGCAAAACACTTCAGAATGTGTGGTTCAACCTTGTTCTCACTGGTGCTCCGGGTTCAGGTAAGGGCACACAAGGCAGGCTTCTGGCACAGAAATACAACCTGTATTATATTTCAACAGGATCACTTTTGCGTAAGGAAGTCAAAGCCAATACTGAAATCGGCCAGATGGCAAAAGATGTGATGGATAAAGGAGACCTGGTGTCGGATGAGATTGTAATTCAACTCATCGAAAGAGAGATCAAACAGCATAACCATGTGAGGGGCTTTATTTTTAAAGGTTTTCCCAGGACGATCGTGCAGGCTTATATACTGGACGGTTTATTAAGAAGGCTGGATTCAACGGTTTCGTACTGTATTGAACTTAATGCCTCTACCCTTGAATCTATCAAGCGACTGAGTAACAGGGCAAAAACACCAAACGCCCGTTCTTATGATCTCAATACCGACCTGATCATCCACCGGTTGGAAGAATACCATGAGAAAACCGTTGCTGTTGGCAATTTTTATGATAAACAGAGCAAGTTTGCAACCGTGGATGCAGCCGGAGATGAATCGGTTGTCTTTGAAAGGCTCAGCGACAAGGTTGAAAAGGCTATGAGGGTGCTGAGGTAGTTCTTTGTTCTTAGTTTCTGGTTCTGGGTTCTGGGATCTGTATTCTGAGTTAAGTAAAGAGTAATGAGTAATGAGTAGTGAGTAGTTAATAGGACACCGAGAATTAAACAATCAAAACAATCGAAACAATCGAAACAATAAACCAGTGAGTATCAATGTTAAGGGAAAGCTTTAATTTTTAGCCTTTAGCCCTTAGCCTTTGGCCTTTGATTTATGGCAACATCAAATTTCGTTGATTATGTGAAATTGTACCTCCGCTCAGGAAAGGGTGGGGCCGGCTCGGCGCATCTTCTCAGGACGAAGGGCAATCCTCGCGGAGGCCCTGATGGTGGTGATGGCGGCAGGGGAGGACATATTATCCTGAAAGGAAATGCGCAGTTGTGGACTTTACTGCATTTAAAATATACTAAGCATATTAAGGCTGAAGACGGTGTGGGTGGCAGTGCCAACCGCCGGACCGGGGCTACCGGAAAAGATGTGGTAATTGAAGTCCCTCTTGGCACAATTGTTAAGGATGCTGAAACACTGGAACAGGAAGCTGAAGTTACACAGGATGGTGAGATGGTCATTATTGTTCCCGGTGGAAGGGGAGGACTTGGAAATGATCATTTTAAAAGTTCAACTCACCAAACTCCAAGATATGCCCAACCCGGAGAAGATGGAATCGAAACATGGAAGATCCTTGAACTGAAAATATTAGCTGATGTTGGTCTTGTGGGTTTCCCTAATGCAGGCAAATCAACGCTGTTAGCCACTTTATCAGCAGCAAAACCTGAGATTGCCGATTATCCTTTCACTACCTTAAGACCAAACCTTGGCATTGTGCCTTACCGCGATAACCGCTCATTTGTTATGGCTGATATTCCCGGAATCATTGAAGGTGCATCGGAAGGTAAGGGATTGGGACTTAGGTTCCTGCGGCATATTGAGCGAAATTCCGTGCTGCTCTTTATGGTACCTGCCAATACGGACAATATCAAGAAAGAGTATGAGATATTGCTTAATGAACTGAACGAGTTCAATCCCGAATTGATGGATAAGAAGCGGTTGCTGGCAGTTACCAAATGTGATTTGGTGGATGATGGAACTCTTAAAAAGATCCAAAAACGGAAGATGCCGGAAATACCTACTGTTTTTATATCTTCGCATTCAGGCCTTAACCTGGTGCTTTTGAAAGATATGATCATGAAGGCACTGAATTAGGATGTTCAATGTTCAATGTTTGTTCAATGTTAAAGCAAGGACTGAACTTTTTACTTTGAGCTTTAGCCGTTAGCCATTAGCCTTTTTTATGGATTTTTTAACAGAACTCGACCGAAATCTATTCCTTGCCATTAACGGCTGGTACTCACCATTTTTTGACACATTGATGTACTGGTTGAGCCAGAAGTTCATCTGGGCGCCATTGTATGCTGTGCTGCTATTTATGATATGGAAGGTTTACAGAAAAGGATTCCTTATCGCACTTCCACTCATTGTTTTAATGGTCACACTGACAGATCAGGTTTCGGTACTATTTTTTAAAGATGTTTTTGAGAGACTGAGGCCTTGCCATGATCCTGCACTTGAAGGATTGGTGAGGATTATCCGGAATCATTGTGGGGGATCATATGGCTTTATTTCATCGCATGCTTCGAATACTTTTGGGGTTGCGGTATTTTCAGGAACAGTATTGAGAATCAGGTATAAGTGGGTCTTGCCGGTTCTGCTTTTCTGGGCTTCGGCGATTTGCTACAGCCGGGTTTACCTTGGGGTGCATTTCCCGGGTGATGTAATTGTAGGCGCTATAGTCGGAGCCATTACAGGTTATTTAATTGTTTTATTATTCTATTGGTTGATTAGGAAAATGAGGATGAAGCATTTGAATGTGTCTCCTAAAACCAAACAACGTGAAAGTGCCGGTTAAGTCGGATAAAGATCATGTTATTTAAATAAATTAATCGAAATGAGTTTATTAATCAGATTATTAATCTCAACCGCAGCAGTGATCGTTTCAGCCTATATACTGCCCGGTGTGGCTGTTGATTCTTTTCTTACAGCATTTTTGGTAGCTATTATCATGTCACTGCTTAATGTCATTATTAAGCCGGTTATGATCATCCTGACAATTCCGATCACAATATTAACATTAGGCTTGTTTCTGTTTGTCATAAATGCATTCATTGTGCTTCTGGCTTCATCGATTATTTCCGGATTCACGGTGGATGGATTTTGGTATGCTCTGTTATTCAGTATCGTGCTCTCCCTTGTGAATTCGTTATTAAGCGGATACAGGCAGTAAGCCCCTCTTTTTATTACCTTAGCGGGGCGAATCATCAGTTAAATTATGAAATCAAGATTTATTACGGAACAATCACTGATCGATGAAGTGATCCGTGCTTGCGACGTTTGTTATATCGGCATGGTAGACGAAAATGAGATGCCTTATACGCTTCCTTTTAATTTTGGATATGAGAATGGTAAGTTGCTTATCCATTCAGGTCCCGGCGGGCATAAGCTCGAAGTGCTGAGAAGAAATCCCAATGTTTGTGTTGTATTCAGCACAGCACATGAAATGTACCATCAGTCAGAGAACGTTGCCTGTAGTTATTCAATGAAATATAAAAGCGTCGTCTTAAAGGGAAAAGTTGAATTTATTGAGGAAATTGAAGAGAAGGTACTTGCCTTAAGTGTGGTCATGAAACATTATACACAAAGGGAAGACTTCAGGTACAGTATGCCGTCGCTTAAGAATGTGAACGTGATGAGGATTATCCCAAAATCAATGGAGTGCAAATATTTCGGTTATTAGTAGGAAGTCACATCAAGTGAAAATATAAGCGAGAAATTCATTTCATTATTTTCAAAAAGATAAGAAGACCTGACACCGAGGCTAATAGGGGCAGGAAGAGAGAAGGCGTGGAAATCAATAATCAGATCGTAGCCTGCTGAAGAAATGCTCCCCCATTCATTATGCTCTTTGATCCATGCAGCATCATAAAATAAGTTGGTGCGCAAGCGTTTGACATACAAAAGGGTACCTATGTTATAATCAGGATGCACAAGTGGCAAACTGTATGAAGGCCTTATTCTGACCAAATATTTGGGAACCGTACCACTATATCCCGATGGATAATTAAGATCACCTGCAAATCTGTAACCTTCAGCAGACGTTTTTCGTAACTGGTATCCTCCGAATACCTGGAAAGAATGATTTCGTATAAAGCCTGGTAAGTATAACCTTGATAAGATTGAAAATAAATCCCCTGATTTAAAATCACCATACGGCGAATGCTTGTAGTGTGCTTCAGCAGTGATACCCCATCTGGAAGCAAGGTCACGATGCGCTCTTTTTCTCAGTATATAAAAAGATGCCCGGTAATTAAGTGCGCCAATATTTCCGGATCTGAAATCATGTGGAGTGGATGGGTTATGACTGCTGTTCAGGAACTGATGTTTTATTTCAAGGTAAGATCCTGTACTGTATGTGCCGCTCAATGTGTTCAGAGGGAGTCCGGCAGCAAGGTCAAATGATGTTTCATTCCATGTGAACCTGTAAGCAGTATCTCCGCTTCCTTCAACTGCCGAGCGGTTTCCCGAAGAAAATGAGGTGCTGATTTCAGGATACCATCCACGCCACGAAAGATCAGCTTTTACCTGTCCGGTATTTTCCTCCAAATTGTAATCATATCCGGCTGTCAGGAACATGGTGCTTAGCAGGTTTTGGCTCATGACAGAGACTCCCGGCCTGATTTTCTGATCCTCAATATCAATAAAAACAGGAGCCCAGCTATGGAAATTGAATAATCCGGATGACTTTGGATATTTTTCAATAAATAAGGAATCATCAGGTGTCTGGGTTTCAACCAGTGAAGCTTCCTGTTCACCAAGTTCATCTGCAAGCAACCACCTGTTATTATGGTTAAATTCAATGTGTGTGTAAGTAAATTGGCGGTTAAGGCCTTGTGCGATCCTGTATCCGTCTGCTGTATAATTGCTGTAAAGCATTAAGCCGGTTTCCGGCACTATATAAGGATGTTTTGTTCCGTATTTTGAGACCGTAAGTTGCCTGACCTCTCTCGAGAGGGTATCCATTGAACAGATTTCACTTTGTCCGTTCACATCCATATTGAAGAGTATCTTATTTCCAAGATGCTGCACATCGGAAAGCATATCATAGACAACAGGTGTTATGATTTTATGCGTACCTGATTCAGCATTAAAAATTACAATTTGCTTGCCAGTGGCTCCTGTAGCAATATAAGCTATTTCTTTTCCATCGGGTGACCATGATGGTGAACTAATGAACATATTTAATGGAGAAGCAATACGATTAACAACCTTTCCGGCACTATCAATGAATGTAAGGAAATTTCTCCCTTCGAGAGATATTTCAGAAAGTACAATCTGATGGTTATCGGGAGACATAGCAGGAGCAAACACTCTTAAAGTAGTTTTTAATTTCCGTATCTCTCTTGTTGCAGGATTAA
Organism: Lentimicrobium sp.; assembly: GCA_035297395.1. Lineage (GTDB taxonomy): Bacteria > Bacteroidota > Bacteroidia > Bacteroidales > Lentimicrobiaceae > Lentimicrobium. The sequence continues at coordinate 61,907 of DATGZB010000030.1, read as the reverse complement.
AGATCATGATATTGGAAAACCCCCTTGTTTCCCAACGGCGGTCGGGACGTTGTTCAATCCAGGTGATCACTTTGCCATTAAATGAAATCTCATCTTCAAGCAGAAAACCTGGTGTATGAAGGATCGTCTCGTTTCCTGACCTGTCAATGAAGACAAACCTGTGAATATCTTTTAGCGAGCTTTTCAGCGCAATAGTCCCATCCAGGAATGGAATCGGATGCAGATAATTTGTATAAGTATTGTCAGCACTCGTCCTTATTTTAAAGTAATCGGTTGTCTTCTTATTATCTCTCCAAAGACTGTCCAGATCTTTCATCGACTTTTCGTAAAGCTGAGATTTAGACAATCCGGTAACGAGCTTTATTCCTTGGCTGAAAGGATTCAGGGTGTATGGCTTTCTTGCAGTACGATCGATTGCTGAATTCCATACGTCAATACCATAGGTGTCTCTGGCTTTTGCCACAATGTGGTATCCGAGGATATAGGGATCGGGCACAAAATCCTTGTATGAACCGAGTGACGCTTTCGAATAGGAATATAGACCTTTTTCCCTAAGCTGGGCTTTAAGCGGCCTGGCAAAATCAGCAACCCTTCCCCGGCCGCTTGATGTTAATGCAGTTTCAGTAGCTACGGCATCACCTTCCATAAACCATGAGGGAACGAACAACCCTATGATAGCTGGCGCTGCCTGCTCACCAAAAATGAAACCTAAGAAATGGGTAAAACCCTGATCCAGTTTGGAGATTTGTACCGCATGCCTGTATTCGTGAAGTACAAGCTGTTCAATCCATTGCTGGCTGTAAATATCCTGAGGAGGAACCGTCAGCAGTTCAATTCTCCTTGGAGCCCATATAGTGTAAGCATTTGAATAAATGTTGCCTGTATGGAAAATAACAGGCATCTTTTTTGGGATGACCTTCAGCGACCTGGTTAGTGGTAGGTGCCATTGCTCGAAAAGCCTTGCAGCCTCTTTAGCTTCTGACTTGTAAAAGTCGGGATAGATCAACCTGAAATTTTCAGTATGGATTTGCTCCCATTTTGTATTCCATGGTTCCTGGCCGAGATCATAAAACTGACCAGATGCTTTGATACATGAAATCACTGAAATGATCAGTAATAGAATTAGCCTGGTCATAGTTTATTAAAAAAATCACTGAATACATTCCACTCGGCAGTATCGGGCACCGCTGCCCTGATATCCACTAATTTATCAGCTACCGGATGCCGAAACTGTATATGATATGCATGTAAACAAATGGATCCGTCTTTGTTCGGCCTTCGGGCGCCATATTTTACATCACCATGTATGATTAGTCCTGAAGCCGCCAGTTGTGCCCTTATCTGGTGATGACGCCCTGTGAGCAGGTCAATTTCAAGCAGATGGAGGGTTTTCCCTGAAGCCAGGTGTTTATATGTAAGAATAGCTTCTTTAGCACCATCGGTCCCTTCACTTACGATAAACGATTTGTTTGAGGATTCGTTCTTTTTAAGAAAATGATGTAATGTATCACCTTCTTTTTGTGGTTTCTGGTCGGTTAAAGCAAGATAAGTCTTTATAAAAGAGCGGTTTTTGATAAGGACAGTCATCCTGGAGAGTGCTTTTGAGGTTCGGGCGAAAATCACCGCACCGCTTACGGGCCTGTCAATCCGGTGCACCAGGCCAAGAAACACCTCTCCGGGTTTGTTATACTTTTCTTTGATGTACTTTTTTAATGTATCCAGCAAGGTGATATCCCCTGTTTTATCACCCTGTACGATCTCTCCCGGTTTCTTATTTATGATCAGAAGGTGGTTATCTTCGTACAGCACCCGGGATTCTTCCATATGGATAATCTTTAAAGCAATAAGGGAATTGAATCAATATTGTTCTTTCTCGTTAGGAAAATCAAGGCTCTTTACATCATTAATATACGTTTTCACAGATTCCTGTACCTGATTGCTCAGATTATTATACCGTCTTAAAAAACGGGGTGAGAATTCCTGTGTGATACCAAGCATATCATGAAGGACAAGCACCTGTCCATCAACACCCGGCCCTGCACCAATTCCAATAATAGGTATCTTTAGCTCTGATGCAACTTTTGCACCAAGTTTAGCAGGTATTTTCTCCAATACAATACCAAAGCACCCTACTTCTTCAAGAAGGTGGGCATCCTCAACCAGTTTATTTGCTTCAGTTTCTTCAGTAGCCCGGACAACATAAGTACCGAATTTATGAATAGACTGGGGGGTTAATCCAAGGTGCCCCATTACAGGTATACCTGCTGAAAGTATCCTCTGAACGGACTCAAGGATTTCTTTGCCGCCTTCAATTTTAACGGCATCTGCTCCGGTCTCTTTCATGATCCTGATGGCAGATGTTAATGCTTCTTTTGAATTTCCCTGATAGGTTCCGAAGGGAAGGTCAACAATTACCAGTGCTCTTTTTACGCCTCTCACAACAGAAACACCATGGTATATCATTTCGTTGAGTGTGATGGGAAGTGTGGAAGAGTGTCCTGCCATTACATTTGAAGCTGAATCACCAACAAGGATGACATCAATCCCGGCTTGGTCGAGTAACCTTCCCATTGAGAAGTCGTATGCCGTGAGCATGGCAATCTTCTCTTTTTTATTCTTCATCTCCTGGAGGACATGAGTGGTCACTTTACTGACACCGGCAAACTTTGATAATTTTGGTTCCATGACTGATTTTATTTATAGGCAGGCAATGATAATGTTAAGGATACAAAGCTACAAAAAGATTTTTCAACGCTATAAAGATTACTATTAGTCTTATTATTTGTTATATTACTAATAATCAAACAGTTTGAAATGAAACTTCTTATAAAAACAGTAAACACACAAACCCCTGAACCTGTTCCGGGACAACCACAGAGAAATCCAACTACTTTTCCTCAGGAAGCACCGCATCCTGTTTCACCGATTCCAGAAGCACCGAATCCAAACCCCGGTATTCCTGAAACACCTACTCCATCGACACCCGTTCCGGGTATTGAGCCTGACATTCCACCTGAACCAGAAACTCCCGTTCCTCCTCCTCAGGGATAAGATTTCATTAATGAACTTTAAGCAGTTTGATGAAATAATTGTACTTTTGTCATCCTTTACTTTTAAAAGTCATTATTTCAAACAATTCCATTAATGAAAAGATTCGCATTGAGACTGTACACATGCTTGCTGATCTCTCTTCCTCTCATTTTTACCTCATGCGAAACAGATATTGATGTTTCAGCCGAATGGAAAGACATCACGGTAGTTTACGGCATTCTCGACCAAAATGATTCAGTCCATTATCTCAGGATTAACAAAGCCTTCTTAGGGGATGGAAACTCGCTTGTGTATGCCAAAGAATCAGATTCAACCAGCTACTTTAATGACCTTGAAGTAACATTAACAGAAAAGGGTCCTGAAGGTCAAAGGGTACTTAACTTTGATACCATTCATGGGGTAGGAGATACCTCGGGCCTCTTTTATCACGATCCGCAAATTCTTTATGAATCTTCCTTCACCATGCCTGAAGATATCAATGATAATGATTACGAATACGACTTGCTTATCAGGAATAAACTGACAGGCAAAGAAATCAGGTCTTCAACAGCTATAGTTAATTCAGGCGTAATTACCACACCGCGAAGCGGACAGAGATTCATTGACTTTTTGCTCGATAACAATCTGAATGTTGTATGGCAAACAGGCAAAAATGCCAGAAGATATGATGTCATTATCCGTTTCTGGTACCAGGAGGTTATGAACTTTACAGACACCACTGACCGGTATTTTGACTGGTTTATTGGAAGTGCAAAAACTGACAGGCTTGATGGTGGGGAAGAAAAATCAGTCCAATACAGGCCTACAGCACTTTATGATGTGGCAAAAATTCAAATTCCAAGGAATGATGGAAAGGAATCAGAAGTTACATCCCGCTTAACTAATAAAGTTGAATTTACATTAGTTGCTGGTGGTGATGCCATGAATACATATATTGAAGTCAATTCACCATCAACCGGAATTGTCCAGGATGCTCCTGATTATTCGAATATTCAGAATGGGTACGGTTTACTTTCGAGCAGGTATATTCAGAAAGTCTCAATTGAAGTAGGTGCTAAAACCGAAGCTATTTTTATAGGAATAAATGAGCTGAAGTTTGTAGATAAACTGGGTAATTAAAATATGACGAAATGTCAGTTAACTGACATTGCATTGAAAACAGAAAGAGGCCGGCTAAAATAGCGGCCTCTTTCTGTTTTCCAGTAAATTCAGGGGTTTTAAACATTCATGCCGGTAATTTCTGAGAATTTGGTGTCATGTTTATTTTGAATGGCATAATCATTGAAAACTGGAAGGACAGACATGTAAAAACATTTAAATATTAGATGATATGGGTAAAATAATAGGAATTGACCTCGGTACGACCAACTCTTGTGTTGCAGTAATGGAAGGGAATGAACCGGTGGTAATTCCCAATAGTGAAGGAAGGCGGACAACACCTTCCATAGTGGCATTTACATCCAATGGCGAGCGTAAAGTAGGCGACCCCGCAAAACGTCAGGCAATAACAAATCCTGAGCATACCATTTTCTCTATAAAAAGGTTCATGGGTGAAACGTTTGACCGTGTTACAAAAGAAACAAGCAGGGTTCCTTATAAAGTTGTAAGGGGTGACAATAACACCCCAAGGGTTAAAATCGATGACAGGACTTTTACTCCCCAGGAAATTTCAGCAATGGTACTTCAGAAAATGAAGAAAACAGCTGAGGATTACCTTGGTCAATCTGTTACCGAAGCGGTCATCACCGTTCCGGCTTATTTTAGCGACTCACAAAGGCAGGCAACAAAGGAAGCAGGAGAAATTGCCGGGTTAACTGTAAAGAGAATCATCAATGAACCTACCGCTGCTGCATTGGCTTACGGTCTTGACAAGAAAAGCCATGACCTGAAGGTTGCTGTATTTGACCTTGGGGGAGGTACTTTCGACATCTCAATCCTCGAACTGGGTGATGGGGTATTTGAAGTGAAATCCACAAATGGTGATACACACCTTGGTGGTGATGACTTTGACCATAAGATCATCGACTGGTTGGCCGAAGAATTCCTTAAAGACGAAGGTGTTGACCTCAGGAAGGACCCTATGGCACTCCAGCGCCTGAAAGAAGCAGCCGAGAAAGCAAAGATTGAGCTTTCAAGTTCAACTTCAACAGAGATCAATCTTCCATATATTATGCCGGTTGATGGCATTCCTAAGCATCTTGTCAGGACGCTTACAAGGGCAAAATTTGAGCAACTTAATGACCAATTATTAAGATCTACCATTGAACCCTGTAAACAGGCACTCAAAGATGCTGGTCTTACAGTTAACGATATAAACGAAGTTATCCTGGTTGGCGGGTCAACACGTATCCCGGCAGTTCAGAAGATAGTTGAGGACTTTTTCGGAAAGGTACCATCGAAGGGTGTTAATCCCGATGAGGTTGTTGCCATCGGAGCAGCTATTCAGGGAGGTGTTCTTACCGGAGAAGTGAAAGATGTACTCTTGTTGGATGTTACACCGCTTTCTCTTGGAATTGAAACATTGGGTGGTGTAATGACAAGGTTAATTGAATCAAATACCACGATCCCTACCCGGAAATCTGAAGTTTTCTCAACAGCCAGCGATTCACAGCCTTCGGTTGAAATCCATGTGCTGCAGGGAGAGCGTTCAATGGCACGCGATAACAAGAGCATAGGAAGATTCCATCTTGACGGTATCCCACCTGCACCAAGAGGAGTACCTCAGATTGAAGTTACATTTGATATTGATGCCAATGGTATCCTCCATGTTTCGGCTAAAGACAAAGGAACAGGCAAATCTCAACAAATCAGGATTGAAGCTTCTTCAGGACTTTCAGAAAATGAAATCAAACGTATGAAGGACGAGGCAGCCGCTAATGCTGAAACCGACAGGAAAGCCAAAGAAGAGATAGATAAACTCAATAGTGCGGATGGTATGATCTTCCAGACTGAAAAACAATTGAAAGAGTTTGGTGATAAAATACCAGGTGATAAAAAGGCACCAATTGAAAGGGCACTTGCCGAGCTTAAGGAGGCTCATAAGAACAAAAATATCCCGGGAATTGACTCAGCACTGGCAGCACTTAATACTGCATGGCAGGCAGCAAGTGAGGATATTTATAAAGCAACCCAAAATCAGGGTGGTGCTCCGGGTGGTGATCAAACTCCCCCACCTTCAGGACAACAAAGTAGCGGGCCCGATTCAGAAGTTACTGATGTAGACTTTGAAGAAGTAAAGTAATTATTTCAGAATAGTTAAAACAAGGAGGCTGAACGCATTGAGTTCAGCCTCCTTTAACTTTTATTAGATCACTTTTAACAACATCCGATTCTGAATTCGCGTTAATCATAAAAGGGATTATCTTTGTTGTAGTACTAAAAATTGAACCAATGTTTTCAAATAATACCCATCGGTTTCTTGTACTTCTTTTTTTGATTTTGCAGCCATTTTTTACTTGGGCCCAGGGTAAAAAGCCGGTACGGATTGAGGTTCCTGTAAAAGATGATACCGAGATATATAAAGTTGTACCACTTAACAACAATGGATGTGCGGTACTTTTCTTAAGTAGTGAAAACGGTAAGAATGGTCAGATGAATTGGGTGACAGCTTTTTACGATAACAAACTTAAACAAACAGCCGCCTATAATTTTGAAATGCCCAGAGGCTTCCTGCTTGAAGAGGCATTATATAAAGATGACCATTTAGTTGCATTCTTTTATACCAAACGGACATCCGCCGATACCAATTTTTATCTGGTTGATTTTAATATACCCGATAGCAGCATTACAACACTCAATTACCCTGTTCCTGAAAGAGCCGGGATTTCACATTTTGATTTAAACAATGAATTTGCCATTGCCGGTATTAATACCCGTAATGAAAGATCTATGATACTGAAATACAATCTGAATGATCAGTCTATTTCATTGCTATCCCCCGGATTATCCGAAAAGACTGTTGTTGAATCTGCCTCCGTCAATAATATTACAGGCGGTTTTTCTGTCATTTTAAGAACAAACCAGTCATTGAAGAAAAGAAATTACTTTTTGGTTAAGTTTAACAGGACTGGCGAGGCTTACTTCACGCACATGTTTACTAAATTCCCTGAATCTCTTATTAATACGGCGTATATTCATGAAATTGACAACCGCTCTGATATTATCATTGGTTCTTATGGTGTGAGCAGCAGGATCCGTACGATAGAAGGCATAGAAATGAGTGGTGTAGCCTCAACAGGTTTCTTTTCGATAACTATTCATGAATCAGGTGAGGAAACTATAAATACATATGATTTTACCGAATTTGACCGCTTTTACAGATATCTTAGGAGACCTGCAGATATAACCCCAAGAAGGACGATTCTCAGAAGGGAGCGCCCGGTCAGCGATTTATCGACTGACCATAATCTGTTAACCCACCGGTTATTCAAACAAAACGGAGAATTTGTCTTTATTGCTGAGGCCTATTATCCTGAATACAGGACAGTTACAACAATGGTCTATGACTATTATGGAAGGCCATATCCTTCTACATATGCAGTCTTTGAGGGATACAGATACCTTACAACATTTGTAGCGGGATTTGACGAGAACGGACAACTGAAATGGAATAATGATCTTGAATTATCTGATGCCCTTACCAACACTTTGAATGAAAAAGTTACTCCTTATACAAGTGACAGCACTAACCTGATGCTATGTTATGTGGATAATGACAGGATTGCCTATAAAATCATTAACAAGGGACAAAACCTTACTAATCTGACCTTTGCTAAAATAGAACCGCTGCAGCAGCATGATAAAGTGCAGAAAGAATCAAATAGTTTTATCCTCCCCTGGTATAAAGATTATTTCCTGGTACACGGCTATCAGACTTTAAGAAATTCATATACATCCGAGAAAGCAAAGAATGTTTTTTACATGTCGAAAATGGCATTCCGGCTCTGAGATTATATACTCTACGTATATTTACCTATTTTATTGAAAAAGTTATGTAATAGGTCACCATTTATAATTTTTCTTCGTAACTTTATTTTATCTGAATGGTTAATGGTACTGGCACTTGTTGGCTTATCATGAAATTATTATTCACCCTATAACCGAAAGTTATGAGACGAAACCTTTACACAACAGCATTAGCAGTCGTTTTTCTCTTTGGTTCAATCAATGTGTTTTCTCAAAATTTCACTCCGTCTGAAATTAAGAAGCCTGTTGGTTATCGAGTTCTTGAGAGTTTGAAAGATGCAACACCTATACCTCCGCAGTATCGCGATCGTACCTGGAAAGAAAAAGTGATACCTAATAAGAAAGATTTTCTTGCTGATTTTCAGGTTCCATCCACGTGGACCGGACTAGATCCGGTATTACAGGACTTTCAATCCGGTAGCAGGACTTCAGTGACCATTGATAAAAATTTTGATGGGCAGAATAACACTTCAGGTGTCGCTCCTCCTGATACCCAGGGCGATGTGGGTCCGGCACATTATTTCCAAATGGTTAACCTGTCTTTCAAGATTTTCAATAAGAATGGTAGTACCGCATATGGGCCGGCTGATATCAGCACATTATGGAATGGTTTTATTGGTGATTGGACTGGGACTAATGATGGGGATCCCGTTGTATTATACGATGAAGTAGCTGACAGGTGGCTGGCAACGCAATTTTCCCTTCCATATTATCCTGCAGGCCCCTTTTACCAAATGGTTGCTGTCTCGCAAACCAATGATCCAACAGGAGCCTGGTATCAATACGCATATCAATTTGCTAACATGCCTGATTATCCTAAGTTTGGCATATGGCCTGATGGATATTATTTCACAATTAATCAGTTTAAAGCCAGAAGTGGCTATTGGGTTGGCGGTGGTGTGTGTGTTCTTGACAGAACGGCTATGTTGAATGGGAACCCGAATGCTACAATGCAGTTTTTTAATTTGGGTGGATCATTTGGTTCTTTATTACCGGCAGATTTTGATGGAGTTGTTCCACCGGCAGGTAGTCCAAATTATCTTGCTGAACTTACGACTTCATCTTTAAGGATATGGACGGCAGATATTAACTGGAGCAGTCCATCAAGTTCAACATTGAACTATAGTAACCTGCCTGTTCAATCGTATAATTATACTGGAATTACAATAAATCAACCAGGCACTAGTCAAACGCTTGATCCACTATCGGATAGGCTTATGTACAGACTTCAATACAGGAATTTTGGCACATACGAATCGATGGTCACAAACCATACAGTTAATGTTGGAAATGGACAAGCCGGGGTAAGATGGTATGAATTAAGGAAAAGCGGTGGAGGCAACTGGTCAATTTATCAACAGGGTACTTTTGCCCCGGCTGATGGATTGGACAGGTGGATGGGAAGTATCGCAAAAAATGCAGACGGTAATATTGCTTTAGGATATTCAGTTTCAGCCAGTAGCAAATATCCTTCTATCCGGTTTGCAGGACAAACTGCCGGTTATACCCCTTTGGGCCAACTGGATATTACTGAAACAAGCATATTTGAAGGAACAAAATCACAAACAGGTCTAAACCGCTGGGGTGATTATTCAATGATGTCGGTTGACCCAACAAACGATCTCACCTTCTGGTATACAACGGAATATTCAAACGGAGGATGGAATTGGAAAACAAGAATAGCATCATTTAATTTCGGTGCACCTCCTGTCAATACGGATCCTCCGGTAGCTCAGTTCATAGCAAGTGCTACTAATATACCTGAAGGAACTACCATTAATTTTACCGATCAGACTACTAATAATCCAACATCCTGGTTGTGGGATTTCCCGGGTGGTACACCTGCCTCAAGTACAGCTCAAAATCCTTCTGTAACCTATAATACCGCGGGGATTTATAATGTCCAATTGACAGCTACAAACGCATATGACTCTGATTTTGAATTAAAAACGGGGTATATTACGGTAACCGCATTACCGACAGTATATTGCTCTTCACAAAGTAATAGTGCCTCAACTGATTTCATAGATCAAGTGTCAGTTGGTGGGTTTACAAAATCATCTGCTGGCTCTACATACTCAGATTACACTTCTAGTGTAATTCAACTAACACAAGGATTATCTAATCAAGTAATATTATCGCCTAATACAAATAACCGTAAGGAGTTCTGGCGTATCTGGATAGATTACAATCATGACTTCGATTTTGCTGATGCCGGTGAGCAGGTTTTTGCTGCAAACAATAAAAAAGGAAACGCTACAGGAAGTTTTATAGTTCCAACAACAGCATTAACAGGTCAAACCCGGATAAGGGTCAGCATGAAGTATGGTGCTGCTCCAACAGCCTGTGAAACTTTTGCCAATGGAGAAGTTGAAGACTATACAGTTAATATCAGTGCATCACAAGCACCATTAGCAGGAATTTCACAGGGTAGCGATGAAAAAGAGCTTTTACTTGAACTATATCCAAATCCTGCTGGTAACAATATTAATATAAACGTCACAGGCAATGGACAAAAGATCAATGTAAAAGTATATAATGCTTTAGGAATGATCATTGAAGATTTTAATATTGAGAGCAGCCAGGCATCGATTGACCTTGGAAATTATGCCAAAGGTATCTACTATGTTGGAGTTGATGATGGTGTTAAAACAGCCTTGAAGAAGTTTATCAAAGAATAGCCTGGGGGCAACTAACTGAAAAAGCCTTGAAGAGGATCTCTTCAAGGCTTTTTGTTTTAGTGGTACCCGAGGCCGGACTTGAACCGGCACGGCCGCAATGGCCAAAGGATTTTAAGTCCTTCGTGTCTACCAATTCCACCACTCGGGCATCCTTGGATAAAAAAACCCCGTTTTAGCGGGGTTTGAGCGGAAAACGGGACTCGAACCCGCGACCCTGACCTTGGCAAGGTCATGCTCTACCAACTGAGCTACTTCCGCTTGTTCGCGTTAAGCGGGTGCAAATATACAACCAGTTTTCAATCTGCCAAAGAAATTCAGGATTTTTTTAAAAGATTTTTGATTTCATTCAGTTTCATCAATGCTTCAACAGGGGTGAGGTTGTTAATATCTGTATCAAGGATATCCTCGCGAATTTGTTCAAGCAGTGGATCATTTAGCTGGATGAAACTCAACTGGAATGGATCACCTGATTTGGATTGCTTCTTTGACGAGGATTGCTTGTTTAATAATCCCTGTCCATGTGATTTCTCCAATACACCCAGCATGCGGTTGGCATTTTCAATGACCGCATTTGGCATACCTGCCATCCTGGCAACATGAATTCCAAAGCTGTGTTCACTGCCACCAGGCTGCAATTTTCTTAAAAAAATGATCACTTTTCCGGTATCTTTTACAGAAACATGAAAATTCTTGATGCGGTGCATAGAATTTGCCATTTCATTCAACTCGTGATAATGAGTAGCGAAAAGTACCTTTGGCCTGAATAGAGCATGTTCATGCAGGTATTCAGTTATTGCCCAGGCGATACTAATACCATCATAGGTACTGGTGCCCCTTCCGATTTCATCAAGCAATATAAGGCTCCGGTTTGAAATATTGTTCAGGATACTTGCTGTTTCGTTCATTTCAACCATGAAGGTTGATTCACCGGAAGAAATATTGTCCGAAGCGCCAACCCTGGTAAAAATCTTATCAACCAAACCGATTGTGGCAGATTCAGCCGGAACATAGCAACCTGCCTGTGCCATCAGCACTATAAGGGCTGTTTGCCGCAGCAAGGCTGATTTACCTGACATATTTGGCCCGGTAATGATTATGATTTGTTGCTCCTTATCATCCAGGATAATATCATTACTGATATATTTTTCGCCAGGTGGTAGTTGCTTTTCAATGACCGGATGTCTTCCCCCTTTTATATCGAGGGTGTAATCATCACTTATCTGCGGCCTTATATATCCATTGCTCCTTGAAACAGCGGCAAATGAAAGCAGACAATCAAGCCGTGCAATAATATTGGCATTTACCTGGATCTGGCTGATATAGTCAGTAAGGCTCAGAACAAGGTCATTGAATAGTTGGGTTTCAATACTGATGATCTTTTCTTCAGCTGTGAGTATTTGTTCTTCATATTCTTTTAATTCCGGAGTGATGTACCTTTCAGAATTAACAAGTGTTTGCTTTCTTAACCATTCCTCCGGAACCTTGTCTTTGTGGGTGTTAGTCACCTCCAGATAATATCCAAAGACATTATTGTATGATATTTTTAGTGATGGAATACCAGTCTTTTCTGATTCTTTCTGTTGCAAACGCACCAGATAATCCTTGCCTGAATGTGCTAAGTCCCGCAAATGGTCAAGTTCTTCGCTAACACCTGTGGCTATCACATTTCCTTTTATAACTGCTACAGGAGGATCTGTATTTAGTTCCTTTCCTATTTTCTCAGTAATCAGTGTACATGGGTTAAGTTGCTCACCTGCCTGCTGAAGCGAGAAAACCGGGGATGCAAGGCAAGATTCTTTAATTTTAATTAAAGACTCGAGGGCGAATTTAAGTTGAATTACTTCGCGGGGATTAACCCTGGCTACGGCAACTTTGGCTATTATACGCTCAATGTCACCAATAAACTTTATTTGTTTGTGGAGATCCTGTGTAAGTGAATCATTGCCAAAAAAGTAACTGACAGCATCCAGTCTTTCAAGTATTGGTTTCTTTTCCTTTAAGGGCAGCAACAGCCATCGACGCATTAAACGGGCCCCCAAGGGTGATACAGTCTGGTCAAGTATATTGAGCAATGTCTTGGCCTGTTCGTTGGGTGAAGAAATGATTTCAAGATTCCTTATGGTAAATTTATCGAGCCAAACATAATGGTCTTCCTCAATCCTGGAGATCTTGCAAATGTGCTGAACCTTATCGTGGTTGGTTTCATTCAGATAATGCAGGGCGGCACCTGCAGCAATTATTCCGTACTCAATTTCTTCAATTCCAAAGCCTTTTAAAGAGGTTGTATGGAATTGGGTTAAGAGAAGCGGATTGGCGAAATCAAAAGTGAATACCCAATCATCAAATGTCGTCAGATAGAATTTGTTCCCAAAAAGGTTACTAAAATCATTCTTTTTTGAGCGTTGGACGATTACCTCACTTGGTTTAAAAGTTTGAAGAAGTTTATCGAGGTATTCATTACTACCCTGGGCAACAAGGAATTCGCCGGTTGAAATATCAAGGAACGATATACCGCTTACCTTTGGCATCAGGTGGATACTTGCCAGAAAGTTATTCTGCTTATTTTCTAAGATTTTATCATTATAAGATACACCCGGAGTAACCAGTTCAGTTACACCTCGCTTAACGATGTTTTTAGTCAGCTTTGGATCTTCCAGTTGGTCGCAGATCGCAACTTTATATCCGGCCCTGACGAGCTTAGGCAAATAAGTATCCAGGGCATGATGAGGGAAACCGGCGAGTTCAACGGATGAGGCAGAGCCATTTGCCCTCCGGGTAAGGACAATTCCAAGAATTTCAGAAGTCTTTACAGCATCGTCACTGAAAGTTTCATAGAAATCACCCACACGAAACAAAAGAAGCGCATCAGGGTATTTACTCTTGATGCTGAAATACTGCTTCATGAGTGGTGTTTCAACCACATCTTTCAATTCCCTTGCCAATGGATTATCTTTGGAACAAAAATAAAGACTTTGCCTTAAAAACCAAGTTAGTTTATATTCAATTACTTCAATCCTATATATAAGATATGAAAAAGCTTTCGATGGAAGAGCTTGAAAGACTGACGATTACGCAGTTTAAAGAAAGTGATAAGATTCCGGTTACAATTGTGCTTGATAATATTAGGAGCCAACATAATATTGGTTCAATTTTCAGGACAGCTGATGCATTTCGTATAGAATGCATTCATTTGTGTGGTATAACTGCCACTCCACCAAACCGGGAGATTCAAAAAACAGCATTAGGTGCAACTGAATCGGTTGAATGGAGTTACTTTTCCTCAACAATGGGATCAATTAATGAATTAAAACGTAAAGGATATGTGATCATCGCCGTTGAACAAGCGGATGAAAGTATTGATATTACTGAAGTTGAGGTTGTTAAGGATAAAAAGATAGCGCTTGTTTTCGGAAATGAAGTACATGGGGTGAATGAAGAGGTGATGAATTTTTGTGATATGTGTATTGAGATACCACAATTTGGAACAAAGCATTCTTTAAATGTTTCAGTATCAGCCGGTATCATAATTTGGGAAATATTTAAGAAGGTTTACAGATAGGATGACATTGAATACTTCACATATTTAATAAACATTCGATTGAAATTGATGTTATACGGCTTAAAAGGCCTACAATATTGAATTAAGTAGGAAAATTCTTGTATTAGTTGAGTTTTTCGGGTAATTTGTTTGAAAAATGTTAATTGTACCCTATATTTGTGCATCGGTTCGACCAGCTTATTTTATACACAATAAAAACCTTGTAATCATTAATCAACATCATTATGAAAAATTTTAGTCATAGATTAATCATGATGCTACTGCTGTTAACTTTTGGGATAGCCCCTCTATTTGCGCAGGAGCAGGACACCACTACTGAATATAAAGCACTAGCCTTCGAAAAATACTTGTATTTACAGGCAGGTCTTGGATTATCTCAGTTTTATGGTGATCTGAACGCAGATGATTTCTTTAACAAACGTACCAACCTCATGTATGGTTTCGGTCTCGGCTATCAGTTTACACCAGTAATCGGACTAAGAGGCAGCTTTAACAATGGTTGGCTTGTGAGCACCAATGATGATACTGACAGAAGAATGTCCTCAAGTATTTGGGACGTCCAGTTAGATGGTACGGTTAATTTCAGTAACTGGTTCTGGGGATATAAACCCGAGCGGTTCGTTAGCTGGTATGCTTTGGCTGGTATCGGATATATGAACTATTCAAGTATCCTATACAGCACAAACATTTCAGATGATAAAGGTGATGACCTCATCTTAGACCGGTTTGGCCCGGATGCTGAAGCTCCTTATCCTGATAAAGCCGAATCAAACATCATGGTTCCCGTTGGAACAGGACTTAATTTCAGACTTGCTGAAAAGTGGGATCTTTTCCTTGAATACAATCACAGAATTACTTTTGTTGATAACATTGACATAACTGAAGCAGATAACAATGACCATTATTCTTCATTGATGCTTGGTGTAACCTATAAATTCATGGGTGGCGGTAACTTAAAAGGAATGGAGAAGAATTTTGACCAGGTTACAATTGTTACTACTCCCGATCCACTTGTCAACGTTGGAGATACAGTATGTGTAAATGTTAAGGTAACTTTCCCTCCAAAGTATTTTGGAAAGAAAGCTGCAATGAATTTCCAACCTGAGATTGCTTATGCCGGTACAACCAAAAAACTGAAACCAGTTAACTTCCAGGGTGAAAAAGCTGAAGGTAACGGTATCGTGATCAATTATAAGAATGGCGGCACATACACTTATGTTGACTGCACTCCTTATGAACCTGGTATGAATGTTTCAGAATTGGTAGTTTCTCCAATAGCATACATCCCGAAGGAACCGGTTAAGTTGGATGCAACTCCCGAAGAAATAACAGGTAAATATAAACTGATCGACCTGCCACAAAGGAAACTTGCTGATGGCGTTATCATCACCGGTACCCGTGTGGTCCATGATGAAGATCTTATTATCACTGAGCATGGTTATGAGAAAGAAACCATTGTAAGCAAAGATGCTACAATTTACTTCCAGGTTAACCTGCACAACCTCAACTGGAATCTTCCACTCAACAGGAACAACCAGGTTAAAGAGAAAATTGATGAACTCACAAACTTCATAAAACAAGGTTATGTGATTCGTGACATTGATATCAATGCATGGGCATCACCTGAAGGTGAAGAAACATTCAATCAGGGATTATCTGAACGTCGTGCACAGACTGGTAAAAAACAGGTTCTTGATATGTTCAAGAAGATGGCAAAAGAAAAGAACCCGGTTATCGTAATCCCGAATCCTGATGAT
Organism: Lentimicrobium sp.; assembly: GCA_035297395.1. Classification (GTDB taxonomy): domain Bacteria; phylum Bacteroidota; class Bacteroidia; order Bacteroidales; family Lentimicrobiaceae; genus Lentimicrobium. Next base: position 45,894 of record DATGZB010000030.1, on the reverse strand, counting down.
TCACTCCACTTCAATACCTATGCAAACGGTGAAGACTGGAATGGCTTCATGCAGGCTGTTGAAGCTTCCAATATTCCTGACAAGAACATCATTATGAATGTTGTTAATTCACAACCTGATGTTAACAGGCGTGAACAGGAAATCAGGAATATGGCAGTTGTGTATCGTGAAATTGAAGAGGAAATTTTACCTCCGTTACGTCGCGTTGTAATCAAAGTAAATTGCTTTGAACCAAAGAAAACTGACGAAGAAATAGCTAACCTTGCAACAAGCGATCCTTCAAAGCTTGATAATGCTGAGATACTTTATGCTGCTACTTTAACTCAAGACCTCGATACAAAGGGCCGTATCTACAAGAATGCTACACAACAATTCCCCAATGATTGGAGATCCTTCAACAATCTGGCCGTAATCGACATGTGGCAGGACAACCTTGGAGAAGCTGCATCAAGCATTGGAAAGGCCGATCAGCTTGAACCAAACAATGGTATAGTTACCAATAACAGAGGTGCTCTGGAATCAAAGAGAGGCAACTATAAAGAAGCCGCTGTTATTTACGGTAAAGCAAAGAACCTTGGTATTGATGTTAATTATAACCTCGGCATAACACAGTTAGCACAAAGCCGTTACGATCAGGCATTATCTCTGATGAATCGTAAATGCAATACTAACGTCGCATTGGCACAAATCATGACTAATAAAATTGACGAAGCCAAAGCTACAATGAAATGTGCTCCTGAATCAGCTCATAACTATTATATGATGGCTGTTGCCGGTGCAAGGTCAAATGATATCAGGATGATAACAGAAAACCTTAGCAAAGCAATTGCTATGGATCCTGCATTAAAAACACAGGCTGCTGAGGATCGTGAATTCATCAAATTCTTCACCAATCCTGACTTTCTGGCAGTCGTTAAATAAAAATATTAATTCTTAACTTTTTTAAACCAGGCTACCCTAAGGGGTGGCCTGGTTTTTTAGTATCTTTACATAGTATTTTTAACTGCTTTATTGTTATTAACTTGAGGAAATGTTAATAACTTCTGGTTTTATAGTCTTAAAGCTGCTAATTATTGCATGCTTTTTGATGTATATAGCGCATTGCATTACATAATTAATTTTATAATCATAAACAGAAAAGGTATGCGGGAAAAAAGACAAATCGTCAGCCTCAGACTTATCATGATGCTTATTCTTGCTGTTTCAATCAGTGGAGGATTAAGTTCATGTCAGAGTCAAAAGAAATTAGCTAAGAAAAGGGCAGCACAGGAGCTTGCTGAAAGAACAGCCCAGGCAAAAGCAGATCTGAAAGCCATCATTAATGATGAGGGACAGATGACCCTTGAAGAAAAAGAATTTAAGCTTAATTCAATAAAACGAATGAACCTTGAAGACCAGGAAGTAAAAGATCTGATTGCTCAGGCCGAACAAAAACTGGGAGAAGAGAGAGCTGCAATGGAAAAGCGTAAAGAGGAGGAACGTCTTGCCAAAGAACGTGAGTCAAGGGGACAATACAGCTCTGTACATGATTCTTTTAGTGCAATTGCCGGTGCCAGGGATGCTAATGCTGCAAATCTCGCAATCAGGGACGCTCTGATGCAATTCTCTGATGAGAATGTACCGGTTCTGATTCTAATAAGTCAGGAAGGCGATATGAAGGATTATGATGAGCCTACAACTATCAGGAAGTATCTTGAATATTTGAAAGATCAGAAAAAATCACCTAATAGGGTGATTAATGCTGAATACGATACAAATGGAAAAATTAAATTACTTGAACTCCAAAAAAGGTAATGAATATGGCAAAATTTAAGATACTTATAGGGTTATTCACGTTATTGGTAGGATTTAACCAATTAATGGCACAGGACAATATCAGTCCTGCCCGTAAACAGGCTATCGATTCTCTTGCACTTGAAAAAGTAAGAGACCTGAGTAAATACATCAGCATTGTCGGAAATAAGGATACTCCCTGGTCAGAAGCAAACCGGGTTATTGAACGTACTTTGGAACTTTTTGCCGATGGCGCTATGATGGGAGTTTCAAGTATAAACCGTGAAGAGGTTAATTATTATGGTGTCAGGGAATATCTTGAAAGGCTGATGGCCTTAAATTATGACAAAGTCAATATTGAATGGTATAACATTCAATATATAAGTGACCTTGAAAGACAGCCCGACGGCCGGTATGTTGGTGTTATAACTATTTATCAGCGTTTTGAAGGTACTACCGAAGAAGGCTTACGTTACGTTGATGTTACTAAAAAGGATATAACTGTTTATGTTGAGCGTAAGCAAACACAGATTGCAGGAAGAATTATTGGATTCTGGGATGTATTGCTTGGCGATATCAGGGTATCAGAAACCAAACCGGGCTAATAAGATCCCGTTATTTTAATTTTTGGTGTATAGACGAAGTTGAAAGTGTCTATACACCAAACTTGTATTTATAAAACTCCAAACCGATCCTCTCATGAGAAAAAAATGGATCATATTGCTTTTTGCTCTGATCACATTCCCTTCCGTTTATTCCCAAAATAATGATAAATTAATAGTTGACGAAGGTGTGCTGAATGCCTCAACCAAACAGGTCAACCAATTCTTCAGAAGATTTAACGGTGAAGAAAGCACAAAGGGAGTAAGATATTATGAAGGAGATAAGGATTATAGAAATCCTTCCCTCAGAAATAAATATCTCAATGTACTTTTTGACAATTCGAATGCCTCAATTACAGACCCTGTTAAAAATGACTTCATTAAAAAAGTAATCAATCAATCTAATCCTGAATTTCTTGATTTTCATGGAGACGGTTGGTTTGCCGAGGTAATTACTAAATTTTTATACCAGGGAGCAGATGTCTATATCACTTTATATATGAATCTTGAAAAAGAGAATGAAGGATATAAATGGGTGATGAATGATGTTTACTTTCCTCATTTTAAAAGTCTTTTCAGTAACCATAATGACAATACTCCACGGTTTCTGCATCCCATGAGCCATGAGATTGATTTTATGAATCTTATACGTGTATTCAGAGATAAAGATTATGTTGATAAATACGTAAAGAAAGACTTTGAACCCGACTACTTATCGTTATTCCTCTACGAACTTAAGAAAGGGAATTTGAAATATCAGTCAGTGACAAATCTTAAGTTCCACTTCTTCCAGATAGAAGGGTGGTATTTCGAAATTTCAGACTTTAATCGTCCAGGAGCCAACTCCGGATGGCTTATCTCAAATTTGATGAAGATTGAGCGGCAGGAAGATATCGAAACTATCAACAAATTCATCAGGCATGAAGACGAAAATTAACCTGGTTTTCTTAATTATTATTTTTTGGAGTTCTGGTTATTCACAAACAGAAAATACCTGTAATAATAAACTAACACAAGAGGAACTGACAAATTATGAGAAACAGGCACGTCAGCTTGTCAGTTTCATGGAATTTGCATTTAATACATTGGGCTCGGACAAATCAGAATACAAGGATAAGCATACCATTATTGAGCAGTCATATCTGAAGTTTTTCAAGGATGATAAAGTTCAGATAGAAGATGATCTGGTTGAAAAAAGGGATGTGGTTACTAATAAAGATGTGCAGGCTTATTTAAAAGATATTGATTTTTTCTTTAAAAATGTAACTTTCAAATACACCATCGAAGAGATTAGCCAGGAAGTGAATGAATCAGGCGACATATTCTTCAGGATAAAAGCAAGCAGGAATCTGAAAGGTAAAACACTTGACAATAAGGAAATTAATGATACCAGACCACGATATATTGAGATTAATCTGGATGAATCAACAAGAGACTTTAAGATAGTAAGTGTATATACAACAAAATCCAATGAAGAACAGGAACTGATTGCATGGTGGAACGGACTGGACAGAGTATGGCGCACATTTCTGGCGGGAGATAGTAAGGTAAACGATTCAGTTTATCTGAAAGACATCATCTTAATCCATAACGATTATGTAATCAGGGAAATAATCTATGCGAACTATAACGATTCGCTCATTGATACAGATACAATAACAGTTAATGAAGCCAGAGTACTTCCTGAGGTAAGAAGAATCCTTAGGGCTGATGAAATTGATATTTCAGGGTTGAAAGGAATTTATGATATAAAGCCTTTGTATGCATTTTCTGGTCTTAAACACCTCAATATATCGAATGCAAGGATACCTGACCTTGATCCTATCAGAAATTTGTCTAAGCTTGAAACACTTATTGCATCAAGAAGCTTAATTATAAGCCTGGAACCAATAAGATACATCCCACAAATGCAAACATTGGATATCTCCGGAACATTAATTTCTGATATTTCACCGCTTGAAGCATTTACTTCACTTGAAGTCCTTAACCTTTCGGGTAGTAGGGTTACTGACCTTAGAGTATTAAATAACCTTACAGAATTACGTGAGCTTAATCTTAGCAATTTACCTTTGACCGGCTTGAATATTCAACCAGTGAGCAATTTAAAAACCCTCGAAGTACTGGAACTTTCGGGTATGCCAATTGATTCACTGGCATTTGTTGAGGGGCTTAATAATCTGAAAAGGTTTAGTGTTGAAGGGACAGGAATCAGAAGCCTGAAAGGCGTTGAAAATTTGAATTTGCTGGAGGTGATCTTCTTCGACAATACACAGGTTAATTCACTGGAGCAATTATCTGATTTACCGGCACTTAAAATAGTTTACTGCGACAAAACGAACATTGACTCCAGAAAGGCACTTGCTTTCATGCAATCCAGACCGGATGTCAGGGTAATATATGAATCGCAGGAATTGATGGCGTGGTGGCAAAAATTACCCGATGAATGGAAAAGTATATTTTCAGCTTTGACCGAACTGTCAGATGCACCCACCCGTGAACAACTCCATGAAGTTTCATTCATTAAATCATTGGATATTTCAAATAATGTTTTGATAAATGACATAAGTCCGTTAACAGAAATCTCTTCACTGAATGTTCTTAATATCTCAGGTTCAGGAGTCAAAGATATTTCTGCTTTATCCGGCTTGTTCAACTTGAATACCTTAAATATCAGCAGGACAAGAATTGCTGACTTGTCTCCAATTGCGGGATTGACCGGCTTAACTGAAATAGATTTTTCATTGAGTGCTGTCACATCGATAAAGCCCCTATCGGAACTTCCAAACCTTAGGACAATAGGGATGGATTCTACCAATGTGACTGATCCTCAATATCTGGCAAAGATGCAGCATTTGGCAACAGTATTTGCCGATGGTGTGATCTCTCTTCCAGCTCTTGTAAGCAATATTATGGATAGCATACCTGATATCTTAATTGTTTATCAGACAAAAGCATTATCTGACTGGTGGAATGGATTGTCTTCGCAATGGAAAGAAGTGTTTTCATCCTATGAACCGGTTAGCCAGATGCCTGACCGTATTCAGTTGCACAAGATTGCTAACCTCAAAGAAATCGACATAAGCAACAAAAAAGAGATCAATAATCTAACTCCCTTGAGCACATTAAAGCGACTACAGGTTTTAAATGCTTCGAATATGCAATTATCCGATTTGACACCGCTTGCCATTACTGACAGGCTCAGGATAGTTGATATCTCAAACACCCCTGTAACTGATCTTTCACCCATCTCAAATCATAAACTTCTTGAAGATTTTAATTGCGCAAACTCACCTGTTAGCGACTTATCGCCATTATCATGGCATCTTTCGTTAAAACGTTTGAATATATCCGGAACACAGGTAACAAAACTTGATGTACTGGAGACTTGTTCTAACCTGGAAGAACTGATTTGTTTCAATACAAGGATAAACAGTGTGAAACCACTTGATGAACTTACTAAAATTAGCTTATTGAGAGCCTACAATACGAAACTCTCGGAAAGAAAGATTGCAAAATTTAAAGAGTTACATCCAAGTGCAGAAGTAGTCTATTATTAAATACTCTGAGATTTATTTTAAATCAATGGTTTGAGTAAAATATTAATGGTCGATAAACCAACCATTTTCATTTAGCCTGATTTGGGTTGCTAAGTTTGCTAAATTATCAAGGCCGTCTTTATAACGGTAGATAAGATCAGCTGAATTTATATCATCATTTGATATCTTATCCATTGTATCTATTAACAGGATAAAGGCCCCTGGTTTAATGTGTTTACGTAAACTTCTGGATTCGCAAATAACCGGAAAGTGATTGGGATTATATTTCTGGTTAAAATCATTATACGCAAAGGAAATCATATCGGACGCGGCTTCGATATAATATGCTGAGGAGGCTCCGGCATTAACCATCCTTGCTGTATCCTTCCATGGTTGAATACCTTGCTCCTGTATAATTTTATAATTATCAGCAGGATAAAAAGTATGTGCCCCATGATAATTTTCTTCATTCTTCCTGTGTGAAGATACTTTCAATCCAAGCATTTTAAAGTGCTTGTATTTCTCAAAAAGTATCAAGGCGAGCGAAGTCTTACCAACATTCCGTCCCGATCCGCCAATAATCAATAAGTTGCTGTCAAAAGGAACCTCTTTTTCAGAATAATTGTTTTCCATTGCGATGCCAAAGTTAATCCTTCTGATTAAATCAAGGCGTGGAAACCATAATTGTGTAAGTTTGTTGTGTAAATACAATCAATCAGCATCAAAATAAAGTTATGTCTAAAAAAGTAGCACTTATCACCGGCGTTACGGGCCAGGATGGTGCATATCTGGCAGAGTTCCTGTTAAAAAAAGGATACTTGGTTCACGGATTGAAGCGTCGCAGTTCGCTTTTTAATACCGATAGAATTGATCATTTATATCAGGACCCGCATATCGAAAATCGTAATTTCTTTTTGCATTATGGCGACATGACTGATTCTTCCAATCTGATTAGGATTATCCAGGAAGTCCAGCCTGATGAAATTTATAATCTTGCTGCCATGTCGCACGTTAAAGTTAGTTTTGACTCACCAGAGTATACTGCCAATGCCGATGGAATAGGAACATTACGTTTACTGGAAGCAGTTAGGTTATTGGGCCTTACAAAAAAAACCCGCCTTTATCAGGCTTCTACCAGTGAATTATATGGAATGGTGCAAGAAGTGCCTCAATCTGAAAAAACGCCATTTTACCCACGCAGCCCTTATGCTGTGGCTAAATTGTATGCATACTGGATTACGGTCAATTACAGGGAAGCCTATGGAATATTTGCATCCAATGGTATTTTGTTTAATCATGAATCACCAATCAGAGGTGAAACTTTTGTGACGAGGAAGATTACAATGGCGGTATCAAGAATTGCGCTTGGTATGCAAGAGAAACTTTATCTTGGAAACCTGAGTGCAAAACGTGACTGGGGTCATGCAAAGGATTATGTTAAAGCAATGTACCTTATATTACAGCAGGATAAGCCCGATGATTTTGTTATAGCTACAGGAATTACTACTGAAGTAAGGGATTTTGTCAGAATGGCTTTTGATTATGTTGGTATTGAACTTAAATTCGAAGGTGAAGGAGTAAATGAAAAGGGCTTTATAAGTGCTTGCAGGAATCCTGAATTCCAACTTGAAATCGGAAAAGAAGTCCTTTCAGTTGATCCGGCCTATTTCCGTCCAACTGAAGTAGAATTATTGATTGGAGATCCTACTAAAGCAAATAATCAACTCGGCTGGAAGCCCGAGTATAACCTTCAATCACTTGTTAATGACATGATGGAAGGTGATCTCAAACTCATGCGTAAAGACAAGTATTTGATTGATGGCGGACATGCAATTTTTAATTATTTTGAATAATTTGATTAATGGATAGTAATAGTAAGATTTTTGTGGCAGGTCATCGTGGATTGGTGGGTAGTGCCATATATAGAAATTTGACTGATAAAGGATATACTAACCTGATTACAAAGACTCATCAGGAACTTGATCTTAAAGATTTCAAAGCAGTTTCTGATTTTTTTCAAAAAGAAAAACCGGAATATGTATTCCTGGCGGCTGCTAAAGTGGGCGGCATTATGGCAAATAATATTTACCGCGCACAGTTCATCTTCGAGAACCTTCAAATCCAAAACAATGTTATTCATCTTTCTTATTTAAATGGAGTCAAAAAACTCCTTTTCCTTGGTAGCAGTTGCGTTTACCCGAAATCAGCCCAACAGCCAATAAAAGAGGAATATCTCCTGACTGATGTCCTTGAGTATACCAATGAGCCTTATGCTATAGCCAAGATTGCAGGAATGAAGATGTGTGAATCATATAATCTTCAATACGGCACAAACTTTATTTCTGTAATGCCTACAAACCTTTATGGGCCAAATGATAATTTCCACCTGCAAAATTCACACGTGCTTCCGGGGTTAATTAGGAAGATGCATTTGAGCAAACTACTTCTGGCAGGAGATTTTGATGCACTACGGAAAGATCTTGGATATATATTATCTGACAAGAACGATGAATTCAAGAATGACCGGGATATTATTACTTTACTAGAAAAGAATGGAATAAGTGCTGAAAATGAATCCGGTAAGGTAAATGTAGTTTTAAAAATATGGGGATCAGGATCCCCGCAAAGAGAATTTCTGTGGAGTGATGACATGGCCGATGCGTGTGTTTACATTATGGAAAACCTTGATTTCAAAAATCTTACAAGTGACAGTATTAAAGAAGTAAGGAATTCCCATATAAATATTGGTTCAGGAAAAGAGATCACTATTCGGGATCTTGCCTTCATGATTAAGGAAATAGTTGATTTTAATGGTAAACTGGAATTTGATATAACCAAACCAGATGGTACTATGCGAAAGTTACTTGATATATCCAGATTAAAGCAACTTGGCTGGTCGCCTAAAATGGAACTAAAAGAAGGTATTACTGAACTCTACAATATTTATGTTTCGCAGAACTAATAATAATATAAATCTATAAACTGAATAAGGCGTATCGTTAATCAACTTCTATCTGAAAAAAACCTTAGAGCACTTAGAAAATAAAGAAGAGGTTGGCTTTTAAACCAACCTCTAAACCACCTAGTTAACCACTACTGTATAATCAGCTTCTTTGTAAACTACTTACTTGTCACTGAATTACCAGTTTCTTTAATTCCTTATTTTCTCCTTGGATGATATGTAAGAGGTATATTCCTTTAGGCATGTTTGTCAAGTCAATATGATGTTCTCCATTAAGTTTTACAACTGACTGGTTGATCAATTTCCCATTAAGATCTGTGATAATTAATGTAGTTTCATCATTAGTATCTTCAAGATCAGTCCTTAAGTTGAAATTTCCGTCCGGTGAAGGATTAGGATATATGAGATTACTACCGTTTAAGGTGTTATTTGTAATTTCAGCACCGACAGTTTTTTTGCGGATTACCTTAATTTCAACTATTCCTGAGGAGGATAAAGCCGGTGATCCATTATCAGTCACTTGTATGTTAAGTTGAACAGTTTTATTAGCCAGTTTCCTTAGCGAAGATGAATTTATAACAGTTATCTCACCGGTTGTGGAATTGATAGCAAACGCATTAAATAAATTTCCGCCAATAATTGTAAAACTTGCAGTTTGTCCAGAGTCTTCATCTTCATATTGTACTGTTCCTACAATTGTCCCGTTTGGTGAAGTTGAAAGTACCTGGAATGATTGCCCTGGAACAACTATTGGCGCATCATTTACATTATTGACAGAAATATTTATTTGCGCTTGCGCTGTCAATACAGGATTTCCGTTATCAGCTACCATTATAACCAGAGAAAACATGTTACCGGTTTCATAATTAAGAGCAGTAGGATTTGCTACTGTAAGAACTCCTGTAGATGAAAGATTGAAAGCGTTTGAATTATTGCCCGATATAATTGAGAAGGTTAGTGATTGCCCCTGATCTGGATCTGAAGCAAGTACCTGTCCTACAATCGCTCCAACCGGGCTATTTTCATTTATCTGGAAATTTTGTGCATTGATCACAGGGGGATTATTATTCTGTGTAATATTAACTGTAACTGTACAGTTTGAACTAAGTTGAGGACTACCATTATCACTAACTTTTACGGATAAAATTACCGGATTGGTAACATTGTTAAGCGCACTGGCATTAGTAACTGTCAGTAATCCAGTAGTATAGTTCAGACTGAATATATTTAATGTGTTACCATTGACAATTAGGTAATTTAATGCTTGATTCTGGTCAGGATCAAAAGCATTGATCTGACCTACAACATATCCATTTTGAACGGCTGAATTCATAGAGAAGGTCTGATCTGCAACAACAGGGCACTCATTTACATTTGCAAGAGAAACTGAAATGTTTGCCTGGTCATAGAGGTTACCTGTTCCATTATCCTGCACTTTAACGTTGAGTATAAACTGAGTAGTTTCTTCAAAATTTAGCAACTGATTATTGGCTACGGTTAATGCTCCACTTGAAGAATTTATTGCAAAAGTACCTCCAGTATTTCCTGAAATAATTGAATAAGAAAGTTGTTGCGACTGATCGGGATCACTGGCTATGATGTTACCTATCAGAGTGCCGGTTGGACTGTTTTCATTAACGTTAAATCCCTGGTCTTCAATTACAGGATTCTCATTAACGTTTGTGACATTAATGGTCACAGTTGCTGAAGATGATAATCCCAGATTATCCTGAACAGCTACCTGTAATAAATATTGAGGGGTACTTTCAAAGTTAAGGTTTTGTCCATTAGCAACTGTGATTAAGCCATTCGTTGCATTTATAGCGAAGGTCGAGCCAGTGTTGCCTCCTGAAATAGAATAAGTAATTGTCTGATTAGGATCAGGATCACTTGCTGTAACTTGTCCGACTACTGTTGAATTGGCACTATTCTCAGGAACTGACAATGTTTGGTTGCTTATTACCGGTGGCTGGTTTCCTGAAGTACTGCTATATTCAAAATAACCTATATCCGAAAAATTTGCTACAGGCACCTGGTTACCAAAAAAATCCTGGTTATAACCACAATTCACACCTGAATTGATACACGGTGAATTTGATTGTAGTTTGAAGTCCTGTGCTGAAGGATTCACAAATTGAGGATTTGCAACCATTGAATTTAAATCCTGGCCCGATGCTGATTGCCAGGAAGATAAAGTACTATGGCCGTTAATAAATCCTGAAGCTTGAGTATTGAAATTGTTGTAATTTGAAACAAGACTTCCACTTGTTGAATATGCCTTACCAGAACCTGTGATATTGAAAATATTGTTTTTCGATATTACCTGAGATCCCGAATAAGCAGTAATGCTGCTAATCATGTTATTATAAAATACATTGTTCTCAGCAAGCATATGGTAATTATTTAATACACAGATGGCATTCTTGTTCTGTATAAAAGTGTTGTAATAAACGTTAAAATTTGAAACATACGCATATATCCCGTAATTGCCATTCTTAATTGTATTATATCTTACTGTTACACTTCCTGTTGTTGGTGAAAGATAAATACAACTGGTTACCTGCGAAGAGTTGCCTATCATTGTATTATGCTCCAGAGTCCCTGTGTAATTATTTCCCCAGGCAATAAAACAGAACTTATTTCCAGTTGAACTATGATCAAGAATGTTATGATGTATATTAAAATTGTGGTTGTAAGTTGAAGCAATTTGAATATTGTCTCCGGCTGAGTAGGATTGGTCGGGATTGATAAAATATTTCAAGTTGACATCATGAACATTACAATAGGCAATCTCAATGTCGGGAGTGTCTTTAATATAAATACCATCATCCTGTGTATTATAGACTTCACAATTTAATATCTTGTTTCCTGGGGAGGTTGTGAGTATCCTGATTCCCCATTGGGTATCCCTTAATATACAATTATCGATCAGGTTATTTGATGAACCGGTTCCATCAATTATAACTGCTGCCGTTATCTGGCCTGTTGTTGAAGCTACCTCAAGATTTGTGACAGTCATATTATAGCAACTGGTTATGTCAATGACTTTCGAAGTGCTTGCAGCAGAGCTGATTATTTTAGGTTTTATTCCGGTACCATAAGAACCAAGGGTGATGTTATTCTTACTGGTTATAATAAGGGTTGATGTAGTATTGTAGGTAGTGCCAGCTTTTTGTAAATAAGTTGTTCCGTTTGTCCACGAAATCGAAGCCCATGAATTATAGGGATATTGTATTGATCCGTTCTGCGTGCTGCCGGTATAAGTTGGATCAATGTATACTGTGCTTTGGGCTGAAACTTGGTTGCTAAAAAGAAAAAGGATAAACAATAAGGCGTTTACACATGCAACATTCTTATATAAGAATCGTAAGTCTTTCACATTCATAGATTGGTTGTTAAAGTTAGTTTTTCATGTTGATTGTACAAAGGTTTTGAGCGAAAAGTTACGCACAGGTATCCTAATTACTCCTCAAGGGATAATTACCGTCTGTAATCGACCTTGATGTAATTAAGTTGAATACTGGAAATATTTGGAAATAAGTGGCTGGTATAGTAAATGCTTAGAATTACATTTCTATAGATCTTTTTGAAAGCCAAATCTGATAGGAAAATGCTAATTATCGCGCCAAATACTTTATTGAAGTTTAACAGCTCAATTAGTTTGGTTTTATACAATAACTCCCTGGTTTTGAATAATAAGCATTCATTGGCAGAAATAATTTGTAAAATATTCATAATAAGCGGTTGTTAGGTTTAACTTGGTGTTATGCAACCGCTTAAATGAAAAATGATGCCATCAGGCAATGCAAAAATTCTTAAGGATAAAATGAAGAAGTTTAAATAATTGAAACATACTTAATGTCAGACCATTAAGAAATGTTCCCAGGTAATCCTTAGTAGGTTATTAAGAAGCGTTTTAAATAATTAATTTATTTTATATTTAGAATATAACCCCGATTTGTGGAATATTTCTACGAGGCGGTTCAAATTATCGTCAAATTTCATACTATGAAGAAAGTCCTATAGTTGTCATCCAAAATGCCAATTCATAATTATAGAGCACACATAGACGTTATTCATACGTTACTTAGTCGTTACTTAGTCGTTCTTTATTCGTTTATTTTATGAATAAATAACGATTAAAAAATGATTTATAAACGTCTGAGAGTAGAAATGTAGTAGCTTAAATTTGAGATGAAACAACCGGCAGTAATTTGTACAAGAAAAAGATAAATCAGGCGGGAGTATTAAGTATTGAAAGATTTATTAAATAGAAGGGAAGAGTAATTATAAAAAAAAGGCTGTCTTTTCAAAACAACCTCTTTTTATTAATTAGATGAATATGGTAATGGTTTCTTACGTTTTTTGTTGTTTTTGAAGAAGTTTAATGACGACTTTCCATTTTCTGAATAATAGGTATACTCGTAACCGTAGTCATAAGACATGCCTCTTGCTTTTACGTCATTAAGTACAAGGCTAACATTCTGAATCTTTTTTTGAAGCAGATGCTGGATATTGTTTGTAAAGGCTTCTTTATGTGTGAAACCCTGACGGACTATATAAAGAGTAACATCAACATATTTAGTTAACAGATAAGCATCTGAGACAACCCCTACAGGAGGTGAATCAATAACTATAAAATCATAAAGTTCCTTCAATTCCTGGAATACATCTTCCGTTCTATCTGAAGCAATTAATTCAAGTGGATTTGGAGGAATTGGGCCTGCAGAAATATAATCCAGGTTTTGTATTTGGGTGGGTTGGATTATCTCTTGCACACTAGCCTTATTGATCAATACAGTGCTCATTCCTATCTGGTTGCTTAAATTCAAATCCTGGTAGATCTTAGGCCTTCGCATATCAAAACCAATTAGCAATGTCTTCTTTCCAAAAAGTGCAAAGACCGAAGCCAGATTTTGAGCAATAAAAGATTTACCTTCACCGCTGTATGATGATGTAAGAAGAATAATCTGTTTTTCTTTTCCTTTTGAATAAAACTGGAGATTGGTTCTGATACTCCTGAATGACTCGGAAATAGGTGAATTTGAAGATTCGGCTATCACTATCTTGTTTTTGCTTTCATTATGGAAAACATGGCCAATGATTGGTAGTTCAGTGATGGATTCTAATTCCTTTTTGCCGCTAATCCTCATATTAAGGAACTCACTGATCATAATTATGATAAAAGGTATTAATAATCCACCAACGCCTGCAATTACATAATTAAGTGTCCGTTTGGGATAAATAACTGAAGTTGTTATGTCTCTCGCAGGATCAACTACTTCATAATCAGGTGCATTTGACGCCCTTGCTATCTGTGCTTCTGATCTCTTTTGTAATAGGAAAGTATAGATAGCATCATTCAGTTTAAATTTCCTTTCTATACCAAATAATTGCCGTTCTGTTGATGGCAGACGTGACATTTCAGAATGTATCCTTGCCACCCTGTTATTAATATCCTGGATGGCTATATTTGTGGTTTCAGCATTATTGCTGATATTTTCCTGGATGGTTTTTTTTAGGTTACTTATCTGTATTTCAATATTTTTAAGGAATAAGTTTTTAGTATTACCCCTGTTAAGCAGATTTCTTCGCTCGCTGTTAAGTGTTATCAGGTCTGTTATAAGTTGATTAAGGATCGGGTCCTGTACACCCATTGAAGAAGGGGCTATCAAATCAGACATATCACTATTTCTTTCAAAGTACTCACGGATATATTCATAATACTTCTGTTGAACGATTAAAACCGCTCGTTGTGACTCAAGTTCATTCATTTTTTCAAATGATTTCTGACCCTGAAAGCTAAGATCCATTACTTGATTACTAGTCCTGAAATTCTGAAGTTTACTTTCAGCAATTGATAATGAATCAGACACTTCACTAATCTGACTATCAATGAATTTTACCGTATTAATAGCTATACGGTTTTTCTTCTCCAGGTTTCTTTCAAGATACGAGTTAGATAGAGTATTCAGAAATTGCGTGATTTTATATTTATTATCTCCCTTCATTGTTATTAAAACAAGTGAAGAAGTTTTGGAAGTATTGACTGCTTCAATATACGACTGATATTCCAGGGTGAGCAAATTCAGATTATTCATCTTGAAAAATACACTTTCATTCTTCCATTCAGCAATATTTTTTGTTTTAAGGTGAACTGTAAAATTGAAGTTCTTGCCTTTAACGGGTTGTCCAAAATTATAAATGCCTGACAATGACATTGTATCCAAAATGGTCATCACGTCATCTTCAAGGTAATTATAAAGCATGACCTCCTTACCATTGGCTTCAATTTTGAATTTTTTATTATCAAGTATCTTGATATAAATAGGTAGATCAATCGGTTGTAAACTTGATTTATCAATAATAACCTGAATGGGACTCTCTTTATAGATTTCTTTAGTGCTCTTTAAGAATTCAAAGTCGAACTGCTTACCAAAAACATAGTCTTCCTGATATACAGAAGCTTCCAGATTCAGCTGGATAATTGCATCATTAATCAGTGTAAACGATTGTAAGATGCCTATCTCATTCTCGATATTTTGATTAGGAGCAAACAGACCGAAGCCTTGCATTATATTTTCACCTGTCATGAAATTATTGTTCTCCTCTTCCTGGAGAAGAAGCATTGTTTGATTTTCATAGGTGTTTTTTGTGACCTTATTGAATATGAATGCGGTCAAGATAAAGATCACAAACGACAAAATGAACCATTTTTTGTGGCGATATAGTTTGTAAAATAGTTCTTTATAGTCGGTTTTCTGCTGTAGTATTTCTGAAGATCGTTTCACGTTTTTATTTCTTGAAGAAGTATAATATAGTTACCAGCGTTGTTGCTGTAGCAAGGAATGATGAGTATGTGAATGTCCTCAGGTTTCTGAATTTGACTTTTATTGGTTCTACGATTACGATATCATTAGGCTGTAAATAGAAAAACTCTGTTTCTATTACATTTTTATCTGTAAGATCAACGAGGTGATATCTTATTTTATCATCATCTTCTCTGATAAGAGTAACCTTACTCTTATCACCGTAATCAGTCATACCCCCTGCAAACCCAATTGCCTGAAAAATATTGATCTGATCCTTGAAATAAGGGAATTCACCCTGATTTTTCACCTCTCCGAGGACAGTAATATTCGAATTGACAAACTTTATAGTAATTGAAGTATTGCTGAGATACTGACTCAATTCTTCCTCTATCTTTAATTTAGCCTCTTTTAGGGTCAAATTGTTAACATTGATTTCGCCAACAAAAGGAAAATCGATCATTCCTTTCTCATTAACAGTGTAACTAATTAGGTTAATATCAATTCCAGGGCCATTCATCACAGTTTCATTACTGAATATAGCAGCAGTTTCAGCGTCAATACTTAGTACTTTGATGTAAAGGTTATCAAATGGTTGAATTCTTTTTATTGGTCTTTCATGTGTATACGAGGATTTCCATGTACTTGTTGTTTTATCTTGTACATATTTTAATTTATCTTGTGGTATACATGAAAACAGAGTTGTTGTCATAAGGACAAGAAATATTATCCTTGTCAGTGCTTTACAAGTCATTTTATTTTATTTTGAAATCAACGTTTTATCAGGAGTGTAAAACAGTTGACTTCGTTCAAGAATCAAACGTGATATATATACTTTTGTTCAGAAGAATAGATACTCTCTTAATTCTTACTGCCCGCTCCCTTTGATTACTGTTTGCACAGTTTTAAATAATAAGATCAAATCAAGTTTTAAAGACCACGAATCAATGTATTGAAGATCAAGTTTCATCCATTCGTTGAATGAAATATTGTTGCGATTTGGTGCAATTTGCCAGATGCAAGTTATACCTGGACGCATTGACAATCTTCTTAATTGCCATCTCTCGTATTGTTTAACCTCACTTGGTAAAGGAGGTCTTGGACCAACCAGTGACATATCTCCATTCAATACATTGAAGAACTGAGGTATTTCATCCAGACCGGTTTTCCTTAGGAATTTTCCAATCTTTGTAACACGAGGGTCATCTTTTATCTTAAAAACAGGCCCATCCATCTCGTTCTTGGTTTCCAGTAAATGCCTTTGCTTTTCTGCATCCACAACCATAGTTCTGAATTTGTATATCTCAAAGGTTCTTCCTCGTAATCCTACACGTTTCTGCTTAAATATTACAGGACCCTTTGAAGTGATCTTAATTGCGAAAGCAATTATTAATATAATGGGTGACCAGATCAGAAGGATGAAAACTGAAGCTAGGATATCAAGTAGCAGTTTCCAGTTATGGGAAAATTTAACAGAAGGTGTATTCGAAAAGGTGAGAAAAGGAGTATCTTCATAATAAGTTAAATTCGTTTTTGTTGAAGACATATGGAAGAAAGATGATTGCATTTTGAAAACAACACCAATTTCTTCGCATGTATATATTAATTCTTTTATTTCATCCTGATCGATTTTATTCCTGCAATAAAGGACTTCATCAATTACTTCTTGTCTCAAAATATAACTCAGGCTGCTCAAGTCTTCTATTATCCTAATCCGCGAGCCAAATATCTCATCAACGATTGGGCTATCACTGATAATCGTGTTTATGTTGTAACCCCAATTATTATTCTGGATTATTTTCTCAATGAAATCAACGCTGCTTGAATCTGCAATAACAACAATATTTTCAATATTGATTCCTTTTGCTGCCATTGATTTATTATAGCGATATGACAGTAATAAAATTAAATTTATCAGAAAGAAATCAAGAATTGCGAATGTCAGGATTACATAGTTGTTGACCTGTGTAAGATTGAAAGCTACTTGGGTTAGTGCAAGAAATCCGGTTCCGGTTATTACAAATAAACCTGTTTCAAAAACGATTGTGAAATAACTCTTATTATTGAACTGGGTTAAGCTTGACTGGATGATTCCAATATACCATAATGGTATTATCAGAAATGCAATTATCAGATATTCATTGCTGTATGAAAGAAAACCGTCGTAAAAATAGGTAGTAATATTAAAAGAACCTATAAACGTTAGTAGAGATAGTATTGATATTATGATACCGGATACTCGGCCGGTTTGCCGTTCAATTTCGCGTACCATAGTAAAATTAATAGTCTTAATAGTAATGTTAGTTATAAAACTAACAACTCTTCTTCATGAAAGTTAGTTCCACTGCATTGAAAGTTAGTCTTATGACTTTATTTTTTCCAGATAAACTGGGAGACTGCATTTATAAGATCACTGGATGCAAAAGGGCTGATAGGGGGAGCTGGTAACAAATGCGACCTTTCATTGAGGGCATCAAATAATTCATCTTTATTGAAGGCAGTTTTAACATAATTAAGTTTAGAAAAACTGATAGCAGTTGCAAGTTGGTGGTCATTACGGTGTTCTTTATATTTAGCAAGGCGGGGCATAACTATAATAGGCTTAGAATATTGAAGTGCGGAAATAATAGTACCCATTCCTGCATGGCTGATGATCAAATCTGCCTTATTAAATCGCTCGTCAAATTCAGCCGGAGGTATAAAATCAAAAAATGGGAAATTTCCGGGAAAGTATTTAGCTTTTGATATTTGGGCTTCAATATCCTTGAAACCTGAAAGAGATGACCATTCATCAAGGTATTGTATTAATCTGTCAAATGGTTCCTGTGTGCCTACAACAACGAATATCATGCTATAACTGTGCCTTTGTAAATTGTTTTACCTTTTGCTAAATGCGGCCATTGAGTTATATGAAGATCTGAAAATGGCTTTATTAAACGTCCACTTAAAGAGATTCGCTCAACATTGGCTATACTGTCAATCCAGATAGTTTTAGAGCCCCTTAAACGTCCCCATAAGATAGCAGCTAAACCAGGAGCAGCTCCTGTAGAGATTATGTAATCGGGCTTTTCTTTATCAATTATTGTTTTTACTTGATAAGCCATCTGAATTAATTTCAGCTTGTTCCATCTGTTTGCATCAATAATAGAATAGTATTTATCCTTGTTTTCACTCATGTGACTGGCTTTATGGGTTGAGACATAAATAATCTCAGCACCTTCAAATGCCTTTCTCAACCTGAGAAGTTGAATCCAGTGTCCACCTGCTGATGCTACTGCCAGTATTTTCATCTTAAACAGATTAAAAGCTATTCCTGCTCCAATTCATTAGTCGTGAACCAAAAGTTTTCAGTATCGGAATATTCAATTCATAAAAATGAGTTAACAATTCAGCCTTCATTTTAATCCTCATAAGCATGGAAGCTTTTGCAGAATAGTTTTCCATGCAGAATTTCTTAAGGTTTTCTATAGTTATTTTATCTACATTAACTATCCTAAAATTCTTTTGCTGTGTAATAAATAGCTCAGGTTCAGAATTATCCCCTGAGAATTTCGTGATTAACCCCTTCTGAGTGAGCAATGAAAAATTTTGGTCGAATAGAAAATTTCCATGACTGTATACGACCCAGGTATTATTTATTTGCTCGACCGGCTGAATTGTGTGTGGATGATGACCAAGGATGTAATCAAATCCGATTTCCGAAAGTTGTAAAGCAAGTTCCCTTTGCCTGTTGTTTTCAAGGGTGCTATACTCATCTCCCCAATGGATACTCAATATCCATACTTCATTTTCATCCTTTATTCCAGTTTTAAGATCTTTGATTAAATTGTTATAACTGCTTCTGAAATAACTGTTATAAATTGACTTATCGCTTATAAGGCTCACTCCCCAGATTTTAAAGTGGATGCCATTGATGGCTAATATTTCAGGTGATGAATTTTTGCCAATTACAGTAATACCACTCTCTTCAAGTCGCTTTATAGTATATGATGCGGCTTTAGGCCCATGTTGGCCAAAATGGTTATTGGCAACATTAGCTATAACAGGAATATTCAGATCTTTAAGTAGGGTTAACGTTTCAAGAGGTGCAACATAAACTGCTTTATTGATTGGTAATTTTGAAAGTCGCTTTTCAGAAGCTAATGATGATTCGAAATTGATGAATAGCAGATCGCCGTCTGACAAAATGCTACCGACTTTATCATCAATCAGTTCCCTGAATTTATTCTTGAATTTAGTAGAAATTCCTCTCTTAAAATGGTGCACATTTTCACCCGTCATATAGTCACCGACGCTCACTATATTATATTGCATTGCTTTCGATCAGTTTAAATTTTTGATTGGTTGGATTATAGTCATTCATGTATTCTACTGAAATCTTTACATCTCCAATCAATTTATGCACTTCTCTCTTAATTGATTCAGCAGTTGTTTTAAAGTCGGTAGTGTCAGTGACATGTATATAAAGCAGGATGGAGCGATCCTTGTTCTGTATAATCTTATATCCGTCTATTGAATGAAATTTGTAAAAGATATTGTTAAACAAGGATCCATGTATACACTTTCCATCTGACAGTTTTATAAGATCACGCGTGCGGCCTTTAAGATCTGTAACTCTGGGCCAGGATAATCCACAATCGCATTCTGAAAAATCTAATTTACCAAGATCTCCAACCCGGTATCTTATCAGTGGAAAACTATAACTATTCAAATTGGTTAACAGCAATTCCGACATACCGAACTCATTTTCAAAGGTTTCAACGTAGCAGTTATGTATATTTAGATGATATCCGTTATGTTTTTCGCATTCACATGTAAGAATTCCTCCGTCGTTTGCTCCATACATATCGTAGACTGGAATTTTCAGTTCCTTCTCAATAAAGCTTCTTGTTTTTGGTAAAAGCTGCTCAGAAGTGGTGAATATTGCTTTTAAATTTGAAACATTCCTGACAAAACCAGGTTTTACGTGCAGGATATTCATTATAGAACTTGGGTATCCATAAAGTAAAACAGCTTTATTGGTTTTCTGATAATTTATTTGAAGCGACTTATCAATTATATCACCTTTTATAAAGTAATTATTCTGAAGTCTGTGATAAACGCTTTCAATTATTTTCCTGTTATTTGTTCTTAATGAATTACCTGCAATAGTTATAAACGGATCCCCGGGTTCGTATCCGGAGAAACGATTCCAGAAAAAATAGATATACCCCCAGAACCATGAAAGATGGTCTTTGTCAACATAATAATAGAATGGATTTCCGGTACTTCCCCCAGTCTTCTTTTTTTGTACAGATCTCCCATCGAGGGGAGTGAAAATCTTATTAAAATTTGTATTTACAGTAATTTTATCCATTAATGGCATTTGTTTGAGTACCTCTTGTGGGGAGGTAACAATGGTTGCATCACTGAATGGTATAAGAAGGTTTTTGTAATAATTGTTATACTTTTTCAAGGCCAGAAGAAGGTCTGAAAGCATTACATTAATATCGGTGGAAGCGGAATTTGCGACCAAATCCTTTAGTAAAGAATATTTACTGGCTATTGAGGTGCCCCTTAACTTGTCTATCAATGTTATTCCGGCTTTCATGCAATAATCCCTTTTATGATGGCATATTTCATTTCCCATGTATGTTTTGAAGCTTCATTAATTCTCATTTCTTCATAAACAGTACAATTTTCTTTAATGCATTTATCGGCTTGCTGCAAAAATTCTTCAGGAGTATTGGCAAAGTAGACGAGTGAGCCAAATAATTCCTCAACAACAGGAATACGGCAACTAACTATTGGTTTGCCCATTGCAAGATATTCCAGCGTTTTAACCGGAAATGAGTTTTTTATCCAATCGGCCATTATCCAATTCAACAAGCATACATCAAATCCTTGCGCATAGGAGGGAAGCTGACTGAATTCAACAGGGCCCGCGAAATATATATTTTTCTTCCCTTCAAGTTCAGAATAGTCGCCAAGCACCTTTCCTATTATCACAACTGAATAACCATTATTGGCAAGTTTCATGAATACTTCTTTATCATTGGCATCAGAGAGTGTTCCAAAATATCCTGCTATGGGTAGCCCCTTGTTTCTAATACCTTCAATAAAGGGGTGAAGTTTTTGCTTTTTAGTAAAATGGTCAAAATCAACGCCATGTGTCAAAAGGTGCACTTCTGTATTGGATAACTTTTCAAGTTTCTGTTTGATCTTAGGCGAACTTGCAAAACGGTAATTTACGCTTTGGCTAAGAATTGTTTCCTTTTGTTTTAATCGATTTAATAGTGCCTTGTCTGTTGTCCTGAAATCTGATATCAAATCGGCTGCCTGATAAACTTTACTTTTAAAATTATAATTAAGCAGTGGTGAAAGGGTAAAGTTTCCGGAAATCCAAAGTAAAGTTTCATTCCATCTGATTCCCAGTATTAGGGATGCAATTTTTACCTGGTATTTTATCAGATATGAATTTATCTTATCGTAAAACGAGTTGAAAATTGGTATATAAAATGGAATAAGGATATAAATTCTTTCATCTTCCCGTTTAAATAATTTCAGATGGGTCTTAAATTTGTTTTTAATCTTCTTATACATTGACTTCCTGTTTTCCGAATTTACTGCCGGAGATTTAAAGGCTACAGGATTTACCCATAATATATGATAACCGTCCTTAAGAAAATGAAACATTATCTGCCTTGTACTGGTAACAGATGGGCGAAACCAATCGGGACCGGTGCAAATGATCCATTTCTTCATATGGTTGAATCCGGTTTTAGTTTGTGATAGTGCTGACAATTCCTGAGTTGACTTTGTCTAACTCATCAACAACAACAAGTGGCGTCTTAAAATATGGCATGAGGTTTCCCTCATAAGTCATATTCAGATAATCGTCAATGTTGTACATTCTGGTAAGTATTCTGGGATTATCAATATGAACTTTCTTATTTTCCCCAAATATTTCCTTGAAGTAGCTGGACTTTGGTATGAAGGCATCTTTGTCTATATACGGATTATAGTTTCTCTTGTGAAAAGACAATAGGATATCCTTGTATTTACTATTAAATTTTACCAATTCCACAAGCAAAGGCCTGAAACTAGGTTCATTTTTTAACGAAACAGGGAATGCAGTAGATTTAACTTTATTACTTTTCGGCTCCTCAGCTGCAATGATTGTATGCGCTAATTGAGATTTTAGGAGTGAATAAGGCAACCGATGATAAACATTCGCTATCCTTTTATCCATAAATGGAGTCAGAGGAGTAATATAATGCTGAGCTTTCACAAGTACCACAATAGCATTCCTGAAAGACCTGTGATCAATATCCTGGTATGTGTCATAATCAAAAGGAATATCAACTTTAGGATAATCCTCATAAATTTGACGGAAAGCAGCTTCAGTATCCCATTTTTTATAATACGGAACACACCTGTTAGCTTCTTCACTCGTGATACCTCTTGAGTTACCAAGGATTGTTGCTACTATTGAAGTTTCCTGATCGCATACACCATAATTTCTATGTGCACAAAGCTTTCCTGAACTGCTTTCGCCATATAAGCCCATTAGGGCATTACTCACGTAATTACCGGCAATTTTTCCTAAAGCCAGCCAGGGTGTAGTAGGCGTGGTGTTCATTGAAGTGAGAAATGAGAAATACCTGTCAATGGTATGGTTTTCCATTACATGCAGATCTTTATCGAGCAATTTTGCAATTTCTCTAACTTGGGGATAATCAAAAATTCCGGTATCTTCTTTAAAAACAAATGGTAAATACGGAATATTATTACGTTCGAGAAAAGGAAGAAACAACCTGCTATCTTTTCCTTTAGACAAATATATTCCCATTGGTTCTTCAAGGAAGTTATTTGTTTCGTTAAAGAACTGATCAATTGTCGAACGTAATTCATCAATATATTGTCTGTCGCTTTTCTCGCGGGTCCTATATACTGACTGGTAATATTTTAAAACTGTGTTTTTCGAGTTTTGCCTTATGAGAATATCGGATGGAAGTACAAGCTCAATTTCATTAAATTCTGTCCCTCTGTAAGCTGGATATTCATAGTGAATAATTTGAGCAATAGATTCCTCATTAACAGTTATATTTAAATTCGGATTTGTAGATATTGTAAATACATTATTCGTTATTGTAAAGTGCAATGGATCATTATATATGAAAACCCTGTTAGCACCATAACTGTCGGTTAAAATAACCAGCCTGTCAAGTTCTTTTATGTATATAAATCCTGAGTATCTGCCATTAAATTCTTTAAGTTTACCATATTCTTCTCTTCTGACAATATTGAGTAATTTATTTGCCAGATCTGTAGAGATGAGTTCCTTATTATTCTTTTTTAAAAGAGGGTAATCATAGAAAGTTCCCTCGATAAAAGCAAAGTCCTCGTCATCCCTGGCAATACTTACCAGGTTAAATTTTGGCAATGTGTCAGGCAAAAGAAGTGCAAAGGAATACCTGCCAAGATCAAAAAGGTAAGTCTTATGACCAAAACCTCCAAAGAACCGTTTAATACCTTCTTGTATTATTTTGTTTGATTTGATAGTATCATTTGAATTATCAGTGAGAAGATAGCCTGGTAATCTTGAGTCAATAGCAGGATCTATGTTGATTTGATGTGTATATTCTTTCATCGTGGTTTTGTTTGGCTTAACTATTTTAATGTAACTACTTTGCTAGTTCTGTAGAATAACTAACGTACTAAGTTCATTATGGTTGAAAATCTATAAATTTCTTTTAAGGTTTTTAAAGTTTCCTCGATCTTGTTTAGTTCATTAGTATGAAAGCGGTGATGAAAAAGCAAACCAATAATATTTGTATGCCTTGATGATCTTTTTATTTGAGATATTACTTCATGTGGCGTAAAATGTTCCGCATTGTTTTCATCCAGATATTTTTTTATAAAGTTGGCTGATACAGAGATTTCTCTAAACTTATACTTACTTCTTCGTCCGGGATGATAACTAATTTTTTTATTCAGTATGAAATCCTTCTTTAAAATACTTCCAATTCTGTTTTTAATCATGTTTTTGGGAGTGAAATCAATTTTTGATGATATTGCTGTGTATCCCAGCTTTTCAATGACTTCAAGTGTCGATTGGTTGAATGTCCCATACGGGAATGTAAAAACTGGCGACCATTTGTCTTTAAAATACTTATCCATTAATTTTTTTCCTGATGACATCGTTTGAAATTGATCCTCAAAAGATCGGTTTCCACCAAACTCCATTTTTAGATCAGGGTTCTGAAGATTATGATTATAACCATGCTGTATGATTTCAATTTGATGTGGGTAGTTACGTTTTATCATCAATAACCATTCCGAAACTTCTTTTGAGATATTAGCTGGTTCTACCGCATGACTGATAGGGATATTCAGGTCAAGACAAATTTCGGTGAGCCTGACAAGTTCTTTGTCTAGTTTATCCCTTACGTCATCATTCCTAAGGAAGATATATTTATTTTGCACCATTTGTCATTTGTTTGTATAGGTTATAAGTATCTCTCCCGATAGCTTCCCATGAATACACTCTATATGCCCAATCTCTTATATTCTGTCTTGTTTGGGCAAGATTCTGATATATCGTTGAACAGAAATATTTTTGAATTGCTTGTGCAATAGAAACAGTATCAATTGATTCTGCCAATATTCCAGTTTTGCCATTAATTATATCATTTTCAAAATTCCCGATTTTAGTACTTATTGCAGGCAGACCAAAATTATAGGCCATAAAAAGTACTCCTGATTGATATATATTCCTGTATGGAAGAACAATGCAATCTGAAGCCATAAAGAATTTTTCTATTTGTTCATCAGGTATGTACTTGATATAAGCAATGATCGAAGATTTGAATTTTGAACTTTCAATCAGTTGATTGATATGATTAATGTATTCAACTGACTTGTAATTGCCGGCTATAAGGAGAACAATATCCTTGCTTAGCTTGGAAGGCAGATGATTGAGGCTTTCAATCAGTATATCAAGTCCTTTATAGTAATCAATATTTCCAAAAAATAAGAGTACTTTTTGATTGAGTTGGATATTCAAATCTCTTCTGGCTTCTAATTGTGTAATACCGCGGGTTAATACTTTATTATTCATTCCATGTTTGATAACTGAAATTTTATCAGGATTTACCTTAAATTCACTGATAAGTTCCTGTTTGCTGACTGGTGTATGAACAATGAGGCGGTTACAAAGACTGTATACTATGCGTAGCGTAAGCCTATTATAATAAGAGTCCTTTTTATCTCGTTTACCTGCATTAACATTATGCACTGTAAATACAGTTTTATGTCCTCTTAATCTGGATAAGAAGGGGAGTAATATTCTGTCGGTTATGTAATACCTATCCAGCCATTGGAAGTGAACAATACCCTTTTTACTCAGTAAAATATTTTTTGATTGCAAGAAATAAAATCGAAGAATATTGGCACCTTTTTTAAGATAGGAAGTGCCTTTTTTTTGATATCTATAGACTGTCTTAAACTTAACTTTCTCAAATTCATTAAATAAGTGCGATGA
This sequence comes from Lentimicrobium sp., assembly GCA_035297395.1. Lineage (GTDB taxonomy): Bacteria > Bacteroidota > Bacteroidia > Bacteroidales > Lentimicrobiaceae > Lentimicrobium. Next base: position 19,687 of record DATGZB010000030.1, on the reverse strand, counting down.
GAGATCAATATCTAGTACTTCTATTTTGGTTAAAGGTGTTGAGGATAATCCACTAACAAGTCCGTACAGATAATCCGACTGGCCTGCTCCGTTAAAAATTTTAACATTCATTATAAGATGTGCAATAGTTTTGACTTTTTTTAAGTCTTTGACTTCTTTGTTCTTTAGTAGTTTTAAATCTTATAATGTTCCTTTTTAGTCTGACCAAGTAAGCTTAAAAATTTCCATTTGATGAAACCGCCTAAGTAGAAACAATATTTGTATGCTAAGGTTTGATATGCCAAAGGAGAAGTAGCATAACGCCTGTAGAATCTGATATCTTTCAATAAATGATAGTTTGATTTAATGTCTTTTAAACTTCTGATTAATAGTTTATAATTATTTTGATGCAGTAATCCAGAGTTGCTTTTATCATTCCATATCTTTAATTGTGGGAAAACTTGTATCCTGTAACCGGCTAAAGTTGCTCTGAAAGTAAAATCACTATCACCATGATATTGTGGGAAATTATTGTCATCTACGAGGCCTATTTTTTCAAATACGCTCTTATGGATAAAAGTACCCATTCCAGGCAACCAATCAACTTCTGTTACTTTGTTAAATTGTTCTCCATCAGGTTCATTCATTCCGATCATAAATTTTTTGCCTGTTTTGGTATCGAAAATTCCTCCCATTGACCAAATAATATTTTTCTGATGGGCATAATAAATTTTGGAACCACCTATCATTACTTCTTTGTTTTGCAATATAAGGAGTAGATTTTGGAAATAGTCAGATTCAGGTATAATATCATTGTTCCACCATAATATATATTCAGCCCGACATCTTCGCAGCGCATATTTTATTCCAACATTTATACCTCCACTCCACCATAGATTTCCTTCTCCTTTAAGAATGGTAGTTTTCGGAAAATTTTCTCTGATCCATTTTTCTGTGCCATCTGAAGATCCATCATCAATAATAATGGTTTGTATTTCACTCTCAGCAGATAATTTAATCATGCTATTTAATAGAGTGAGACATTTGATAGTATGCGGGAGGGCATTATATACTGGAATTAAAATGGCAAGATTAGTATTCATGAGTATAAATTTTCAAAGACTTTTACCGTTTAACAAAAGAGATTCTTCTAATTCTAGTTCTTGATTAAGATTTTCTTCTTCATACAATATATCATGCCGGTCAACGTCAAGTATATAAAGAGTGAAACAAAGGGCTACAATGGAATCTGCTTGTCCAAAAGGGCCCCCTCCTGTAAATAAAGTAAGTAATATGCTGATATAAAAGTACTTGGTGTACGAAAAAGCTGGACTTACTTTTCGAAAGATCACTTTAAAGATGATCATGAAGACAGCAAGGGCAAAAAAGGCTCCGAACTTAGTATAGTCACCAATAATTCCTATATCCGATTGGTAAAAGCCATATGCGTCTTTATACATCTGAATCATAAATCCATAGGAAGAGTTTGTGCTATCGGCACCATTACCAGTGATATAGGATGCGGTATTTGGGAAGAGTTCACTAAGGAAAAATACTGTTGCCCTGATACGGACATTTTCAGCTAATGATTGACTTTGATTTTTGGAAAGGTCAATAAGACTGATAAATATTTCCTGGAATATTAATATTAATGGAACTACGGATGCTAATATCAGGATAAAAATCAAAGCTCTTGATTTAACCGCCTTACTGAACATAACATACATTAAGGTAAGCAACATTACCGAGAACAAAACCTGGCGAGTGCCCATCAATATTAATATTAAGAGGAAGAAAAGCGCTGAGAGTAGCTTCCAAACAGCAAATGATTCAAATAAACGATTCAGTATTAGAAAGTAACCAAGTACAAGGAATGTGAATCCTGGAAGGAAAATCCTGATTGTCTCGCGGTCTTCTGCTATCCTGACATCAAAAATAATGTTAGGATAGGCGAAAAATTGCACAATGTAGAGTAATGAATAAGTTAATCCAAGCCAATAAATAATACTCTCAACATCTTCAAGACTTACTTTCAAGGAATGTAAAACCCAATATACCAGATAAAAATACATAAACCGCTGAGCAATCATTGTTGTAACCAACGACTGATCATGACTCCAATGTGCCATGAACATACTCAAGATCACACCCAGGAATATTAGTAAGATTTCGAAACTAAAGTGCTTCGCGAATCGCTCTTCTTTCTGATAAACCAGTTGCACAAACAAGACTGTTATTGTTAATCCAATACCAGCCAACTGAAATACTTTAATTACGTCAGGCCCAAGAAAGGTGACATTAAATAGTTCAAGAGCTGACAATGCTATAAAATAAATAATCAACTTTTTACCCATGAATTTTTTTGAGTCTGAATTCTTCTAAGGTTTCAGTATATACTTTAACAAATGGTTTTATATAATTCATACTCCGGAACAGATCGATTTGTTTCTTTGAGTTTTCAAGATTTCTGTTTACAAAATCATCATCAGTAACAGCTTGCTTTATAAGGCTTGCTAACTCGAGACTGTTATATGGATTGAAGATGAATTCAGGATTGCCAATCATTTCAGGAAGTGAGGTGACATTTGAACAGATTACGGGAACACCATATCGCATTGCTTCCACCAATGGACCGGAACCAGCTTCATAAAAAGTTGGTATCACAACCAGGCTTGTTGAATAATATAAACCTTTAAGATCCTGGTCCGGGACTATTCCAGGGAATATTACCTGATCCTCAAGTTTCAGTTCACTGATACGTTTATTGATAGTTTCAAAATATGAAGTTTTGTTCCCGGTAGCGATCCAAAATAAGTTCAAACCTTCACTTCGCAGGATACTTAATGCTTCTAATACTGCTAGATGGTTTTTATGTTGCCATGTTGCTGCAGGTGTCAGGATAAATGTACCTGTGATGTGATACTTTTTTTTAAGAACCTCATAACTAGTTGGTTCAGAAGATATCCAGTCATCAATTAAAGGAACTGGGCAGACAGAGGTTTTCTCTTTCTCTTCTTTATAATACTTGTCAATATCATTTTTAACGTGATTGAAGGATACAATAATGTGATCGGCCTCTTTAAAAGAAATATGGTATCTGATAGCCTTATGAACCCTTTCTAAAGAAGTAAAAAATTCAGGGAAATGAAAATGCTGAATGTCATGCATTGTAATTATAACAGGGTATTTCAGTAAATATGCCGGAGAATGCTGCCTTGGAATATGTAACAAGTCTACTTTATAGCGGTTGAAGAACAATCTGTCAGGATTAAATAGCTTGTATAGTATGAGATTGTATTTTTGTTTATTAATCCTCATATAATACCTGGTTAGCCAAAATTCTGATGCTTGCCTCAATGTCCTTACAATCATTGTGCTTTTTAAATATTGAATGGGCCTTATTTTTTTTTCTGTAAAGTAGATTGATAAGACTTCTTTTTGTTCTATGGAATAAAAAAGGTAAATCTGGCTGACTTGATCACATTTTATCAACATTTTCAATAGATAGATAGAATATTGGAATATTCCTCCATCAGATGGGTTAATATTGGTTAAGTAAAATCCAATTCTCATGGATAGATAAAGTAAAAGCTTATTGCTTTGTTCAACTGAATTGACATTTAAGTTTAGGATAGGACCAGATGATGTAACAATTTCATTGATTCATGTAAAATGAAAACTGTGTTTTAATCCCAAATTTGTAGAACTATCCTTTGGGATATTTAAAAGAATGCATTATGAGAAAGACAGATATTGATCACATCCAAAGAAGCCGCTTCCTCGAATCAGGTAAAAAACTAAAATCACAAGTTGAAAATATTGTTCAGGCAATAAATTTAAAATATCCTGAATTAGCCGGAAATATTGAAATCCCTCAGGGTATTTTTAATCAAAAAGACAGCTTTGGTTATAGTGAAAACGCAAACCTTGTTTACAAATACCTGAATATTTTAATTAATAAAAATCTCCTTGCTTAACCCTCGGAATGTTCACTAACTTTTTTCATTCACTTCTGTTGTACCTCCGAAAGCACTTTTTTACTCGCTAAACGATGTTATTTAACTCAATAGATTTTGCAATATTTCTACCTGTTGTCTTTTTTCTGTATTGGTTCGTCACAAACCATAATCTGAAATTACAAAATGGATTACTGCTGGTTGCCAGCTATATATTTTACGGTTGGTGGGATTGGCGATTCTTATCCCTTTTATTTGTAAGTACAATTGTTGATTACTTCGTAGGACTTAGACTTGCATCTCAGAAAGATCCCTTAAAAAGGAAGCTATTGTTAACAATAAGTATCGTGAGTAATCTTGGGATGCTTGGCTTCTTTAAATACTTTAATTTTTTTGTTGACAGTTTTGTTGATGCCTATACCTTGTTTGGTGGAAGTATCAATCCAAGGACTTTGAATATAATCCTTCCGGTTGGCATTAGTTTTTATACTTTTCAAACTTTAAGCTATGCAATCGATATATACAGGGGAAAACTGAAAGCTACAAATGATTTTATTGCTTTTGCGACTTTTGTTACATTCTTTCCACAATTGGTTGCAGGTCCCATAGAAAGAGCTTCAAATTTATTGCCCCAATTTTTTATTAAGAGGAAACTTGAATATGGCAATGCTGTAAATGGATTAAGACAAATACTTTGGGGATTATTTAAAAAAATAGTGATTGCAGATAACTGTGCCTATTTTGCCAATCAAATATTTAATAATTCGCAAGATTATGAAGGAAGCACTCTTCTGTTGGGTGCATTATTTTTTGCAATTCAAATTTATGGTGATTTTTCAGGATATTCCGATATAGCAATAGGCACAGCACGGTTATTCGGATTCCAGCTTATGCGAAATTTTGCTTTTCCATATTTTTCAAGGGATATTGCAGAATTCTGGCGTCGGTGGCACATCTCGCTTTCAACCTGGTTCCGCGACTATTTATACATTCCTTTAGGTGGAAGTAGAGGTGGTACATGGATGAAAATAAGGAATACTTTTATTATTTTCCTGGTGAGTGGCTTCTGGCACGGCGCAAATTGGACATTCATTATTTGGGGTGCACTTAATGCTTTTTATTTTCTTCCACTGCTCTTAAGCAATAAAAACCGTGAGAATATTGATATTGTAGCGCGTGGTAAGATTCTTCCCTCAGTTAAAGACTTTTTTTCGATTCTATTAACCTTTGTACTAACTCTTTTTGCATGGATATTTTTCAGGGCAGCTACTGTGAGTCAGGCCTTTGAAATTATTGGCACTATATTATCGCCAAGCCTGTTTACAGTGCCGAATTTAACTCCAAGGGCGATTTTGGTATTAAGTCTTACCAGTGTTTTTATGATTATGGAATGGCTTGGCAGGGAAAATCAGTATGCAATTGAAAATATCAGATTCAATTTCAGTAAGCCAGTCAGGTGGGCGTTTTACTACTCAATAATAATACTAATATTTTTCTTTGCAGGTCAGGGACAAACCTTTATTTATTTTCAATTCTAGTTATGAAGACGCTTCTTAAAAATACTGCAATTTTTGTCCTCCCTTTACTAATTATGATGTTTATCGCTGACAGGTTTTTAAGCTATTATTTACGACATTCTAACCAAAATGAGTATAGTGTCTGGAACGACCTCTATCATGGTAATATCAATACTGACATCGCTATTTATGGATCTTCAAGGGCAATGGTTCATTTGAATCCTCGTATATTCAAGGATAGCCTTAACCTGAATGCATATAATCTTGGACTAAATGGTCATAACTTTTGGCTCCAGTACTATAGGCATAAAGAATTATTAGCGCATAACAAAGCACCTGATGTTATCATCCATTCGGTAGATATGTTCACATTGGTAAAAAGGAAGGATCTTTTTCAGATGGAACAATTTCTTCCTTATATGCTATATAATAGGGACCTGGAAAAATGGATTGGCTCATATCAAGGATTTACTCACTATGACTTTAATATCCCGTTAATTAGATTCTATGGGCAATATAAAGCTATTACCAAAGCTTTTCAGACTGCACTAAAAGAAACCCCAAGTAACGATTCCTTAAAATACAAAGGATTTATGTCAAAAAATCTGATATGGAATGATGACTTGGTTAAAGCACGGAAGAGATTTCCTGATTTCAGAATTCAGATTGATAAAGCCTCAGTTGAACTTTTTGACAAATACCTGATGGAATGCAAACAGTCGGGGATTCACGTGATCCTGGTATATTCGCCGGAGTATATTGAAGGTCAGAATTTTGTGAAAAACAGGAATGAAATAATCAGCATGTTTAGCGTATTTGCTGCCAAATATAATATACCATTTCTTGACTATTCAAATGATTCAATCAGCTTTAATAAAAGTTACTTTTATAATGCTTCACATTTGAATGGCAAAGGAGCTGCAATTTTCACAAGCAAATTTATACATGACATGAAAAGACGGGAGTCAATCGCATGGATGTTTAGAAAACATGATGATTTACAAGAGGCTATTCTGGAAGGTGAAAAAGTAGAAATAGTTTTGAATTGAAATATTACGCTTAACTATACTTCTTGCTGGTATCTTAAGAAGAAATTGCTGTATTTGGATGTCAATTCCGGATGTTTTTTAGCCCATTCAGTAGTGATCTTATTGTAGATGTTAGGATTAATTATCTTTTTCCCTATATAAACTTCTTTATGAAAGTCGCTATATTTAGATTTAAATCTGAAAAGACTATCGTTAGGATCTTTTGAAAGACCTCCTCCTAAATTTAGAATTTCAATATGATTATCAATTGAAAACTGAATGATGGCATAATAAAGAAAATCATTAGGTCGAAAATTAAAATAATTATGATTCGATGCAGTCAGGTGTAGACTTGCTTTTTCATTATAATGCAATAATAAGCCACTAGCAATAATCTCTCCATCAAATATTATATGGATTAAAGTTACCAATCCACTAAGTTTTCTTTTGATTTTATAAAAATAATCTTTGTCAAACCAATAGTATTCTGCCATCTTGATTCTACCGGCTGTTTTTTTGTAAAGCTCAATAAATTCGTCTATATATTCAAAGTCCCGGTCAATCAATATCTCCATATTGAGGGCTTTTGCCTTAGCGATATTTTGTCTGGCTTGTTTATGAGGAACTTTATATAAATCATTCGTAAGCACGAACACATTTTTCCTGGCAATTGAATAATCTGCTGATCTTTTAATTGAATCTATCAAAGGATGGTCTCTGATAAATTCAGCAATGATATTATTATCAAACAGGTACTCATCAATAATGGAATTTAGTTTGTTTTGAAGTGTAACAGGTATTTGAAGTTTATTAGAAATAATTCCCCCATAACCATAGGCGGTTTGAATATCATAATACACGTTGTCAAGATCATATTTGGATATTCTCCTTTTTAAAAACGGATAAAGAAATTTATAATTCTCCAACTCTGCATAGATACAATGTGCCTGCGAATTTTCATGAACTAACCAGGTCTGATACCACTCCTGGAGAAAATAAATGTCCTTATTCACAGCAGGTATTTCATTTAAGACTGATCTCCATTCAGGATCTGAATCTGTATATATTTCGAACCTCATTGTGCTTGTAAATAGAAAGCATGAATAAGCGAACAGATTTTGTTTATTTGTATGTTAGTCAAGTCAGGATAGCTTGGGAGATTTATTCCGCGACTACTTATATCCTGAGCGATTTTATATTCCTGAAATTTATGGTTGTACATTGGCATAGAATGAACGGGGTGGAAAATAGGTCTTGTTTCAATCCCATTCTCGCAAAGAAAGTCACGCAATAACTGCCTTGTTTCATCGTCGTGTGTCAATATTGTAAACATCCAGTAGGTGTGTTTAATATTACCAACGGGATGATGGAAAGTCAATGGTAATCCTCTTAGTTTCTGCAAATACTGATGAGCAACCTGGATTTTCCTTTCTATTATTTCATCTGCCCTTTCAAGTTGTGCCAATCCGATTGCTGCGGCAGTATTAGTCATGCGGTAATTGAAACCGACAACCTCATGCCAGTATTCTTTATTTTTGGCAAGCCCCTGACCTTTATATAAATTTACCTTTTCGATCAATTTCTTATTATTTGAAACAACCATTCCACCTTCACCGGTAGTAATAGTTTTATTCCCAAAGAAGCTGAAAACGCCAATATCACCAATGCTTCCAGTAAATCTGCCTTTATATTGAGAACCGAAACTTTCAGCAGAATCTTCTATAACCGCAATATTGTAATAACGGGCAATGTCTTTTATTTCATCCATGTCACATGGATGGCCATAAATATGGACTGCGATAATTGCCTTAGTGCGGGAAGTGATTTTTTTTCTTATTTCACGTGGATCAATTTGCCATGTAATTGGATCGGAATCCGCAAAAACTGGTTTAGCACCCGTATAGGTTACAGCATTTACTGATGCTATATATGTAAGAGTTGGAACAATTACTTCATCGTTGGCACCAATTCCTAAGGCCAGTAAAGCTAAATGAAGTGCAACAGTGGCATTACATGTACTTGAAGCATAATCAACCTTTATGTAATCGGCAAATGCTTTTTCAAAAGCTCTGACATATTTACCCTGCCAGGTTAACCAATTTGTGTCTATGCAGTCATTGAGGTACTTTCGTTCATTTCCCTTTAAGGACGGCTGATAGACCGGAATTTTATACATATGTTTACGAGTAGTTCATGGTAAGTACTTAACATCATAAATGATCTTAAGTTTATTATCTACCCCATATACCGCGGTCTTTTTTAGTAATAATTTTTAAATATTGGATGGGAGAAATGAGGGCGTGAGGAATATATGCAAGACATGATCCTAAAACAACTCCCGACGCTCCCATATTCATCGTTTTTGCAAGATAAATTGAAACAGGTATGCTAATTAGTGCTGATATAACAGTTGTGTACAATTGAACTTTTATCTTTCCTGTACCATTGATGAAATAAGTAAAGATACTTGCCCACACAGAAATAAGCACAAAAAGAGCAGAGTAGAGGGAAAGCATAAAAGGTACTCTTACTTTTTCACCGACCCATAACCTGTAAAACTCATCAGAAAAAATTAACATGAAAAATAACAAGGCAATAATACCAATGAATATTCTGATGAGTGCCCGCGTTATTTTCTTTATCCATTCAATATCATTCTTTATATACGCTTCGGTAAAAGCTGACCAATATGTATTGGCAATTATCACAAAGCCCATTGAAATAAGGCCAAAATACCTGAATGCGATATTATAAGAAGTAACAGCTTCAGGACCTACAATTTGGGTGATAATAATATTGTTAGTAGAAAGAATTATTACAATGGTAACTTGGATTATAAAAAATTGGAAACCTAGTCCTGCAAGGTCTTTAAAATATTGAAAATTAATATGTTTTATTGATGGCTTATAGATCTTATATTCCTGGTTAAAGAAATAGACAGAAATTATAATAAGAACTAGTACAGGAGAAACACCTAAAACAATACCCAGGTTTATTAGAGATGGTTTGGTAAAATGTAACAACAGCAAAATACCAATTAAGGATACAGCATTTCCAAGCGGTTCAAAGGTATTGCTAACTGCCGGCCGCTGATCGGCCATGATAATGATGGAAATTAATTTCAAGATAAACCTTAACAGAAAAAAACCTACAGTTAGCTTTATTAAAATATCCAATTCATGAGCCATCTCTTTAGGGGCATTTAATGCAACCGACCAGTCAATCAAGGGAGATACAAACATAAATATCAGAAAGAAAATACAAAAGATCAGTGTTAAAGCTGCGTAGGTTGTGCTGACATAAATCTTAGCCAACATATGGTCCTGCTTTGCTAAAGATTCAGCAAATTTGTTTCTTAAACCATTGCCTAAACCGATATCAAAATAGCTGATCCAGGATATAATTGAAGTAAGAGTGATCCAGATGCCGTATTCAACTGTTCCAAGAAAATTTAGAAGAAGTGGCACCATGATAAATCCAAGAACAATGCTAATTCCTTTGATAAAAAAAGATATGAGAATATTCTTTCGTGCTTTTACCGATCGGTCATGCCCATTATTTATTATCTGTTTAACCTTGTCAGTAATTCTTGATAAGGTATTTATCTCGACCATAAGCCTTTGGCAGTTTTATTTAGTATTTTGTAGTATTGTAAAGGTCCAATTATTACACCGGGGAATAAGCTTATACATGTACCAAGTATAACACCCGCTGACCCCATATTGAGATTTCGTGCAAGAAAAATAGAAAGTGGTATATTTATTATTGCCGCAAATAGTGAGCCTATTACCTGAACTGTTATCTTCCCTGTACTATTAATAAAATAAACATAAATGTTATTCCATGTACTGATTAGTATAAAACCTGCCATCATAACATTTAACAATGTTGGGATTTGTATTTTATTGCCGACCCATAATTCATAAAATGGTTTCGCCAAGAAGATCATTGCTATGACTGTAACGAAAATCAACATCCAAACTATCAGGAGCTTTTTAATCGCATTTCTTATCCATTGGATATCTTCTTTGACATATGCTTCAGTAAAGGCGGGCAGAAATGGGATTATAATTATGGCAAATCCCATGGTTATAATATTGAAATATTTAAAAGCAATATTGTAAATTGTAACTTCCTGAGGTCCAAGTATCCGGGTGATAATCAGATTGTCTGTTGAAAAGATTACAAGCACTGCGATTTGAATAAGGAAGAACTTAGAGCTCAAACTAACTAAGGATCTTAAATGCTTAATTTCGAAATATTTGAAAGATGGGGAATATTCGTGATATTCTTTCCTGAAGAAATAAAAAGTAGCTATCAGGAAAACTATCACTGGTGAAAGGCTAACAACCAGAATAAAACTTTCCATTGAGCCTGTGGTGGAAAGAGTCAGCAAATAAATCCCAATTAAGGAAATGATATTTGCTAATGGTTCAAAGATATTACTCAATGCTGCACGTTGGTCCGCAAGTAAGATTATTGAAATTAATTTAAGCTCCATCCTGAACAAGAATAAAGTGAAGATCAGGATAGCAATATTGTTCAAATCATAGTTCCTGCTGGCAGGAGCATTAAGTAGCGTATTCCAATCAATAAAATAATTGAATAACAAGAATAATAATGCAGATAATATTAAGACAATTCCCAATCCCACGTAAGCTGTACTAACGTACGTTTTAGCAAGTTTCAGGTTTTTCAATGTTACCGCTTCAGAAAACAGATTTCTTAAACCATTGCCAATGCCCATATCAAAGAACGCAAACCAGGAGATCACTGAACTCAATGTTAACCAAATACCATAATCTTCTGTGCCAAGATATCGTAATGTAATTGGTACTAAAAGGAAACTTGTCAGCACACTAATTCCCTTGATAGCAGTTGAATAGAGGATATTGAGCTTTATTATACGGCTTCTGTCAGTTCCCTTTTTGATAAGGTTAGTAACAAGCTCAGTTGGGTTATTCATTTTAGCATATGGAGTGAATCTTCCTTAACATAACCAGAAGTTTAATGAGATGTTTATTGAAAGGCTTCAATGTCATTCGAATTATCAACTTTATCATGTGGAACGTTAAAATTGATACCTTGGGCGAGGGGTAATTCAAGAGAGTAATTTATAGTGTTTGTTTGCCTTCTCATATAAGCCTTCCATGAATCAGAACCAGACTCTCTTCCTCCTCCGGTGTCTTTTTCGCCTCCGAACGCACCTCCTATTTCCGCTCCATTGGTAGCAATATTAACATTCGCAATCCCACAGTCAGAACCTTTATGTGATAGAAAGTATTCAGTTTCCCTCAGATTTTCAGAAAAAATTGCTGATGATAATCCTTGAGGAACATCATTATTAATCGCAACTGCTTGCTCAATGGTTTTATATTTAATCAGATAAAGGATAGGAGCGAAGGTTTCTTCTTTTACAATTTTAAAATCATTTGTCACTTCAGCAATACAGGGAACAACATAACACCCTGATTCAAATCCTTCTCCGTTTAATACTGAACCTCCATATAAAATATTTCCGCCTTCTTCAATTATCTTTTCCTGCGCATTGACAAATTGCTTAACTGCATCCTGGTCAACTAATGGCCCAACGATTGTTTGTGGGTCTAATGGGTTACCAATTTTAAGTTGTTGATATGCCTGTATGAGTTTTTGGATAAATGAATTATAAATCTCCTCCTGGATTATTAGCCTTCTTGTAGTTGTACATCTTTGTCCTGATGTAGCTACAGCGCCAAATAAACTTGCCATCAATGCCAATTGCTGATTTGAATGTTGTGAAATTATAATAGCATTATTACCACCCAGTTCAAGGATCGTCTTTCCTAATCTGTCACCTACAATCCTGTTAACATGTCTCCCGACTTTGGTTGAGCCTGTGACTGAAACCAGGGGAATACGTTTATCGTTCAGCATTAGATCACCAATTGAATCTGAGTTTCCAGCTACCAAATTAACCACACCTTCAATTACATGATTCTCTTTAAGTGTTTTTTCAATAATATTATGGACTGCTATAGCACAAAGCATTACCTTGGATGAAGGTTTCCAAACAACAGTGTTTCCGCAAACCAGCGCGATCATTGCATTCCAGGCCCAAACTGCAACAGGAAAATTAAATGCAGTTACCACACCCGTAACACCTAAAGGATGGTACTGCTCATACATCCTATGGTATTCCCTTTCAGAATGCATGGTTAAGCCATAGAGTTGACGTGATAACCCCACAGCAAAATCTGCTACGTCGATCATTTCCTGTACTTCACCTAATCCTTCCTGGTAAGTTTTCCCCATTTCATAAGAGATAAGCGACCCAAGATCAGACTTAAACTCCCTCAACCTTAATCCTATTTGCCTTACTATTTCACCTCTTTTTGGTGCCGGAACCATTTTCCATTGATTAAAAGCTGAAGTTGCTTTTTGAATAATTTCTTCATATTCCAATGGTGTTGCAACTTTAACTGATGCAATTGGCTCGCCATCAACCGGAGAATGACTTGATATGATTTTACCGCTTGATTCAATTGGTGTGATGCCATTACTTACGCCACTGTTAACTTGACTGATACCAAGTCTGGAAAGGAAATCGTGTTTTACAGGTGTTTTAACTATCTGGTTCATCTTTTCATTTTACTTGCCCGATTTAACAAGTAAAATCAATGAAAAGTTTTGAACACAGAGTTTGGGATATATTATTTTTCCAATTCTTCAAGCATCGATCGGAAGTGCTTTTGCATCAATGAATCCACTCCATTATGGAAATGGTCAAAAGCAGCAATTAGTTTTTTACCCTGAGGTGTTAACTTCATGCTTCCACCATCAGCGCCACCGCGTGTGCTAATCAGGAGTGGAAATCCAAAAGATTTTTCAATTTGCTTGAGGTCATTCCATGTTCTCCGGTAAGTTAATCCAAGTTTATCACAAGCCGCTTTTAATGACCCTGTTTCATCAATGGCTTTAAGGATTTTCCATTTCCCATCTCCCATTATCCCATTGCCCATTGAATCGCTGAACCATATTTTATAATTAAGCCTTAGCTGTTCGAAAATGCTCATACATCACTTTCCTTTAAACTATTAGCAAAAATAACCATTTATTGATTGACCTTTCTTAAATCTGTAATTAACCCAGTTGAAAGTGGTTCTTCAAGCATTTCCAATATTTTTGTTGCAGCAGTATCAGGTTCTGTTAATTTTTCTTCTTCGTATAATTTCACGAATTTATTTTTCTTAGGGAAATCTTTTTCATCTACCTGCCTTAATTTATCTTGCATACCTGTATTTACAACTCCTGGTGCGATTGATAGTATCCTTACCTTGTTAAAGTCATTTTCCAAACCAACAGTACGTGTCATCATATCAATTCCAGCTTTTGTGCTGCAGTATAATGTCCAACCGAAATAGGGATTTGATCCGGCTCCGCTAGAAATATTGATTACAGTCTTTTTGCAATCAATATCAAGGGTGTTCTTTATAAACTCATTGGTAAGTAATATTGGTGCAGTCAGATTAATAGCTACATGATTTGTTATTTCTTCAAAAGTGCATTTGCCTAATGGTTTTACAGGTTCAACCACTCCTGCATTATTTATTAAAATAATTTCTGAAGCAAGTGATTTATCAATAAAAGTAAAGATCTCTCTGATAAGATCCGGAATTGCGGAACTGATTGTAAGGTCCTGCTCAAAATACCAAAAACCCGAGCGATTATTGTTTGCCAAAGCCTTCAGGTCATGGTTCACTTTTCTTGAAATACAGAATACTTTATCCCGATTCATAATTGCCTTTTTGGCAAAAGCTTCTCCTAAACCAGAGCTGGTTCCGGTAATCATAAAATACCTCATTCTACATTAACTTTCTTAGTTTAAAGGTATGAACAAATACATAATGCCCCTGTTTAAAGGGAAATATTTTAAAGTAATAGATAACAAAGCTTTCTGCCATGAACAATGCCGTTTTTGTATTTGATTATCCGAAAAATGAAGCTGTAAAAAACTATCTGCCTGGCTCTCGAGAGAAAAAGGAATTACAGGCTGAACTGGATATATTCTCAAATAATGTAATAGATATTCCTCTTATAATTGGTGGAAAAGAGATCAGGACAGGTAAAACGGATAAAGTTGTAATGCCTCATGATCACGGGCATGTTTTAGCGACGTATCATAAAGCTTCCGAAAAAGAAGTCAAACTCGCCATTGATGCAGCGCTTAAAGCTCATAAGGAATGGGAATCTGTTTCCTGGGTAGAAAGGGTTTCAGTAACATTAAAAATAGCCGAGTTATTAGCTACTAAGTACCGCGCCCGAATTAATGCAGCTTCTATGCTTGGACAGAGTAAAAATGTATTCCAGGCTGAGATAGACGGTGCATGTGAGACTATTGATTTTTTGAGGTTTAATGCCCATTATATCTCTGATATTTACAATGAACAGCCGCATTCTGACCCTGGCATAATAAACCGAATTGAATACAGGCCACTAGAGGGATTTATCCTTTCAATAACTCCGTTTAATTTTACTTCTATTGCATCAAATCTTAATTTGTCACCGGTTTTAATGGGTAATGTCTCATTATGGAAACCTGCAACTACTTCAATCTTATCAAATTATGTATTAATGGAAGTGTTCAGGGAAGCTGGACTTCCGGATGGTGTTGTAAACTTCATTCCCGGACCTGGATCCGTTGTTGGGAATGCTGCATTTTCTGACAGGAATTTTGCCGGATTACATTTTACAGGATCTAATGCTACTTTCAATAACTTATGGCAACTAACTGGTAAGAATCTGGCTAATTATAAATCTTATCCAAAGATAGTTGGAGAAACAGGTGGTAAAGATTTTATACTTGTCCATCCTTCTGCAGATGTTGATGAAATCTCGACTGCTTTAGTAAGAGGATCTTTTGAATACCAGGGGCAAAAATGCTCAGCATCCTCCAGGGCTTACATACCCGAAAGTATATGGCCAAAGGTTAAAGAGAGGGTCGGAGAGATGCTTTCGCAAATAAAAATCGGTGATGTTCGTGATTTCGGTAATTTTATGAATGCCGTTATTGAGGAAAGCGCGTATGACCGGATAATTGATTATATCAATAAAACTAAAAAGTCAAATGACGCGCGTGTTATCTTTGGCGGGACTGGAGATAAATCAAAAGGTTATTTTATTGAACCTACGGTTATTCAAGTTACGGATCCCCATTATATTACAATGGAAGAAGAAATATTTGGACCTGTTTTAAGTGTATTCGTTTACAAGGATAATAAGTATTTTGAAACAGTAAAACTAGTTGATGAAACATCTCCATACGGATTAACAGGCTCAATTTTTGCCCATGACAGGCATGTCCTTCATCAAACAAGTGAAGCTTTAAAATATTCAGCCGGCAATCTTTACTATAATGATAAGCCCACTGGAGCAGTAGTAGGGCAACAGCCTTTCGGGGGAGCGCGGCAATCAGGCACAAATGATAAAGCTGGCAGTTACCTTAATCTGTTAAGATGGACTAGCCCAAGAACTATAAAAGAAACACTTCGTCCTCCCACTGATTTCAAATATCCTTTCATGAAGCAGGATTGCACTCCTGATATCAATGAAAGAAAAGAACAAGTGAAACAAGAGGCTGCAGGAGGTTTCTAATAATTAAATAGGTCTGGACATATTAAATGACAACAGACTTTCATCAAAATAATCAGGGTATTTACTTAAATAATAACTCAATACTGACAAAATACTAAGCCTTTATCATCTCTACCCCCCGGATATAGGAATAAATTAGCTAATCCACTGTAATCTGCTTAAAATTAAAATAAGAAACCCTCAGAAATCGGGACTGTTCTCAAATAAGTTATTGTAAAGGAGCAACTACCTCAATCAACTCAGGCAGATCCATGCCAAGTTCCTTAAGATGTTTTATTGTAGGTACACCATTAAGAGTCCAGCCCCTTCGTGTATAAACGGCATCAAGTAATTGTTCGTAACGTTCCTCGCGATATTTTCTGGTGGCCGCCATTTTTTCCTTTAGTGTCATCTTACCAGGATCCATTCCTTGTAGTTCCTGAAGTTGCTTATCGTAACGTTCTTGTCTTGATAAATATTCTTCTTCAGTAACAGGTCCTGCAGCCCGGTATGGTTGCTTATCATGCTTACGGAGACCATAACCTCTACGGATATTAAAAATTCTCTGGAAATTATAAACACGCTCGGATTGCCTGATCAATTCATCCTTATCAATATTATTTCCTGTCACAGCGTTATAAATTGTGACATAATTGTCAACATGCTCAGGAATTTTATGCGGTTCGGCAGTCTCTTTATTACCAACAGGAACAACATCATTCCAGGGTAATTTACAAAATCCCTGGAGTCCGAACCAAGTACGGAACATTGGAAAATAGTGGAGTGCTTCTGCTTTAGCTTCGAAAGTGGGGAGTTGGTTATTAACCATATCCATAAAGATCAGCCATGCTTCATCATGTTGAGGCCCCTTGTTTGTCATAGCATAACCACCTTGCTGTGCAAGGGATTCCTTCGAAACATACTGTGAGTACTCAAGACCTTTATTTTCCATCCCGATATCATTGAGAAAATCTACATCAGCACCGAAATGTTCAATAAAATAAGCTTTCATTTTATGAACTCCCATCCCGGCTATCAGACCAAACCCTTCACCTCTGGCAACCTGGTGAAGCAATTCAAGGGCTGCTTCTTTATTGCCAAATTTAAGCTCCAATCCACCGGTGCGTTCCTTGTTTAAGATTCCATTTTCATAACACTCCATTATGAAAGCAACGATAGTACCCCAACTAATGGTACAAATTCCATAAGTGTCGCAGTAAAAGTTTGCTTCTATAATAGCGTCATAATCAAAGATCCCGAGATTGGAACCCAACCCTGCTGCGGTTTCATATTCCGGACCATCAACAATAACTTTTTGGCCCTTGTAGGGGCCGGTTTTCAATTCAAAATCGTCAACACCTTTTGAACATGACATACTGCAACCAATCCAACAGCCGTCAGGGATTCCAAGTGTAAAATATTTATCCCTGAGTAAATTACTATGGATCTTTATACCATCCATATGACTGCCAAACTTAAAGTTATGGGTAGGAAGCAAATCATAATCATTCATTACATTGACGATATTGGCAGTACCTTTTTTACGCATTTGGCATTGGATATCATCAAGGTCACGAATCTCTTTATTGTATCTCTGGCCTCTTTCCATAATTGGTTTAAGGTCGTAAACGTTATTAAGATTGCCGGAAACTCCTGGGATGTGGGCAACAATTGCTTTAATTTTCTTATTTCTCATTACTGTGCCTAACCCGCCACGACCTGCTTGTTTCAGTCTGATCTTCTTTCTTTTGATATCATAAAATGTGAAATTAAGCATACCGATAAGTGAATTTTCAGCAGCTGCACCAGTAGAAACAATACCAATGTTTTTTGCATCCTTTTCATCTTCAGCGAATATCTCAGTCAATTCTTCAGCAAGAATATGTGAGTCAGAAGCTAATCCCGGATCTTCGAACAGGCTAATCGTGTGCCTTTTGCCATCAATGTATATAATAATGTCTCTATCTGATTTACCCTGTAGTTCAAGTGCATCAAAGCCACTGAATTTAAGAAATGGCCCAAAGAATCCACCAACATTGGAATCCATCACCGAATCAGTCTGCGGAGAAATTGTAACAAGAAGAGACTTTCCGGTTCCGGAGTATTGCGTAATTCCACATACAGGACCCCCCGATATGACTATTTCATTTTCCGGATCGTCCCACCTGGTGTCAGGTTTAGTGCCATTCCATAATAATCGCAGTCCAAATCCTTTACCACCAATGAATTTTTCTTTCATTTGCTGCGAAACCGGCTTCTCTGTAATTAACTGATTTCCTACATTGATGTAAAGAGTTCTATTATTATAGCCCTTATCAATTGGATGCCATTTATAAGAATATTCTTTTAGGAGTTTAAATGATGTTTTTGCTGGTGCCGATTCCATAGCGGTGAAGTTTTTAAGATATAGTTTTATCAGGTATTTTCTTTTGTTTTTTCTTTCACAAAGATAAAAAGTTTCTGTGCAGCAATTCCTTTCTCTCTGAAAAATAGCGATATGCAAAGCTATTCATAACAAGCCGGAAAATAATTTTTGTATATTAGCGCGATTTTAAAATCGGAGAAAAGGATGGAATTGACTTATCGGGAGAAAGTCAGGGCATATCTAAAAAAATGTACTGTAGGTATTGCAGGATGTGGTGGTTTAGGTTCAACTTGTGCTATTAATCTTGCAAGGGCAGGTGTAGGCAAACTAGTAATTGCTGATTTTGATATAGTTACTCTTGAAAACCTTGAACGTCAGTATTATTTTGCTGATCAGGTGGGAATGCTTAAGGTGCATGCTTTGAAGTCTAATATTCTTAGGATTGATTCCTCTGTATCAGTTAAAGCTTTCGATCTCAAGCTCTGCTCATCTGATATTATTGATTTGTTTCAGGGATGTCATGTGATTGTTGAAGCTTTTGATAAGGCTGAAATGAAACAAATGATTATTGAAACCACATTAAATCAAATGCCATCAAAGGTTTTGATTGCTGGTATCGGATTAGCTGGCTTTGGAAATACTGATTCATTGATTGTTCATCGCTCTGGAAATCTGATTGTTTGTGGTGACCAAAAATCAGAAGTAACAGAAGTTAATCCTCTTTTTGCTCCAAGAGTAGGCATCGTATCAAACATGGAAGCCAATGAAGTGCTTGAAGTATTAATGCAAAAATTTAAGGATGAAGAATGAAGATTATTCTTAATAACCGTGAAGAAGCTTTTGATTTAACTAACATTACTGTCAGCAAGCTGCTGGAATTGAAGAATTTTACCTGGAAAATGCTGATTATTAAAGTGAATGGTAAAGTACTCAAGAGGCATGAATATGATACGCTCCAAATTAAAGAGGGAGATAATGTTAGCGTTTTTCACTTAATAACAGGCGGTTGATTTTTATCAATTATCGCCAATACTTCAGCAACGGTAAACGCACTTCCTCCAATAAATATTAAATCTTCTTTTTTTGCTTTCTTTAGTGCAGCTTCATAAGCCAGTTTCACTGATCCATAATCATTTCCTGTAAGTCCTGCTTCTACTGCTTTTTCTGTCAGAAGCGCGCTTTCCATGCCTCTTGGAATATCTGCTTTACAAAAATAGTATTCAGCATCTT
>DATGZB010000029.1:0-125907 GCA_035297395.1 Lentimicrobium sp. | reverse complement strand
AGGCGCCACCGGTGGTACAGGCAATTCTTCAAATGGTAACGGAGGTGATGGCTCAAACAACGGTGCTAACGGTAACCCCGGTCAAATATATGGTGGCGGTGGTGCTGGTGCCAGAACCACCAGTGGTACTGATAGGGCAGGCGGCAATGGGGCGGCCGGCAGGGTAATAATTAGTTGGGTTGTCCTTGAAATTTCAACAACAACTACGGCGACATGCGAAGGCTCAAATGATGGAACAATTACCGCCTCAGCCAGTGGAGGGACTTTACCTTATCAGTACAAACTTAATAACAATCCATATCAGCAATCAAATGTTTTTACGGGCCTGGCTGCAGGAACCTATACAGTAACAGTAAAAGATGCAAATGGCATTACCAAAAGCACACAGGCAGTGATAGCTTCAATACCGGCATCAATGCCAACCCCGACTGCTGATGTTATAAATGCAACCTGCAACAGCGCTGATGGTGCCATTACCGTTACAAATATTCCGACCTCAATACATTTCACCAAGACTGAAAGTGAATATATTGACCTGCAATCAGGCCTTCTCAACAACCTTAACAGATTCACACTGGAAGGCTGGATAAAAATTAACAAATCAGAAATCTCAGGTTCAAGGACATGGGGATTAATGGGACAAAACGATGCCATTGAATTTGGCATTATGGATAACACAACCCTGCAGTTATGGTCATCTGCCGGCGGAACTCTCAATGTACCGATGTCGTCATATCCTGATGACAACGAATGGCATCATGTTGCTGCGGTTGGGAATGGCAGTCAGATGGCCATTTATATAGATGGTAACCTGGCCGGCAGCTTGAACAGCACTGTATCAAATTACGGCTCAAGCATTTACCATACTGTAATTGGCGGGCATGTCTGGGACGCCACCGGAAATTACCTGAACGGTTCTTTCCTTAAAGCCGGATTCTGGAGCAGGGCTTTCACCCAGCAAGAGATTCAATCGTTACTAAATAGTAAATTCAGGCAATATGATGAGAATGAAACCGGCCTGATATCCGGTTTTAACTTCTTTGAAGGTACAGGCGATATTATCACGGGAATAGGATCAGCAACAACTGAAGGAACTTTAATTAACTCACCGGATTGGGTTGAAGTCTTCACCTATCAATGGTTGAAAACAGGTAACCCGGCTTTTAGTGAGACTACCAAAAACATTTCACAGATCGATGACGGTGAGTATTCGTTTTCGGCATTTTTTGAAGGCATATGCCCGGCAACAGGAACATGGACCATCTATGCCACAGGGAATAACATTTGGACCGGTATTGCGGATAATAACTGGAATAATGTAAGCAACTGGACATGTAATATACCCACTATTGATGATGATGCTACCATTCCTTCGGGACTTTCAAGATACCCTCTTCTCAGCACAGGGAATGACGGAACTGTTAAAAATCTGATTATTAATTCAGGCGCAAGTGTTACTATCAACGGTAAAAAGTTGCAGATAGCCGGATCAATTACCAGCAACGGAACTTTTGACTGCACTTCAGGAACCATTGAAATGAAAGGTAGTTCATCACAGGTAATTCCGGCCGGTTGCTTTGTAAATAATACTATTGCGCGGCTGATAGTGAACAACACAAGCAATGTGTCCTTAAACGGGACACTCAATATTACTGAAACTGTAAGGGTACAATCAGGAAATTTAATAACAAATAATGATCTTGTATTACGGTCGGATTTCAGTAAAAGTGCCCTCGTGGAAGGAAGCGGCTCAGGGAATATCAATGGCGAAGTAACTATGGACAGATTCATTCCATCGGCATTCGGTTACAAATATTTTAGTTCAGCTTTCTCGGATGCACATGTCAGCCAGTTTTCCGGTGATGTAGACCTGAATTCTTCATTCCCGAGCTTCTGGACTTATGATGAAACTAATGAAGCGACCGGATGGGAAGCATATACCGATCCCGGAAGTCTGCTCATTGCCGGTAAAGGGTATGCGGCTAATTTTGGCTCAGCAGGTGGAGAAAGAATTGTACATACAGCAGGAACAGTGAATAATGGAAATGTGACTATTGAACTGACTAACAACAATAATCCATACACGCAGGGATTCAATCTGATAGGTAATCCATACCCATCTCCTATCGACTGGGATGCAGCAGGATGGATAAAGCAGAATATTGATAATGCGGTATACTATTTTGATGCCGGGATTACCGATCAGTATGTCGGAACTTACAGTTCATATATCCATGGAATTTCATCGGACGGAACTGCCGGACCTGTAATTCCATCCCAACAGGGATTTTTTGTTCATGTAAGCGATGGCAGCTATCCGGTGCAAGGCTCTATAACTTTCAATAACGCAATAAGGGTTAATGATCTTAATCCGGTATTCCATAAAAATTCTGCTACCCTGAACCCACTCATCAGGTTAAGTGCCCGATATAATGACAAATCAAAGGCTGATTATCTGGTGATATACATGTTGACAGGAGCGCCGGCTGAATTTAATACAGAAACTGATGCACTGAAAATTCAAAATACGGATCCCGGGGTTCCTAATATTTACAGTATCAGTGCCGATCAGAAAAATGTTTCAATTAAAGCACTGGCACATTCTGACACACAGGTAATACCATTAATACTGTCATCCCCTGTTGCCTCCCGGATTTATATTTCAGCTGCGGATATCAAAGAACTGGAAGGTTTTAATGTATATCTGAAGGATAACGGTACTGGCACGATAACTGACCTGAGAAGAGAAGCAGGTTACGCATTTGATGCCGGTAATGAAACCATCAGTGACCGTTTTAAGGTTATCATAACCAAGGAGACGCTTGAAAATGAAGCTTTCGGAAATGCAAGCTTTAAAACATTTTGTGATGCCGGCAGCATATATATTGACCTGAAACTAAAAGAGGAACAGGTGACTGTCCAGCTTACTGACTTATCGGGCAGACAACTGATTTCCAAGTCTGTATATGGTGAAGGGAAGCACTGTTTGGGAAGAGTACCTCAAGCCGGAGTTGGCATTGTGAGTATCCAGACGGAAACCGGGACCGCTTCACAGAAAATATTACTAAGCAGATGACAGGGAGGGACAGTATGAAACTGAGACATTTTTATTATGTACTGTGCAGTGTGTTCCTTTTTGCCTCTAACCTGGTGGACGCACAGGAATTACCTCCGAGACCTATGATAGTGACCACTTTCCAGAATATGGATTTCGGTGCATTCATCAATGGTACATCAGGCGGTTCAGTCACAATTAATCCTGAAGGTTCAAGAACTGCCACCGGTGATGTCTGGTTGCTGAATTCAGGACAAGGTTATTATCCGGCGATTTTTGAAGTGGAAGCGCTTCCCGGCAACATCATTCATGTGCTTCTGCCAGTGTATACAACTTTAACAGGTCCGGGCGGGAAACTTACCCAACTTGAAATAAACTCCTCACTGCCTCAGTCACCATTCGTTAACACAACACAGCCTCCCTTCAGAACGCAGGTGAGGATCGGCGGGACATTAACGGTGGGAGGTACCTTCAGCACTCCACCCGGAAACTATTTTGGATAATTTGACATCACTTTTATTCAGGAATAACGCGAATAACTTCTACCATTACTCAATGCAGCCACAACACCAACCAACCAATTCAATGAGACTAGTGGGCAGATTTGTGTTCATACTGCTTGTCTTATCCGGTTTGTTGTTTGGCAACTTTACCCTTGTGGCCCAGGATACAGAATTCGAAAATGAAATCGAGGAAATCACTGTCTTCCTTATGGTTGAAAACGTGGGCGGTTATGAAATTGATGCTGTTTATTACCATGAGAACATCTATGTAGATGTTGCCACTCTTTTTAATAAGCTAAAGATCAATAATATTCCTTCAAAAGGAAATGACAGTGTAACGGGATTTTTCCTGAGTGAGGACCAGAAATTTTCAATAAACCTAATCACTAACAAAGCGGTCGTTGGTAACACTGTCAGGGAAATTAAGCAGGATGATGCTTTCAGGACTGAGACAGGACTTTACCTAAAAAACACACTTTATGGCGAATTATTCGGGCTGAACCTGAAGTTTAATTTCAGGAGTCTATCGCTTGAGTTGAAAACTTCGCATGAGTTACCGGTCATCAAAGAGCTGCGGCTTGAGCAGATGAGGAAGAACATTGACCGGTTGAGTGGAGTGGTTCAGGTTGATACAACAATCGGACGGGAATATCATTTTCTCAGGGGCGGTATGGCCGACTGGTCGGTTTCATCCATGCAGGTCAGCAACCAGACTACCGACACAAGGGTGTTACTTGCCGCAAGCTCTGAACTATTGGGCGGTGAAGTATCGGGTTTATTGAATTACTCTACATTGAACGGTCTGGACGAACGTCAGCAGCAGTACAAGTGGCGCTGGGTAAATAATGAGTCTCAGTTGGTAAAACAGATACAGATAGGAAAATTTCCCATTAAATCGACCTCATCATTGTATGCCCCCTTCACAGGAGTCTCGGTATCCAACACTCCTGTTACATTCAGAAGATCTTACGGTAGTTATACCCTATCCGATTACACGGAGCCGGGTTGGACAGTTGAGCTATATATAAATAATGTAATCGTTGATTACAAGACAGCGGATGCTTCCGGATTCTACAGTTTTGAAGTGCCTCTTGTTTACGGGGCATCAGTCATTACACAGCGTTTTTATGGACCGTGGGGTGAAGAAAGGATGCGTGAGGAAACCATTAATATACCCTACAATTTTGTTCCGAAGGGACAGATAGAGTACAATGTTACAGGTGGCCTTGTAAGGGATACGGTAAACAATTCATTTTCACGTGCCGAGGCGATGTACGGTGTGAATAAGAGCATAACCATAGGTGCAGGAATGGAATACTTCTCGGGTTTAAGAAAGGATGAAGCGATGCCTTTTATTGCGGGGTCAGCAAGATTCTTAAAGAACTTTTTATTTACAGGTGATTATACATATGGGGTAAAGAGCCATGGTTTGCTGAGTTACCGGCTTCCTTCAAATGTTACAGTTGAACTTGATTATACCAAATATGTCCCGGGACAAAAAGCCATAAGCTATAACTATCTGGAAGAGCGCCGGATAACATTGTCGTTTCCTGTCCGTACCGGCAAAATACGCACCTTTTCACGAATGGCCTACAGGCAGAATGTGCTGCCGATGACCACCTATTCAAGCGCAGAGGTGTTATTCTCAAGTTTTTATAAAGGCGTGAGTGCCAATATTTCAGCCTATGGCAACTGGATAAGTGATGGTGACCCGTATCTCTATTCAAATTTAGCCCTTGGGTTTAAACTCAGCAACAGTATCACACTCAGGCCGCAGGCACAATTCAATATTACCAACAGTGAACTTGTATCACTTAAAGCAGAGATTGAAAAGAACTTTTCAAGGATTGCCCATCTGTCATTCACTTATGAGGAGAACATAAGGAACAACTACAGGAGTTTTGAATTCACATTCAGGTTTGATTTACCTTTTGCACAGACTTCCACCTCGGCGCGGATGACCGGAAAGCAGCTTACCACCAGCGAAAGCGCACGTGGCAGCTTTGCTTTTGGCAGTGGTGGAGGTTATATACATCCCGACAACAGGAATGCTGTTTCAAAGGCAGGGATAACAGTGATTCCTTTCCTGGACCTTGACAATAACGGCATTAAATCAGATGATGAACCCGTTGCTTCAGGTCTCAACATCAGGATAAACGGAGGCAGGGTCATTAAAAATGTGAAGGATTCACTGATTCGGGTGATAGAACTTGAACCCTATGTTTCTTATCTACTCGAACTCGGCGAATCAGGTTTTGAAAACATCGCATGGCAACTGCCATTTAAGAGCTTGAGCATCATGATTGATCCTTCACAGTTTAAAAAGGTATATATCCCTATAAAGATAATGGGTGAAGCAAATGGGGTGGTCTCTTTGAAAAAAGGAAACCGGATATCCGGTCAGGGCAGGGTGATCATCAATTTCTATGACAACTCAGGAAAACTGTTTAGCAGAACCCTGACTGAGTCAGACGGTTACTTTAATTTTCTTGGCCTTCCACCCGGTGAATACACAGCAATGCCTGATACCGCACAATTAAACAGGCTTAAGTATGTTTCAACCCCTGCTTCCTTTAATTTTACCATTCATGAGAATGAATATGGTGATATCATTGATGATATCAGTTTTACGCTCGAATCGAAGGTATTGGATAAAGAACCGGAAACTATTGAAGGGAACAGTGGAATAATCCAACCGGAAAGTCCGGTTGATAGTACAAAAGGGAAGCAATCGGAGTTTAAGTTAAGCAATGAACCGCAAACAATTGAAAAGCCTTCTCAGTCTGATAAACAACCTGAATTAAAAGTACCGGCATCTAAAAGCAGGTGGTATGTACAGGCAGGTGCATATTATAGGGAAACCGACGCAATGAGAATGCAGTCTGTTTTAACTTCAATTGGTTATACTTCTTTAATAATCCGGGAAGTTCCATACTATAAAGTCAGAATAACGGATCTGCCCTCTAAAAGCGAGGCATTGAAAATCTCAGCCGGGCTAAATGAACATGGGATTGAAAATTATATAAATAAGTAGCTATCAGCTTTCAGCTATCAGCTATCAGCTATCAGCTCACTCCTCACCCCTCACACCTCACTTTTCTCTCCTCATCCCTGACTCCTCTCTCCTCTCTCCTCACCCCTCTCTCCTCACCCCTCACTCCTCACCCCTCATTCCTCTCCCCTCCTCACTCCTCACTCCTCACTCCTCACTCCTCTCACAATAATTTCTTTAATTACCAAACAAATTTTAATATCTTTGATTAGGTATTTCTTAAAAAACCTAAAACGGCCATGAATAAGTTCATTCAATTCGCTATTCTCGTACTAGCAGCTTTATTAACAGGCTGTACGGGTAACAACATTGAAATTAAACCTCTGAATTTCACTGACCAGATAGATCAGTTGCAGAACCTTGAGTTTCAGTTCAGCAGGGAAATGGCGCCCGATTCTTTGATTGGCCTGTGGGACAGCACAGATTACATCACTTTTGACCCCCCCGTAAAGGGCAAATTCAAATGGGCAGACCGTAAAGTCCTGATCTTTTCACCATCCGGGTCTTTTGCACCCAACACAGATTACAAGGCTACCTTTACGGAGAAGGCTGCCAATTTATTAAGAGAACGGCGGAATCTAAAAAATGAAACCTTCAATTTTCACACACCATACCTTGAACTGACCAGCGGATACGCTTACTGGAGCCGGAATGAAAATTATACTTCCCAGGTTGAGCTGCGAATCAGATTGCTCTTTAATTACCCGGTAGACCAGAATGAGGTAAAAAAATATTTATCCTTAAGGATTAATGATAAGAATGAAGCTTTCAATATTATCAGCACTTCTTCCTCAAATGAAATGGAAATTGCCAGTTCATGGTCACCTTCCAACGGAAATGTAAATTCACTTGAAATAGTGATGCTTGAGGGCATGAGATCACTTGGATCGGACAGAAAATCAACCGAAGCAGTGACACTTAAGATCGGGATTCCACCGGTCAATACTCTTGAGATCATTGATGTAACTACCGGATTTGAGGAATCAACAGGTGTGATAACTGTATATACTTCACAACCCGTGGTCGCTGAAAAAATTGATCAACAGGTGCAGGTGGAGCCTGCTGTTGATTTCCAGGTTACCATGATCAGCAATGGATTTGAGATCAAAGGCAATTTCAGCGATAACCAGAGTTATCGCCTCACCCTCAGGAAAACACTGAAAGGCATCTTCGGTCCGGAACTGGGGAGTGACCAAGTAAAGGAGGTAACGTTTGGCGCCCTGGCACCTAATATTGCATTTGCAGACAAAACCGGAATGTACCTCACTACTGAAGGTGCTGCCAATATAGGATTGAATATCATTAATGTGCCTAAAATAAAAGTCACAGTATTCAAAATCTTTGAAAACAACATCCAGCATTTTATACGGATGGGAAAAAGATGGAATTGGGAGGGTGATGAAGATGGCTATTATGAGAATTACAATTACACTCTTGATGATGATTTCGGAAAGGTGATAAGTACAAGGGAATACCTAACAACGAATCTTCCTAAAAATGGCAATATTATGCTTTTGCATATCAATCCGGAAGATCTGGAGATCAATTCTGAAATGAAAGGTATTTACCTGATCAAAGCTGAATCAACGGAAAAAGCATGGCTTCAGGATGTGCAACTGCTTTCATTCTCGGATATCGGACTTATTGTTCGTGAAGGAGTGGATGAGATATTTGTAGCAGCAAGGTCGATTGCCACCGCTGAACCCCTTGAAGGCATCACCATTAATTTTCATAGCAGCAATAACCAGTTAGTCCACAGGGAAATAACCGGCAAAGACGGAATAGCTGTATTCAAAGACATGAAGAGTAAAGTGCCGGGATTCAGGATTTCCATGATCTCAGCCAGGAAAGCCGAGGATTTCAATGTGCTGCTTTTCAGTCAGTCAGCAGTTGAACTCAGTCGTTTTGAGACCGGTGGCAAGCACACCATTGGAATGGATTACGATGTATTTATTTATGGTGACCGGAATCTTTACAGGCCAGGCGACAGTGTTTATGTCAATGCAATTTTAAGGGATTTCAGGTGGAATACCATTACAGGTATACCAGTAATCTTCAGGATTATCACCCCTGATGGCAAAGATTTCATGAAGAAACGGGTAAATGTTAATCCAAATGGCTCCGCAATGATGTCGTTTATGCTGCCCGGTAAAGCTTTTACAGGAACATATACCGTGGAAGTTCTGACAGTTAACAATGTACTTCAGGGAAGCTACCGCATTAAAGTTGAAGAATTTATGCCTGACAGGATATCTGTCAGTGTCAAAGCCGATAAACCAAATTATTTACCCGGTGAAAAAGTAAACCTCAGCATCACCGCTTTGAATTTATCAGGACCACCTGCTGCAGGAAGGAAAGTAGAGAATGAGCTCAGGCTGACAAGAAAAAGTTTCAGACCTGATGCTTATAAAGATTATAATTTCAGCCTCTCATCAAATGAACGCACAGATGTGATTTCAACAGTGAGTCAAACTGTCACCAATGAGAAAGGCGTTGCACTGCAGCAATTTTCATTACCCGAAGCGGTGAATGCAGGATTGATTGACGGCAAAGTTTACACAACAGTATTTGATGAAACGGGCAGACCGGTTAACCGGTTAACAAAATTTGACCTTTACACCCAAACGACTTTTGTAGGACTTAAACCTCTCCCCTATTGGCTTTCAACTGACAAGCCAATAAGTATTAACATGATAGCCGTAAATGATAAGCAAAAGGCGGTATCATCGAAAGCCAAGATGGAAGTGGTCATGGTGGACTGGGAAACAATTCTTGAAAGGAATTACGGCCAGATTGCCTACCGCTCTCAAAGGCGCGAACTGGTAATACTTTCAAAGACTGTTAATATTTCCTCAAATGGAGCAGTTGAATCCTGGACCCCGCACATTAACGGGGAGTACATTATCAAGTTAAGTATTCCTGAAAGCAACATGTGGGTTGAAGAGTCATTCTATGTTTACAGATGGGGCTCCAGTGATGAAAGTGCCTTCAGGATCAACAAGGATGGACAGATTGACATCACTTTTGATAAACCAGTCTATAAACCCGGGGAGGAGGCTGCCATTCTGTTTAAGACTCCATTTGCCGGGGAGTTACTTGTTACCGTCGAGCAGAACAAGGTTTTGAATCATTTCCTTATTAAAAGCGATAACAGTGGCTCGGCCATGAAGCTTAAAATTACAGATGAGTACCTGCCAAATGTATGGATTACAGCCACTTTGCTAAGAAAGACATCGGAACCAGGGATACCGCTTACTGTAGCACATGGATTCGCGTCCATGCAGGTTGAAAAGCCATCGGATAAATTACCTGTAGTTATAACCGCTCCCCAAAAAATACGGTCGAATGTCAAGCAGCCGATCACTGTGAAAACAACCCCGGGCGCCGAAGTCACCATTGCAGTGGTTGATGAGGGCATCCTGCAGATCACTGATTACAAGACCCCTGACCCTTACGGTTATTTCTATGGGAAACGGGCACTGGAAGTAACACCTTATGACCTGTTTGACGAGTTACTACCCGAGTTAGCCTCCAAACGCTCAACCACCGGAGGCGACCAGGGATTTGACCTTGGGAAAAGGCTCAATCCCCTCACAGCGAAGAGAGTTAAACTCCTGGCTTTGTGGAGTGGCAGGATGAAAGCCGATAACAACGGCAGTATCAAGTTCAATGCAAAGATCCCGCAATTCTCCGGCGCTGTGCGTATTATGGCGGTTGCCTATAAGGACCACCGTTTCGGGACTGGTGAGATGAGTATGAAAGTCTCTGATCCTGTTACCATAAGCAGTTCACTGCCAAGGTTTATGAGTCCGGGCGACCAGGCGCATGTGGATGTAACCCTGATGAATACCACCAATAAGCCTCTTACTGTGAACCTTAATCTGGGTGTTTCAGGTCTGCACGGTGAGAAAGCGCCATTTACAGCAGGTAAAACCGATCCTTCAAGAGTCACTATTCCTGCAAACTCAGAACAAAGAGTGGGATATTCACTGACAGCTCTCAATATAATAGGTACCGGAGAAATCGTCTTCAAAGCATCAACGGCATCTGAGGTTTTTACCGAGAAGACGGAATTGGGTGTAAGGCCTGCTGTTCCATTGGTAAAAGATGCTTCAGGAGGGGTCTTAAATGCAAATACGACTGCAACCCTTAAGAGCAGCATTCCGTTTATAAAAGGCTCCGGTTCCACAAAACTGCTGCTGACTAAAAATCCTGCAGGACAGTTTGCCAAACACCTCGAAGAACTTATTAATTATCCGTATGGGTGCACGGAACAAACGGTTTCGGCTGTCTTTCCCCAGTTATATTTCAACGACCTTGCCCGGTTGCTAAAAAGTGGCAATATACAGGGAAGTGAACTTTCAGGATTATTCATTAATGAAGCGATCAGAAAGCTCAATGCAACCAGGCAGTACAACGGATCACTGTCCATGTGGCCCGGGAACAATGATATCAGCTGGTGGACTTCAGCATATGCCGCCCATTTCCTATATGAAGCCGAGCGTGCAGGCTACACAGTGGATAAACAACTGACCGATGGTTTATTAAAATATTTACTTGAAAAAGTAAAAGAAAAACCGCAGGAAAAGTATCATTATTATGATTATACCGGAAAGAAATGGATTGTTTATACAGAACCCGCCAAGGAAATATTCTACTCGTTATATGTATTGGCATTAAACGGCAAACATCATCTTCCGACGATGAACTTTTATAAATCCCGTTTAAATGAACTTTCATCCGACAGCAGGTTCCTGCTTGCCGGGGCCTACAGGCTTGCCGGGGATACAAAATCTTATGAAATCATTGTTCCAAATGAATGGACATCCGGAGACATAGAGATAATGACAGGACGTAGTTTCAATTCTCCTGTCCGCGACAGAGCATTAGCATTATATACACTTGTATCTGTTGATGAAAACCATCCGATGGTTGCTGTACTGGCACGACAGTTAGGTGAGATGCTCAACCAAAGGCATTGGCTCAGCACCCAGGAACGGGCATTTTCAATGCTGGCATTAGGTAAACTGGCCAGATCAGCAGGTTCAGGTAATCCAACCGCGCTGATTTCCTCAGGTGGTAAAAACTACAATTTTAAAGATAAAGACCTGATGGTAACCCTCCCCGTAGACGAAGCTAAAATTACGGTGAACGGAACAGGTAAATTGTTCTGGTACCTCGAATCAGAAGGATTACCTGTAAGTATGCAGGTGAAAGATGAAGACAAAATTCTCAGGGTGAGAAGGCAACTTTACGATAGGAATGGCAAGGTTTTAGCAGGAACGGTAAAACAGGGTGACCTGATCGTAGCAGGTATTACCATTTCTACAACAGATAATAGCATTGTGGAAAATGTTGTCATTACTGATCTGTTGCCCGCTTGCTTTGAAATTGAAAACACCAGACTGACCTTTGAAAGGGAAATGGAATGGATAAAGAACAGAGGAGAGCCTGAATACCTGGATATCCGGGATGACAGGATCAATTTCTTTACCACGGCATCAGGAACCCCACGAACCTTTTACTATATGGTTAGGGTGGTTGGAAAAGGATCATTTACCCAAGGCCCTGTCGGCGCTGAGGCTATGTATAACGGCCAATATTATTCGTACTTTGGTCAACGGAAAATCACTTCCCTATGACTAACCTCAACCGAAGGCTACTGAAAATAGTTGTTGCCGCACTGATTTCATTTATTCCTTTCATTTTCTTATGGTTATGGGCGGAGCCCTTAGCAATCATATTACTATGGTCATTCCTTTTCCCATTTTGTACATCCATCCTTTCAGGAATCTTGAGGGGTATTTTATTCAAGAGATGGGAAACACTACAGTTTGCCTTCAGGATCTTTGGCGGTAATTTTATTTTTGAAGAAGACAATAGTTTATTTAAGGGAATTTTTACAATTGTCAGGCGTGTAGTCTGGGAACAGCCTCAGACGATGATCGGTAATTTCGGTATGCATGTTCTCAATACCGTATGGCTGCTTAAGAAAATTGATGTATGGAAGCACTGCCTGGTATGCCAGGGTGTTTTTCTGAATGGCGGCGGAATAGCGCTCGGATCATTCATCATGATTGATCTACAGGACTCACCGGTTGTTAATATTTTCCCAATGGATGAGAGAACGGTGCCTGAAAAGGTTCTTATCCGGCATGAATATGGGCATGCTTTGCAAAGTATCTCATCAGGGCCCTTATTTATTTTTAAATATGGTATCCCCAGCATCCTCATGCAAGGCTGGACAGAACCGGATGCTGATTTAAGATCAGACCGGCAGTTGATAATATCAGAGCAATATATGCCATTGTTCAGCAACTACAAGCATCAAAAAATGCCCATTTCACCCGGCTGGTGGGAATTTGCTGTGTTTCCTCTGCTAATGGCAGCAGGATGGGTAGTTAATGGAATAAACGGATTGATTGGAGGAATCCTCTTTTCGATGGTATTGCTGACACTTATTAATTTAAAGAGACCCGCTTAAAACGGCCAGAAATGGTTGTCGTACCAGATCTCTTCCTTTAACTGCTCGTTTAACTCGTGCAGTATCTTATGATGTCCTTGTTCCCATTCGGCAAGCCACATATATAGCGATTTCTCATTCTCATCTGAAGCTTCCATGGCACGGCGGGTATAAACTTCTATTGCCTTGGTTTCCATATCAATTGCCGCAGCAATGGCTGCTGCTTCATAACTGGCTGCCGATATGGTTTTCTTCATATCCTCTGAGAGGATAAGCTCAGACACTCCATTGCTCATTTTATGGTCGATCTTCTCAAACGAATTGCCTTTCGTAATATTAAGATATTGCTCCGAGAGAAATTTAATGTGGATTTTTTCTTCGTCCGACATCATGTTAAAAATCTTTTTAACCTCAGGGATGCTGGTTTGCTCGGCGACTGTTGAATAAAAGGCGGCTCCCCTCCTTTCCATAAGGATGGCTGTTTTAAGGATATCAATGGCTTTGTCCATATTGCTTAATTTTATAACTGCGGTAAACAAAGATACCATTAAATTTGCAAAAACAGTTAATTAACTTCATGGCTGATCCTGAAAATATTCTACGGCATCTTTATAAAGACCATTTCGGTAAACTACCCGACTCAATCACACCGCTGCCTGCATCAGGCTCTGACAGAAAGTATTTCCGGATCAAGAGTCAGGACATTAATATGATTGGCGTTTTTAATGAAGCTGTCAGGGAAAATGAAGCTTTTATTCACTTCAGCAAACACTTTAGGAGAAAAGAACTTCCTGTGCCAGACGTATTCACGGCAAATAAAGAAAAAACCGCATACGTGCAAACCGACCTGGGAGATGATACTCTATTCTCTGTATTAACAGAGAGAGGCTTGACTGATGAAGTCCAGGATTATTACATCAACACTGTTAAGTGGCTCCCATCGTTCCAGTGCGAGGGGATCAAAGGACTTGATTTATCCTATTGCTGGCCCCGGAAAGAATTCGACCGGCAATCAATGATGTGGGACCTGAATTACTTCAAGTATTATTATGTCAAACTGACGGGGATCCCATTTGATGAACAGGCGCTTGAAGATGATTTTAGGACGTTGCTTACATTCCTGGAGCAAGCGCAGGCGGATACATTTATGTACCGTGACTTCCAGTCAAGGAATATTATGCTGGTACATGACGATCCCTACTTTATTGATTATCAAGGCGGGAGGGTAGGTCCGCTTCAGTATGATGTTGTTTCACTGCTTTATGATGCCAAAGCCAATCTTCCCCAATCATTCCGCAATCAGTTACTGGCAATTTACCTCGAAACCATTAAAAGCCATATACCCGGTTTCAGTATGGATGAGTTTCTGCATTATTATCCGGGTTTTATCCTGATGCGTATCCTTCAGGCTCTCGGAGCATATGGATTCAGGGGCTTTTACCAGAAAAAGGCGCATTTCCTGCAGAGTGTACCCTACGCATTGGCAAACCTTAAGGCATTGTTCGCCGAATCAAATGAGCTTCCTGAATTGCCTGAATTGAAAAAGCTGTTGCAACAGGAGCCTTCGGGTACTAAAATCAGCCCTCCTGTCCATACCGGGCTTAATGTACATATTGTCAGCTTCTCTTTCAAGCAAGGAATTCCAACAGATCATTCCGGCAACGGGGGTGGTTTTATTTTCGACTGCAGGGCATTGCCAAATCCAGGCAGGCTTGAGGAATATCAGTCGCAATCGGGTCTTGACGATGCAGTGATAACATATCTGAAAAATTATCCTGAGATTACCGGTTTTTTACAAAATGTTTACAATATTGTTGATGCAACAGTTAAGAATTATCTGGAGCGTGGTTTCCATAACCTGATGGTTGGCTTCGGGTGCACCGGTGGACGTCATCGTTCAGTTTACTGTGCCGAAAAGCTTGCAAACCACCTGAATGAAAAATATGGAATGAATATCATACCGGAACATTCCGAAAAAGTGAATTGGTAGTAGCAATGTAATTTATTAAAGCAGGAATATGTCAAAGACCATGTGTGAGAAAGGAATGAAGGGCGCGCAGAACACCCCTGAACCTTCGTTTTTGTGTAAGAAATGCGGTGCCCTGGTCAAAAAGGAGAAGGAAGTCTGTAAACCTAAGAAATATCTTAAAGAAGATAAATGACGAAAGTTGCAACTCAAGGAACTTATTACAAAAGTTTAACTTTCAATCCATTAAGCTTATGAAAGCATTGATACTGGCTGCTGGATTGGGTACTCGGTTAAAGCCGCTGACAAATTCCACTCCCAAAGCATTACTAAAAGCAGGTCAGTTTACCTTGCTGGAGTTCGCAATAAAGAAGGTAGCATTCCATGGATTCACTGATATCACGGTAAATGTCCACCATTTTGCTGAGCAGATCCTTGAATACCTGTCAGAAAACAGGAATTTCGGCTTTAAGATTAATATCTCAGATGAATCTGACAAATTGCTTGATACCGGTGGTGCACTTAAAAAGGCCCGTCCATTTCTTGAAGGTACTGAGCCATTTTTAGTTTATAATGCTGATATAATTAGTAGTATAAACCTCACCTTACTGTTTGAATACCATCTCAGATACAGTTGGATTGCTACACTGGCTGTCAGAAGGCGTGAAACCACCCGCTATCTGCTTTTTGATGAACTTATGCAACTAACTGAATGGCAAAATAAGGAAAAAGGGCTCCGAAAAATAATAAAGTTAACAGAAAAACCGCCTCAACCCTTTGCATTCAGCGGCATTCATATCATTGATCCCGCCATTTTCAGCTTATTGCCTGACCAACAGGTATTTTCAATAATTGATGCTTACCTGGAAATTGCAAAGAAACAGCCGATAAGGGGTTTTGTTGATGAAAGCCCTGTATTTATTGATGCCGGAAAACCGCAAAACCTGAAGGAAGCAGCACACATTATTACCCCCGATTTGTTTTGAACAGCCCTCATGGCTTTAAAAAAAAACGCGATATTTGGATATTGTGAGCAATGGTATTCATATTATAGAATAGTTGCCTGAGAGAAGGGATTTTACTGATGCAAACCTTTATTGATCAAATAGTTGAACTGGTTAATTCAAGCCAACTGCCTGAATACGATATTTGCATCGTTGTTCCAAACAGGCGTGCAGGTCTGTTCCTCAAGCAAAAATTGATTCCTTCTGGTGATAGTCCAAGATGGTTGCCAGCCATTCAAACCATAGAAGATTTTGTATTCAGCACCAGCAAACTCACAGAACCTGACAGTGTATCCCTGCTTGCCATGCTGTATAAAGCGCATTGCCGGGATAATCCCGATCAGGTTTCATTTGATAATTTCCTGAGTTGGGGAAGCGAGATTCTCAGGGACTTTGAAGAGGTTGACCAGTATCTTGCTGATCCGGAACAGTTGTTTGAATATGTAAAGGATGCCCGTGAAATCGACGTATGGACACCCGGCGAGTCAATGACCCCATTTGAAAAGAGCTATCTTGATTTTTATCGTTCTTTGAACTGTCTTTATCAGAATTTCAGGAAAGAACTTGTACAAAGAAATCTGGGCTACCAGGGTATAGCAACACGGTTAATAGCCGAAAACCCACAGGATTATTTACCTGCTCTCGCATGGAAGAAGATCATTTTTGCAGGTTTCAATGCATTTACCCCGTCGCAGTTAAAAATCATCAAATACCTTATCAGTCAGGAAAAGGCTGAAGTAATCTTTGATGCGGATGACTTCTATATGGATAATCCGGTTATGGAGGCGGGAACTTTTCTCCGGAAATATAACAAAGATGAAGATCTGATCCCCCTAAAGGTGGTCAACTCAAATTTTATCCGGACTGACAGGAACATATATGTTTGTGGTGTTCCGGGTAATACCGGTCAGGCAAGGATAGCAGGAAGTATACTTTCAAGAATCTCTCCGGAAAAATACAATAAGACAGCCCTTGTATTGGCTGATGAGAGTTTACTGCTACCGGTATTAAATGCCCTGCCTGCAAGTCAGGAGAATTTTAATGTAACCATGGGATTTCCCCTGATTCATACTCCCCTGTTTTCTCTTGCTGATGCATTCATGAAACTTTACCTGAATGCAGTGAGTCCGGGTGTATTCTATCATGCTGATGTGACCGCGGTCCTACAGAATACCCATTTGAAAAATTTGATGCCCGCAGGCCTCCGGAATAAAATCGCTTATTCAATAAGGAAAAATAATTATTCCTATATCACTATTACCGAAATCAAGAGACTTGCCGAAGAACAAAAACCGGAAGCGATTGACCTTATATTTGCTGAATGTCATGAACCAGGTGCTGTCCTTAAAGCTTTGACACAGTTGCTTGCTGAACTGAAAGGCAGTTTGGATCAGGATGAGAGTTCTTCGAATGAAGAGGTGTTGTACACTCTATGGCAAAAGACTCTTGTCATCAGGAATTCAATCGAAAAGGAAGGTATAGAGATAGGAACTATGGCCACGCTCTATAACTTCTTCAGGGAGGTATGCAGTTCAACCAGAGTGCCCTTTTACGGAGAACCACTTAAGGGTATCCAGATCATGGGAATGCTTGAAACGAGGATGCTTGATTTTGAGAATGTGATACTCTTGTCGGTTAATGAAGACATCCTGCCATCATCAAAAAATAATAAATCATTTATACCCATTGATATCCGCAGGCATTATGGACTCCCTGCACATCATGAACGCCAGGCCGTTTTTGCCTATCACTTTTACAGGTTACTGCAACGTCCCCAAAATGCATGGTTGATTTATAACCACGACGGTGATCAACTGGATGGTGGTGAAAAAAGCAGGTATATCAGGCAACTTGAATGGGAACTTCCTGAAAAGGGCATTTACATTACCACGCTTACCGTTGATGACAGCACACTACGACCTGTACAACAGCCACTTACGATTGTAAAAGATGACTATGTAATGAGGGTTCTAAGGGAAAAGGCAGAGAAAGGTTTTTCCTTTTCATCACTGAAACAATACCTTAACTGCCAGTTGGCATTTTATTACTCATATGTACTGAAACTTGAAGAAACTGAGGAGGTCGAAGAAGATATCTCTACTAAAACAATGGGCATCATCCTTCACGGGATCCTTGAAGATATTTACAAGGATTTTACCGGCAGGACAACTGATCCAGGCACTTTAAAGAATGCCCTTGAGAGGGTTGGTGAATTGATACATGCCAAAACTGCATCCCACTTTCCCGCATTAAAGATCGATTCCGGTCATAACTTACTGTTCATTAAAGTAGCCGAAATCTGGTTGCACCGGTTCCTTAAGAGTGAAATAGAGTGTATTATTGCCGATAAAGAGCCACTGATCAAAGGAACAGAGTCACCTTTCACCAGAAAGCTCAAAATTGAACTGCAGGAGGAAGAACCATTTGAAGTGACCCTCTATGGAAAAATCGATCGTATTGATGTGCTGGATGGCAAATTAAGGGTTATAGATTACAAAACAGGGAAAGTTAACCAAAAAGACACAAGGTTTTCAGCAGTGGAAGATCTGTTCAATCCTCTTAAAGATAATGGCAAACAACTGCAATTGTGTTATTATAAGTATCTTGCCATGACAAACCCTGAAAATCAGTCATATGATATACTACCAGGCATCATTTCATTCCGGGCTTTAGGAAAAGGATTTATTCCCTTGGAAGGTAAGTTCTCAGAAGAAGAGTTTGAGGAAAACCTGAAAGTGTTGATCGGGGAAATTTTTAACAGAGAAATTAATTTCAGTCAAACAGGCATAAAGTACTGCAGATATTGTAATTTTCAGCATATTTGTCATAAAGAAGTCAATTAGACAATTATGTAACTGAAGAATCAAGCAATTGAAATTTAATCCGCTGAGGTACATTCAGTTGTGAGCCTTTAAAAGAAACATTCAACAGTTAAGATTCATGCGGGAACAACTGGAGCAAGAAAACATAACGGCGGATATTAATAAGCAACCAATTAAGGAACAATCAATAAAGAAACGCAATTATGATGAAACCAAATTTTACAATTAATTTAAGGAAAAGTGCACTTTTTGACCTGCTCATTTCAATCCTGGTGTTTTGCTTATGCACCATTACAGGCATAGAAAATTCACCGGCCCAGGGAGTCCTTGGAAGGGCGATCAAAGAAAAAGTGCAGCAGAAAATGATTGAAAAAACCGATGAAGCAATTGACGACGCTGTTGACAATAACGAAGAGGCGCAGGAAAACCAGGATGCAGAAGAAACTCAGGAAGAGGCAGCCCCGGAAAATGAGCAGCCTGAAACTACGGTGGTGAAGCAAAAAATTGAAACCAAATCGCAGTATGATTTTGTTCCCGGTGACCAGGTGATTTTCTATGAGGATTTCTCACAGGATGCAATTGGTGATTTTCCTGCCCTATGGACTACTTCAGGAAGTGGTGAAGTAAAAACAGTGAATGTTGCTCCGGGTCATTGGTTGCATATGAATGCAACAGACCAGGTTTATATTCCTATGAAGGATCTGAATTTACCTGAAAACTTCATTCTTGAATTTGACCTTATCACACAGCCCCGTGAAGATGATGGACATTTCAGCTTTTACCTGAGTATGTACAAAAGCCCTGATGATTTTCTTAATGAAGACCTTTACCCCGGTAGCAATGGTGTTCATGTAACTATATCTGATGACAGATGGCTGGTTACCGGTTACCAAAATGAGAAGGACAAGATGGTGGATGGGGAATCAGATATTGCGACTGTTGTAAATGATGAGCTTACTCATGTAATAATATGGGTACAAAAAGCAAGGATGCGTATATACCACAAAGGCCAAAAAGTGATTGATTTGCCTACGATTATGTACCTTCCAAATGATTTCAACAGGCTAAGGTTCTCTTTATGGAGCAGTGGCGGACATCCTTTGCTCAGCAATATCCGTATAACTACAGCTGCTCCTGATACAAGAAGCAAATTGTTGACAGAAGGAAAGCTGATCAGTTATGGCATTTATTTCGATGTAAATTCCGACAAGATAAAACCTGAATCTAAAGGTGCAGTCAACGATATAGCCAAAGTACTGAATGAAAATCCGGATGTAAGAATCAGGATTGACGGACACACTGATAGTGATGGAGATAATGCAAAGAATCTTGATCTTTCAAAACGACGGGCTGCCTCAGTAAAGAATATGCTTGTTTCTGAATTCTCAGTTGATGGTTCAAGAATTGAAACCGATGGCTTTGGAGAAACAAAGCCCGTTGCTGACAACTCTTCATCAGATGGCAAAGCAAAAAACCGCAGGGTTGAATTTATTAAGCTTTAAAAGGCATCCTCTTATATTATAAAAAATGCCGGCGAAACCGGCATTTTTTATAAAAATCAGTGATTAAAAACAAGTCACTAATTGACTACTAAATAAGTACTTAGGCACTACTAACCCTCTATCATCTCTACCCCCTGGGGAGGGATGGAACAGGGTAAGAACATCTTTTTCATTCATGAGGGATTGAATACCTGAATCCGGCATAAACGGTCGCTCCGACAAGCGGTCCCCATACCATAGATGTGTCGAAATGCGTATGGTAAGGCGCAAATGCTTCAGTTATCGGATCTTTCTGCGTAAAGTTTGTAAGGTTCTCACCCCCAAGATAAAGCTCAAAGTGCTTAAACTTACGTGTTACTTGTGCAGACAGTTGGATAAAAGCCGGCGCATAATCTTCACGCTGAAGTGCTGCAGGCATTTTTTTCGTATCAGGAATCCTTGCTTTACCAATAAACTGTGAGGTGAGGTCATATTTCCATTTTTCAAACCTGGTCGCATAATTCAGGGAAATGATTCCTTTATAACTGCTTACCATAGGTTTTTCCCTCAAAAGGCCATTTATAGTATATTTTACATCGCTTATACGAAAAGCAGCCAGAACCTGAAGCTGTTTTACCGGCTCAAATGTAATCTGTGCCATATAGCTGTTGGCAAATGATTTTCCGTCAAGGTTATAAAAGAAAACATCAGAAGGAATGCTATCAAGGTCAGCAATCACCTGGCTTAGGAAATCAGTGCGATATGCCTCGAAATCCACTTGAGCATCCCTTTCGAACAGTTTAAAATCATGGGTTATGTTTATACCATAATTCCAGGCTTCTTCCTGTTTGATGTCATCCTGGATGTGAATAACCCGCTGGCTTGCCATGACAGAGAAGTTTTCAGCGAACAGGTTAGCTGAACGGTATCCCTTTCCTGCTGAAGCCCGGATGGCAGTATTTGGAAAGACTTTATATCTCAGATGAAAGCGGGGTGTATAAAAAGTTCCGTATTTATTGTGATGGTCAATACGAATCCCCCCGATCAGGTTAAGGTTCTCGGCTGCTGTCCAACTGTATTCAAGATAGGCTCCCGGAATAATCTCTTCCCTGTCCATCACATAAACGGTGTCCCTGTAACTGTCTACTGTCAATAAAGTATCCAGTGGTGCCGTAACATCAGTTACTCCGAGTGATTGGTACAGAAAAGTGAAATCACGGCGTTGGTAGTCTTCATCATAATTGTCGTATATGAAGCTCAAACCGGTTGTAATCCTATGGTTTGGGTTACCGCCAATGATATCCTGGTAGATAAGGTTTGAATACATGCTTTTTTGCTTTCCGTCATACTTATTCATTCCGAAAAAACCATCTTGTGAATGGTAAATTCCTGAAACGATCAAAGCAATACTCCGGTGGTCGTTAAGAATAAAACCATTTTTCCAGAAGCTTTCAAGACGTTTGGTGGATAGGTGAAATCCGTATGTTTCAGTGAGGTTGCTTATTTTATCAACCTGGGGGTTATAACTTTTATCATCAAAGTTCATGTACCCCCCCTCACGGGTTTCATCCATATATTTGACCAGCAACCTTGAATCGAATTTCCCGGGAACATCATAATCCCACCTGTTTATAAAATTATAGGTCGTGATTTTCGGAATATCCATGAACTGGTCGTTGTTCCTGTCAAACGGTGTTTGAAAAGTGCTTACATGGCCAAGTACCATTGTGCTCAGTTTCTCGTTTAATTCGACTCCTGAATTGAAATTCATCTCAACCCTGCCATTGTGGTTTACAAAACCATTAAGGAAAAGTTTTTCACTCTGGGCGGGTTTCTTGTATTCGACATTTATCAGGCCGGTCGTAGATTCAAATCCATTCATGACAGATGAAGCTCCCTTTGACACGCTGATGGATTCCATCCAGGGACCCGGAATATAACCAAGCCCGAATGTTGCACCAAGTCCACGGAGGAGCGGAACATTTTCGGAAATTACCTGACTGTAAATCCCTGATAATCCGAGCAATTGGATTTGTTTTGCACCTGAAATTGCGTCAGCATAGCTAACATCAACAGATGAATTGGTTTCAAAGCTTTCAGATAAGTTGCAGCATGCAGCCCGTTTCAGTTCATTGCTGGTTATTACCTGAACTTTATGAGGATTCAGTTGCGAAATAAATGAGGTACCTACCCTTTGCTTTACTTCTACCCCGCTGAGTTCACTGGCACTTTCAACCATTGTAATATCAACCGGAGTGTTTTTCACCGTGATGGTATCGGTTTTATAACCAAGGAAGCTGACAACAAGTTGGTTAGTGGGAATGTCCTTGCGTGTTATGTTGAATTTACCATGGGTATCGGTTATGGCTCCAATTGTGGTGCCAAGCCAGTGAATATTCACACCCGGCAATCCCTCTGCTTTACCTTTTGAGTCTTTCGCTTTGACTGTTCCCGTTATCGTTTGGGCAACAATATTGCCAGAAATCAGGAACATCAAAAGAAAAAGTACGAAAGTTTGTTTATTGATTAGTAACATAGATTTTAGTCATATAAGTGTTAAGAAACGATTGACTGGAATTCGATCAATGGTGATCGTGTCCTGCTTCTTTGTTTATCCTGTCGTCAGGTTTCTTGCAGCAATCCGAAAGTTTGGCATAAGCCTTTGGATCGGCAGGTACATTATCAGCATCATAACCGGCAAGTGAAATTGCTTTCCTAATAGCATCAGGAGAAGTCTTTCCAGTTTTATAGGTCACCTTTACGACATCTGTTTCCAGATCAACATTTGCTTTTACAACTC
Source organism: Lentimicrobium sp. (assembly GCA_035297395.1). Lineage (GTDB taxonomy): Bacteria > Bacteroidota > Bacteroidia > Bacteroidales > Lentimicrobiaceae > Lentimicrobium. The sequence continues at coordinate 102,761 of DATGZB010000029.1, read as the reverse complement.
CTTTTTCAAAGGCAAGGGTACGTTCAATCGTTTCCTTGCACATCGAGCATTGTGATGATACTTTAATATCTATTACTTCATTTTTTGCATTCTGGGCAGAGACTTTTCCTGTTACAGCAAGTATTGCTGCTACTGCTAATATTCTCAGTGTTTTCATTTTTGTTAAAATCTGTATTAATAAATGATTTGATATAAAAAATTAATGAGGTGAATAAATCAATTTTTAAAGCAAGGAAGATAAATTGCTGAAGCAACTTATTGAATCCACTGTGATGATCTATTCCTTTTTTACGGCATTAACTGAAAATATTCAGAGTCGAAGGGAACAATATTTGATGAAGGCATTTTCCCAGGGTGGGTATACTATCTGATCACAAATTCCTGCATTTGTATCAGAAACTGCTGTTTCAATCAGTTTGGATATTTGAGAAACAATTAATGCAGGAAGTAAACTTGTAAGAAGTAATTTTTCAACGGCAAGATGGTTGTCCAGCTTAACGTATATATTTGAATTGTCGCAGCACTGCATCCTTTTCAGTATTTGTTTGCCGGCAATGCTGTTATCAGAATGGTTGCAATAACTATTGAAGGTGGTATTGCCATGTTTTGAACAGCAACCCGAATTTTCCAGAGCAATCGACGTCTTCCCGCTTGAATTGCAATGACGCATATAAAGCATTATTCCAACAGATGGTATCAGGAAAATTACCAGCAGGAGGATGGAAAATAAGCGCTTTATATTTTCAGTCATCAGGTTCTCTAATCAGAATTAAATTTCACATGCAAAAGTATGCATTTGTACAACAACTTCAGGTATTTTAAGAAATCTTTAACATTTAAGCAGTGACATAGATGAATTTAAAAGGTGATTTATATCAATCTTCTGTTAGCAAATTCACAAATAATTCTATATTTACCGCCATTATTGAGCTTGAAACAAACATAACTGTCTAAGCATCAGCTAAATTAAAATCATTCTAAATTAGCAAAAGCATAAGGATGTCATGTTTTTGGATTGTGACATTTTCTACTTTTGCCGACTGTTAAATGTAGATACTTGAATATATATATGGAAAGCCAATCACTAGTATTATTCTTTATTTTAGGAGTTGTCCTCGTTGGAGGAGCCATCCTGTTTTCAACATTTGCACCACCAAAATCATACAACCCGCTTAAATTTGAGCCCTATGAATGCGGAATAGAAACAATAGGCGGATCATGGTTGCAATATACGGTTGGATATTATCTGTTTGCCATTATTTTCCTGATCTTCGATGTAGAAGCAGTCTTTATATTTCCCTGGTCCACTGTTGTTCGTGAAGTTGGCATGACCGCATTTATTGAAATCCTGTTCTTTTTCGCTGTTCTTGGTCTGGGACTACTCTATGGCTGGAAAAAGCATGCCCTGAAGTGGGAATAAGCATTCTTCAAATTTAAAGCGCCTGAACAAACAAGCATGAAAGAAAAAATTGGTAAAGACTATCCCGTCATTGAATCACATGAAGGTGGGAGCATTATACTCACCAAACTTGATGACCTTTTAAACTGGGCACGTTCGAACTCTTTATGGCCACTTACTTTTGGAACCCGGTGCTGCGCCATTGAGTTCATGGCAGTCGGTGCATCAAGGCACGATTTCTCACGATTCGGCATGGAGGTTGCCCGTGCAACACCCCGTCAGGCTGACATGATCGTAATAAGCGGCTCGATCAACTATAAAATGGCACCGGTGCTTAAGCGACTGTATGACCAGATGGCTGATCCCAAATACGTAATTGCTATGGGAGCATGCGCCATCTCGGGAGGTCCTTTTTATTACAACAGCTACTCTATTGTTAAAGGAGCTGACCATGTGATTCCTGTGGATGTGTACATTCCCGGTTGCCCACCGCGCCCTGAAGCTTTTCTGTTCGGGCTGATGCAACTACAGAAGAAAATCCGCCACGAACGGTATGTATCAAAGAAATCAATAACCAAATAAGGATAAGCTATTATGACAAACGATTCGCTTATTCAGAAAATAACCGGTATGCTTCCCGATGCCCAGGTTAAAATGGGCACTCAGTATGTTGAAGCTACTTTCCCGGCTGAAAACCTGCATGATTTCATGCTGAAAATGAAGAACGATCCGGAACTCGCTTTCGATTACCTGTTTTGCCTTACAGGCACCGACTTTGAAGATCATCTGAAAGTGATCTATCACCTTGAGTCAACAGAAAAGAACCATATTATGGTAATCAAAGTAAAAACCGCCGATAGGGTAAATCCTGCGGTTGATTCTGTTACCGATATCTGGCCAACCGCTGAACCTCATGAAAATGAAGCTTTTGACCTATTAGGAATAAAATTTAATAATCATCCCGAGCCCCGCAGGTTATTCCTTGAAGATGACTGGGGATTCCCACTTCGCAAAGATTATCAGGATGATATTCATATAGTATCAAGGTAACCATGGAAGACTATAAAGAAATAATGTTAACGACCGACGACATCAAGACTGATGATTATCTCGTCAATATGGGTCCTCAGCATCCAAGCACCCATGGTGTACTCCGCCTATTAGTCAAACTTGAAGGTGAAAAAGTCCTCAATATCCAGCCCCATATCGGATACATCCACAGCGGCATAGAAAAGATGACTGAAAGCCTCAGTTATCCGCAAATACCCCATCTAACCGACCGTATGGACTATCTCTCAGCACACATGAATAATGAAGCTGTGAGCATGGCTGTTGAGAAAGCACTCCAGGTTGAAGTGCCTGAAAGAGCAAAATATATACGCACTATTATCAATGAACTTCAGCGTATTGCTTCACACCAGCTCTGGTGGTGCGCTTTCGGTATGGACCTTGGTGCGCTGACAACCTTTTTCTATGGTTTGCGTGACCGTGAAGACATCCTTGATATTTTTGAAAAGACATGTGGTGCCCGTTTAACCCTGAACTACAGTGTGCCGGGCGGAGTGATGTTTGACATCCATCCTGATTTCCAGAAGGATGTTAAGGCATTTATCAAGAAATTCAGGACCAAACTCCCGGAATATGAAAGATTGTTGACAGGAAATGTCATCTTCCAGGCACGTACCAGAGGAGTTGGTATCTTATCAAAAGAGGATGCTATTGCATATGGCATCACAGGGCCAACAGGAAGAGCTTCAGGTTTTTCCTGCGATATCCGTAAAAAAGAGCCCTATGGTGCATACCCTTACGTGAATTTCAATGAGATCATGGGTACCGAAGGCGATACTTTTACCCGTTACCACCTCCGCATACTTGAAATGTATGAGTCAATGAATATCATTGAACAACTCATCGACAATATACCAGAAGGAGATTATGCCGCCAAAATGAAAGGTGTAATTAAACTGCCTGAAGGTGAATATTACCAGCGCATAGAGAGTGCACGTGGAGAATTCGGGGTATATGTAATTTCTGATGGCAAGAAGAATCCGTACCGTATGAAATTCCGGTCACCCGGATTCTCGAATCTTTTTGGCATTAATAACATTGTCAAGGGATGGAAGATCGCTGACCTAGTAGCTATAATGGGATCATTTGACTTGGTTATTCCCGACATTGACAGATAAATAAATTTGATTCAAACTACTTGAACAACAATACGATGGCCTTTAACATTTATGATTTTGCCCCTTTTACGGAATCCATTCATGAGGCTTTATCTGCCAGTCTGAATCCGACTGCGGTACTTGCTATTGAATGGACCATTGTAGGGATTGCATATTTGCTTTTTGTTGCTGTATTCGGACTATTCCTGGTATATGCTGAACGAAAGGTTTGTGCTGCCTTCCAGCAAAGATTAGGACCTATGCGTGTTGGTCCGTGGGGATTACTTCAAACCATAGCCGATTTTATAAAACTGCTCATGAAAGAGCTTATCACCCCAAAAAGAGCTGATATTTTCCTTTATAACCTGGCTCCTTTTATTGTGATTATAGTTACATTCATGGCTATTTCAGTGATACCATTCGCACCGGGACTCGCATCATTTGACTTTGATATCGGGGTTTTCTTTGTTACTGCCGTATCATCAGTTGGTGTAATTGGAGTGTTGCTTGCCGGTTGGAGCTCAAACAACAAATATTCGCTAATAGGTGCTATGCGTTCCGGTGCACAGATCGTTAGCTACGAACTCTCAGTAGGCCTGGCCCTGATTACAATGATCATTTTTGCCGGTACCATGCAAATTTCCGGAATTATTGAAGGCCAGCGTGACCTGTGGTTCATCTTTAAAGGACATATTCCGGCTGTCATAGCATTTTTAGTATTTGTCATTGCCGGTACCGCTGAAACGAACCGCGGTCCTTTTGACCTTGCAGAAGCTGAATCAGAGTTGACGGCAGGTTTTCACACAGAATATTCCGGAATAAAATTCGCTTTCTTCTTCCTTGCCGAATACATCAACCTGTTTATAGTTGCCGCAATGGCATCGATTGTATTCCTCGGGGGTTGGATGCCCCTCCATTTTGGTGATTTTGACGCATTCAACCATGTAATGGATTTTATTCCCGGCTTGGTATGGTTCTTCCTTAAAGTGTTCTTTGTCATTTTCCTTATGATGTGGTTCAAATGGACTTTCCCACGCTTAAGGGTTGACCAGATACTTAACCTTGAATGGAAGTACCTGCTGCCAATCAACCTGATGAATATAATAATAATGACAGCAGTTGTTTTGCTTGGCCTTCATTTTTAAACTAACAGACCACTATGAAGTCAATCATAAAATACTTTGGAGAAATATTCGGCGGTTTCATCACCCTTCTCACCGGAATGATGGTCACTGCCCGCTATTTCTTCACACCATGGAAAAACGTAACGCAACAATATCCCGAAAACAGGGCTACGCTTAAAATGGCTGAGCGCTTCCGCGGTGAAGTTATCATGCCCCACAATGAAAATAACGAGCACAGGTGTACCGGTTGCGGTCTTTGTGAATTAGCTTGTCCGAACGGTTCCATTGAAATCATTACCAAAAGCGTAATGACTGAAGATGGCAAAAAGAAAAGAGCTATTGATAAACATATTTATCATTTGGGGATGTGCACGTTATGCAACCTGTGTGTCAGGGCATGCCCCAGTGACGCAATATTTATGGGGCAGGAGTTCGAACATGCAGTTTGGGACAGGTCAGAATTAACTAAAGTACTTAATCGGCCGGGATCAAAGCTGATGGAAGGAGTAAAGGAGTAAAAACCAAACAACCACAACCAATCATAATGGATAGTAACATTTTGTTTTTTTTGTTTGCCGGCGCAATTTTATTATTCTCAGTCCTGACGGTAACAACCAGAAGGATACTTCGCGCGGCCGTTTTTCTCCTGTTTGTGTTGGTTAGCACGGCAGGACTTTATTTCATGCTTAATTTCAACTTCCTGGCCGCTGTGCAGCTAACTGTATACGCCGGGGGGATTGTGGTTTTGGTGATTTTCTCAATTCTGCTCACCAGCCATATCAGCGAGAAAGCAAGAGTGGCAACCATGAAAGAAGGGATCTTTTCAGCTCTTTCTGCCGTGGCAGGAGCCTTGCTGACTATTGTCCTGGTGATTAACCATGATTTTATTAAAACCACTGAGCCTGCCATTTCGCCCGATGTTCAAAATGTTGGAAGAGCGCTTGTGAGTTATGGTGAAAATGGTTACGCTTTGCCTTTTGAGGTCGTATCAATCCTTTTACTGGCAGCCATGGTAGGTGCCATCATTGTTGCACGAAAGGAAAGTCTCGCTTCAAATATTAAATCAACCGACAACAATCAAGAATAATAAAATAAAACCATGACCGGAAATATACCTCTTGAGTACTTCCTGGTATTGAGTACCCTGATGTTCTTCATAGGGATCTTCGGATTCCTGACGAGACGGAATCTCATTACAATGCTGATGTCGATTGAGTTAATTCTCAATTCGGTGAATATCAACTTTGTTGCTTTCAACCATTTCCTGTATCCGAATAACCTCCAGGGACACTTCTTTGCCCTGATCGTGATAGCCGTTGCCGCGTCTGAAGCTGCTGTTGCAATTGCCATCATCATTAATATTTACAGGAGCTTCAGGTCGATTGAGGTTGACCAGGTAAACCAAATGAAAAACTAGGAACAAAAATCGCCATATCAATGACTATGAACGCATATTCCTATACGCTGCTGATCCCCCTGATACCATTATTGGTATTCATATTCACAGGACTAACAGGGCATAAATTCAAACCTATTGTCTCCGGGCTTATCGGCACAGCCGGACTATTGGTAGTTGCAGTATTATCATACATGACTGCCATTAATTACTTCTGGCTTGACCACTCACCTGACACCATTTATTCATCCATAAAAGCATTTGAGGTTAACTGGCTTCGCTTTACCGACACCCTTGTAATTAAACTCGGAGTCTTACTTGACCCGATTTCATGTATGATGCTTGTCGTGGTAAGCACCGTATCGCTGATGGTCCATATTTACAGCCTCGGTTATATGAAAGGTGAAAAAGGGTTTGCTCGCTTTTTCGCTTTCCTTTCCTTGTTCAGTTTCTCGATGTTGGGACTGGTACTCGCTACCAATATTTTCCAGATGTATATATTCTGGGAGCTTGTTGGGGTTTCATCCTTCCTGCTCATTGGATTTTATTATGAGAGGCCGAGTGCAGTTGCAGCTTCAAAAAAAGCTTTTATCGTAACACGTTTCGCCGACTTAGGATTCCTGATCGGTATCCTGATGTTATCATTCATGACAGGAACTTTTGACTTCCAGACCCTGGTAAGCTCTGATGGTCCGGCTATCACACATGCAGGCGGATTAACCTTTATGGGTCTTAGTGGAATTACCTGGGCACTTATATTCGTATTCATGGGAGGTGCCGGTAAATCGGCTATGTTCCCACTGCACATCTGGTTGCCCGACGCAATGGAAGGCCCCACTCCAGTGTCGGCACTTATCCATGCTGCCACGATGGTCGTTGCCGGTGTTTACCTTGTTGCCCGACTTTTCCCAATATATTCACTTGCAGCCCCTGATGCCCTGACGGTTGTTGCGTGGGTGGGCGGAATCAGTTCGCTGTTTGCTGCCATCATAGCCTGTACCCAATACGATATAAAGCGTGTACTGGCATACTCAACTATGTCGCAAATCGGTTATATGATGCTGTCTCTTGGCGTTTCAGGATACGGCGGTCATGATGGTTTAGGCTTCATGGCCTCAAATTGGCATCTGTTCACACATGCCATGTTTAAGGCTCTCCTTTTCCTGGGTGCAGGAGCTATAATCCATGCTGTCCATTCAAACGATATGAGGGATATGGGAAATTTGAGGAAGCATCTTCCTATTACGCACATTACTTTCCTTATCGCATGTCTGACTATCGCAGGTATGCCACCTTTATCGGGATTCTTCAGCAAAGATGAAATCCTTGTGGCTGCTTTGCATCATAACAAGGTATTGTTTGCAATTGAATTCCTGGTTGCCGGTTTGACTGCTTTCTACATGTTCCGCCTCTATTTCAATATATTCTGGGGAAAATCAACACTTTACCACCACAAACCACATGAAGCTCCTTCAACAATGACCATCCCGCTAATGATCCTTGCTTTCGGTTCTGTTTTCGCAGGATTCCTGCCATTCCATGAACTGGTAACATCAGATGGATTGCCATTTGAGAGTCATATCGACTATTTTGTAGCCGTTCCTTCGGTCTTAATCGGAATCGCCGGTATCCTGATAGCTTTGGCCATGTATCGCAAGGAAACGCTAATTCCGGAGAAGATGGCAGCAGCGTTTGGTGCATTTTACAAAGGCGCTTATCATAAATTCTATATCGACGAACTCTATCTGTTTGTTACAAAGAAGATTATATTCAGGTACATTTCCCAGCCGGTAGCCTGGTTTGACAGGAATATCGTTGACGGTACCATGAATCTCATTGGTAACACAATAGTTTCAACATCAAATCTCATTAAAGGCTTACAGAGTGGAAAGCTCCAGCAATATGCCTATGTATTTGTCACAGGGTCTGTTGTACTAGTTATTATCTTCATCTACTTCTCGTAACACCAAACATGTTAATGATCAAAGAAAGGAAATTGAAATGAATATACTCTCACTTTTTGTAGCTGTTCCGGTGCTTACAGTCCTGGCTATTGGTTTTACCAGGAATATGAAACAAACCAGGGTAGCTGCGGCAATAGGAATGGGAATACAGCTTTTGCTTGCTGCTTACCTTATCTTCGCTTACCTTGGCGAGCGTGCCGCCGGTAACACCGCAGCAATGCTTTTTACGTATGATGCGCTGTGGTTTCCGAGCCTGAATATCCATTACTTTGTAGGTGTGGACGGAATTTCCGTAGCAATGATCGGGTTGACAGCAATCGTAGTATTTGCAGGGATTTTCGCATCATGGGAAGTCGATTTCCTTTCAAGGGAGTTCTTCATCTCTCTTATACTGCTTGCAACTGGGGTGTTCGGATTTTTTATCTCACTGGACCTGTTCACCATGTTCCTGTTTTATGAAATTGCGGTCATCCCAATGTACCTGTTAATAGGTATTTGGGGCTCAGGACCAAAAGAATATTCTGCCATGAAGCTGACACTGATGCTCATGGGAGGCTCAGCATTGCTGATGGTTGGCCTTTTTGGCATCTATTTCTATTCAGCCCCTGAAGGACAACCACTCACATGGAATATGCTTGAAATAGCAAAGAACACCATTCCTGTTGAAATGCAACGGTTCCTTTTCCCGTTTACTTTTATTGGCTTTGGCGTACTTGGTGCACTTTTCCCTTTCCATACATGGTCACCGGATGGTCATGCCTCCGCTCCTACTGCTGTATCGATGCTTCACGCCGGAGTACTTATGAAACTTGGGGGTTACGGTGCATTTCGCGTTGCAATTTACCTTATGCCTGATGCCGCACAGGAACAAGCCTGGATATTCTTACTTATGACAGGAATTTCAGTGCTTTACGGTGCCTTTGGAGCTATCTTCCAGAAAGACCTTAAATATATCAATGCTTATTCATCCGTGAGCCATTGCGGACTCGTGCTTTTTGCTGTGCTTATGCTTAATCAAACTGCATTCAATGGCGCCATCATCCAGATGATCTCTCACGGTTTAATGACAGCCCTCTTCTTCGCACTTATCGGGATGATCTACGGCCGAACGCACACACGTATGATCAATGAAATGGGTGGCCTTATGAAAATAATGCCTTTCCTTTCGGTTGTTTACGTTATTGCAGGCCTTGCATCACTTGGATTACCCGGATTAAGCGGTTTTGTTGCTGAAATGACCATCTTTGTGGGTTCATTCCAACATACCGATACTTTCCACAGGATCCTTACCATTGCTGCAACCGCAAGTATAGTTGTAACAGCTGTTTACATCCTCAGGGTGGTTGCCATTTTATTGCTGGGTCCCGTAAAAAATGACCATTTTAACCATCTCACAGATGCCAAATGGTACGAAAGATTGTCCACAATTACGCTCGTTGTTGCCATTGCCGGCATAGGAATGGCTCCATTATGGTTAAGTGATATGATCAATATTAGTCTTGAGCCTATAGTAACTAAGTTATCATTGGCAACCTCAACCTTTGTAAGCATTTTTTAATACATAACTAAAGAAAACCCGAATAACCGGAAGGTTAACAGAAATATAAAAGTATGAACATCAACGACTTTTTAATCATGAGGCATGAGCTGGTACTGGTAGCCACAGCATTGCTCCTGCTAATAATTGATCTTGGATTGAAACCGGAAAAGAAAAGGTCAATAATTCCGATTGCAGTTGTTTTATTTATCATCAATGTTATTATCGGTTATTTGCCATCATTCCAGGGCGTTTTATTCGGCGGGATGTTCCAGAATAATGCCCTGTCTGTAATGATGAAGAATGTGCTTAATACCGGTGTATTGATCATTCTACTGCAATCCTATGCCTGGCTTATTAAGCCTGAGAATAAGGAAAAGATCAGCGAATTCTTTGTGTTGTTGCTATCTACGCTTATAGGCATGTACTTTATGATCTCGGCCGGAGACTTCCTGATGTTCTATCTTGGACTGGAAACAGCATCTATTCCATTGGCAGCATTGGCAGCATACAAACACCACAGTACAAAATCAGCCGAAGCAGGTATCAAATTTATACTCTCATCAGCCTTATCTTCTGGAATTCTGTTATTTGGCCTTTCGCTAATATATGGAACAACTGGTTCCATCCTATTCAGTGATGTAAGCTTCAACGTTACAAATGCACCACTTCAGATACTTGCAGTGATCTTCTTTATTTCGGGGATGGCATTTAAGATTTCGCTGGTTCCTTTCCATTTATGGACAGCTGACGTTTATGAGGGTTCACCTACTAATGTCACCTCATACTTTTCTGTAATATCCAAAGGTGCTGCTTCATTTATGCTCATGCTGATTCTTTTTAAGGTTTTCTATCCTATAATGCATGTATGGCAGAATGTATTGTACACACTTTCGATTGCCACAATGGTAGTCGGTAACTTGTTCGCACTCAGGCAGAAAAATATGAAACGTTTCCTTGCTTTCTCCTCTATAGCCCAAGCCGGTTTTATCCTTCTTGGAATTATGGTAGGCAGTAAACTCGGGATGACATCAGTGATCTATTTTGTATTGGTTTATATTTTCTCTAACCTGGGAGCTTTTGGTGTGGTTGCAGCTATTGAAAATTATACCGGTAAACTATCGATGGATGACTATAACGGATTATACCGCACAAACCCAAAACTGAGCCTTCTGCTCATGCTTTCAGTTTTTTCACTGGCCGGCATTCCACCTGTAGCTGGATTCTTTGGTAAATTTTTCCTCTTTACATCAGCAGCTTCAGCAGGATTTTACTGGCTGGTGTTTATTGCTGTCCTAAACGCAACTGTATCATTATACTACTATCTTTTAGTAGTAAAAGCAATGTTTATCAACAAGAATGACAATCCGGTACCAACTTTCAAAAGCGATATGGTGACCCGCGCCGGACTGCTCCTGAGTGCCGCAGGTATCTTTATACTTGGCTTCTGGAGTCAGATCTATGAATGGATCAATTACCTGAGTATCGGAATATTTTAAAAGTTTATTACTATGCCACTGCAAGCAAAACATATAGTTGAAGAAATTAACGGTGTACGTTGTACAATAGTTGAAAAAAATACGACACCAGAAAGGTGTAAATTCCTTACTAATCTTCTGTCATTCAATAAATTTGAAGTAATAACTGATTGCAAACCGGATGCCGAAGGAATAGAAAGATGCACAATTGGGGTTACAGATCTTGTGTTTAACCCCGTTATCGCAGTTTATGAGATGAGCCTTAAAACTCCTTCAGGGGCAAGTGTTTCACCTGCCTATTGGGACCAAAAAGAAACCACTGTGATAGACCAGTATTGGGTTACAAGAAAAGAAATTGAGGAGGGGAAATCGCCCTGGCATCTTTAAGATTCCACGCACACAACCAATCCCGACTCCCGGTTTCCAGCCGGGAGTTTTTTATGTTCATTCTTTAAGAAAGAGACCAGAATACGTTCATTATTTCATGGTATTAATTGTTCCGGGGGTCGCAAAATGCCCTACCTTTACAGGTTTTGATCGTGACAGATGATTGAAGGGCACCACATACTGGCTATCTTAAAGCGGGTTGAATTTACCGGTTTTACTATACATCCATACATATACCGGCAAGAGGATCTGCCTTATTTGCTGCCTATTGAGAGGATAACCGGTTTAAATATTGATTCCTTTGATGAACTTCCTGAAACTGTTATCAGGCTGTTCAGGCTATCAGAAGAGATTGAACCGCATGCAATCGTCACAAGATTTACAAAGAAGAAGCTTAGTCTTAAAGAATTCTTTAACGAAAAGAATAGGCTGATTTCTGAAATTGTAAGGCCTTTTACAGACAGGAAGCTGTTTGAAATTACAGAGTTGCTTGCCCAGGCATCTATTCCATTGTACGATGCTTCAGCAATGCCTCATCTTTATCCAACAGATGAAATAAAGATCGTCCATGAAAGGGCTAAAACGGTTCTTCGATTTGACCGTGATGCTGAAGGAACAGTCTATACACTTGAAGTTTTCAGCGATAACCATAAAATCCAACTCCAGGATCAGGATAATTTCCTGTTGTCAAATGATCCCTGCATACTGGTTAGTAACAGGAAACTGATCATGTTTGAAAAAAATATTACCGGTAAAATACTCTCACCTTTCTTCCAGAAGCAAAATATTGAAATACCCAAAAGACTTGAAAATAAGTACTTCTCATCGTTCATTAAGAAACTGGTCAATAATTCCGATATCATAGCCAACGGATTCAGCATACAGGATGTTATCGTTGAACCTAAAGCCATTCTTTCAATGGAAAAGGATTGGCAGGGAATATCCTGTTTAATCCTGAAGTTCAATTATGGCGAAAAATCCTTCCTTCCTGAAAATCTTCAAAAGAACTTCACTGAACTAAAAACAAATGAAGAAGGATTTACTTTCTATCGCTCGAAACGTAATAAATCGTGGGAGACGCAAAAGATAAATTTCCTGAAAAAACAAGGCTTAATCCAGCATGTCAGCTGCTTCAAACTTACCGACAATAAGGATAACGATAACTTGTTTGGATTGATCAACTGGCTGATAGACCATAAGGAAGAACTGACAATCAACGGATTTGGCATAGATGATGAGACTGAAAGCCGGTACGTACTCACTGCATCTGAGATCAAGCAAAGCCTTGAAACTGACCATGACTGGTTTGATCTTAAAATAACCCTCAGGATTGAGAACCATGAAATCCCATTTATCAGCTTAAGGCATCATATTCTCAATAAACAAAGGGAATTCAAATTGCCAGACGGTAAGATTTTCATCATTCCGATAGCTTGGTTCGAACGCTATAAGGATGTAATGATCCATGCAGAAAGTTCAGGAAAGGATATCAGGTTGCATAAATTCCATTACCAACTTCTTGATAAACTTAATATTAAGAAAACAGAGGATTTCGAGCCGCAAACTGCACTTAAGGTTATCACTCTGCCTTCACTTAACAACGTCAAATTAAGAGCCTATCAGGTAACCGGGTTTGAATGGATGGTGCGTCTCAAAGAAATGGGTTTCGGAGGGATACTCGCTGATGATATGGGGTTGGGGAAAACCCTTCAAGCCATTTCCCTGCTTGCTGAATTTTATTCATTACAAATTCCTGAAGCAGGTGTTCCCGAGCACAAACAAATTCCCGTGTTTTCACATCAGTTAAGTCTGTTTGAGCCTGTTACAGATCTTCAACCGGTACAAGTTTCAATCTCTAGAGGTGTTGCATTTCAAAACAGAGCGGCAAGTATTATCGTAATGCCTGCATCACTGATACATAACTGGGCAAATGAACTGAGCCGCTTTGCCCCTTTCCTCAGGAAACTGGTTTATACCGGAACAGGAAGAAAGAAATCACTTAATTTTTTCAAAAATTACGAGATTATCCTTACGACCTATGGAACACTTAGGAACGACATAGATTTCCTGAGCAGTTACAGCTTTGAATACGCAATCCTTGATGAAGGGCAATATATCAAAAACCCGGGTTCACAGACAGCACAATCCGTTTTCAGGATCCATGCCCAAAACAAATTTATACTTACGGGAACACCGGTAGAAAATAGCTTAAGCGACCTGTGGTCACAGATGAATTTTACGAATCCGGAGCTGCTGGGCGATTTATCCAAATTCAATACTTACTATGCTGCACCGTTGGCAAAAGACCCTGAAAGTTCGCAATCCGAAAGCCTGCTTTCGATGATCAGGCCTTTTATCCTGCGAAGAACCAAAGATTCGGTAGCTCCGGAACTTCCTGAATTGACTGAAACTGTCAATTATTGTGAAATGACCGAAGAACAACGAACATTATATGAATCAGAGAAGTCGAAGATACGCAACCAGGTATTTGAACAGATCGAGAAAGGAAATATGGGTGAGACTCCAATTATGGTGCTAAAAGCGTTGATGCAGCTACGCCAGATTGCTAACCATCCAAGAATGACCCATCCGGAGAGTGAAGTAAACAGCGGGAAATTTGAGCAAGTCACTGATAAACTGGAAACCATTATTGCAGAAAACCACCGGGTACTTATCTTTTCATCCTTCGTCAGGCATCTTAACCTCATAGAAGAATTTTGCCAAATAAAGAATTTAAAATATTCAAAGCTTACTGGGGCAACTACCAATCGTGGCAAAGTAATTTCAGGATTTAAGGAGAATAAAGATGTCAATATTTTCCTGATCTCACTAAAAGCCGGTGGCACAGGACTAAACCTTACTGAGGCTGATTACGTTTTCGTGCTTGATCCCTGGTGGAATCCTGCTGCGGAGATGCAGGCTGTTAACAGGGCGCATAGAATCGGGCAGAATAAGAGTGTGTTTGTCTATAAGTTTATTACCAAGGACAGTATCGAAGAAAAGATCATGAAACTGCAGGAAAAGAAGAAAGCACTGGCTGATGCCTTTATTAAACCACAATCTGCAATTTCAGGCATGAGCAAAGAAGAGATCATGAAATTATTTGACTAAATTTTTCAGATTGCCACTTCAAGCAAAAAAGCCTCCTTAATAAAGAGGCTTTTTGTTTGGGTGAGTAATGGGATTCGAACCCACGACCCTCAGAACCACAATCTGATGCTCTAACCAGCTGAGCTATACTCACCGTTTGAGTGCGCAAAAATAATATATTTGTCCGACATAGAAAAATCTCTGCAACAAGTTTTTTTTGAAGAATATACCTCTGATTTATTAGCTTTGCGTTAGTAATAACAACCGGAGTAGTTGATAGTTATTGACTTGCCGGTTTAATGACCATTATCCGTTGTTTAGAATCAAATCTGTTCCCGAGGGTTCCCTTACATCAAAAGCCATATCGGCACTGTTAAGGAATAAAACTGCAGTTGCCAGTCTCTGGGGTGTTGTAATAGCGACAATAATAGCCATACTTGGTTACCTTATCACTCCAGACAGCACTCCATATGCCAATGAGCAGCACATTGAGATCGCAGCCAAAAGACCCGGGTATAAGATTACCATGCTAAGGATCAGGAATAATGATATTCAGGTAAGGCAGTCATTCTTAACAACACTTTTCTATGGACGCCGGTCTGATTTTACTTACTTACCCATAGGCAAATATCAATTTAAAGAAGGTCGCATTATTGCTTATCTTCCTGAAGAAAGCGCAGCCGAAGCAGAAGTTGGTTATTCATTTCCCCTTGCCGATGTTATTTATGCTTTGCCAGATACAAACCTCATTCACTCTTCCCGATCATTAGTTACTATTGAAGGTGAAAAGATCACACTGTCGAGAGAGCAAATGATTCAAAAAATAGAAGATGATCATATTGTAAATCGAAGGTATCTCTTGGGAACAGACCGTTTTGGAAGGGATGTGCTGAGTCAGTTGATGATAGGAACACGTGTCAGCCTGTCGGTAGGATTTATCTCTGTATTGATCTCCCTGATATTCGGTATCCTGCTGGGATCCCTTGCCGGCTTTTTCAGGGGATGGGTGGATGATATTATCGTATGGTTTATCAATGTGATCTGGTCTATACCGACGCTTCTATTAGTAATAGCAATCACCTTTGCCCTTGGCAAAGGATTCTGGCAGGTATTTATTGCCGTTGGCCTCACTATGTGGGTTGAAGTGGCAAGGATTGTTCGAGGACAAATCATAAGCATCAGGGAAAAAGAATTTGTAGAAGCTGCCAGGGCACTAGGATTTAAAAATTTGCGCATTATCACAAGGCACATCCTTCCAAACACCATGGGACCGGTAATTGTAATTTCAGCCGCTAATTTTGCCTCCGCCATCCTGATTGAAGCAGGATTAAGCTTCCTTGGGATTGGCGTCCAACCCCCTATGCCATCGTGGGGAACGATGGTTAAAGAAAACTATGCTTATATTATACTTGATAATCCCTGGCTGGCCCTCTCACCTGGCATTGCCATAATGTTACTTGTCCTCGCCTTTATGCTGATAGGAAATGGCCTTAGGGATGCGCTTGATGTAAAAACTAATACAGTTTTCTGAAAGATAACCTACAGACACTTTTGCCTTTGATCTTTTGCCCTTTGCCTTTTGCCTTTTTAATGGAAGTTCTATCTGACTTTCAGCCTCTTCTGCTCCCTCTGGTATTGCCTGAATTCCATGTTGGCACAATTGGCTTTTCCTTTTCCAAGGCAGTGCCCTTTAATGAGAGAGATCTTAACCATAAAGTAAAGATCAAGTCCTGTGAAGTTGCTGAAGCCAAAGAAACTTCCCAATTTATCTGTTCCGATTATGAAATTTGAGAACCTGGCAGCCAATCCTACCCTCGGACTTGTGTAATTATATAAGGTAACAGGCAACGCCAGTTCAAACCTCTCTTTTTCAATCCTTGGAGTGACTGAAAGTGTAACAGGCCTGTTTAAAGTGTAAATATTAGGATGTAACGCATAGACCAGGCTGGCATTGATATAAAATTTCGGATTAACCCGATAATCAAACTGGACGCTTGCTGCTGCAGGAAGGAATATCTTAAATTCATTGTTATTCACAAGTGCATTTGAATCCGGCCCAAATGTTCCGCTGACAGCCATGAATAAAGTGTCAACAGTGCCAATATCCTGGTTAGTAAAATCATACCATGTGCCACTTGCATCGTTAAGCTCAATCTGCTTGGTGTTTTTCTTGAATTTGACGTAGCCAAAATCGATCAGCGATACTCCTAATTTATAGTGGTAATCTTCAAATGGCTGTTCACAGGCTGCATATCTCTTATTAGTGTGGCCATTTACCTTTAACTGATAGGTTATGCCAATATCAGCACCTAGTCCGCTACCAGTAAACAAAGGGTTAGGGAAAAGCACATCATTATCCTGATAATCAATTGGCAATGAAACCCCTGCATTACCATTAACATTGAATACAATCAAAGTATCGCCATTTGGCAGCATGTAGTCGAGGTTCTTAACATGCCAGTAAGCGCCACCCATACCAAAAAGCCCCTTTATAGTGATTCCGGCAGTAAGATGATCACGGTTTTGCTTGTAGATTACCTGTGCATAGGTCGCAGATATTTCGGCAAACGAAAGTGCACCTGCCCGGAACGGCTTGTTATCAATAAACCTGATCCTGTGAAGTGGGAAATAATCAAATCCTTCAGCGCCAAATTTTGCTATTTCATAGGGTACATCATGTCCTGAAGCAATGTTCCTTACCGCGGTTGAAAAGCCGAAAGCCTTATCATTCTTTGAGAACATGACTGAAGGACCCATTACTTTAACCTGCGTAAAAGCATTTTTAAGCTTCTCATTGAAATAGTCATAGTATACACGCCTCTCCACACGGGTTGAACTAACTCTAACATCATGTTCAGGGAACTGTGGGTTTGTAGACAGAAAGTTCGTAAAATTATAATCGTTTTTTGACAGGTAAATGAAATTATTATCGGCATTAATATGCAATCCGATAATATTAAGATCGAAATAAAGCCTTGAATTTACAATTGAGGTTGGATTGATCTGGATTCCCGATATACCGGCATAGTTACTGTTCACATAACCGTACATCTCCTGTGATGTGGCAAATTTGCCGGCAATAAATAATATAAGGAACAGAAACAGAGCTTTTTTTGACACTAGCATTTATAGTATTAAAAGTACAAACTTCATATCATTGATTGCCCACCCATATTCGAGGTAAAGTTAAGAGGTTTTACTTTAAACCGCATACATTTTTGACTAAAATAATCTGTTTATATACATTATAGGGAAATAAATACATATAAATCAGCAAGTTACAATAAAATCACTAAAAACAACATCAAAAGCTTTAAATTATTGAACTAATAAGTAGCTCAGTAGTTTATGGGCATAACGAAATTTTTCATTATTATTGCATGAAATAGATGCATTCAACCCTTTTACCATGAAATATAAAAACCTCTTTTTCTGGATACTTGCAATTGTTGTCACACTGACAATGGTTGTTTATCAGCGACTTACAGGTCCAACGCATCCCATTACCGGAAAAGTAATAATTGGCGGGGAAACCATCAAATATAAATTACTCAGAAGCTATGGCGGACCTGATGATGCCGAAATTTCTATTGA
Organism: Lentimicrobium sp.; assembly: GCA_035297395.1. Classification (GTDB taxonomy): domain Bacteria; phylum Bacteroidota; class Bacteroidia; order Bacteroidales; family Lentimicrobiaceae; genus Lentimicrobium. The sequence continues at coordinate 84,627 of DATGZB010000029.1, read as the reverse complement.
CGATCCGACTGGCAAGCTTGAAGGTATTTTCAGTTATAAAAGATTTAAAAGTTATGACAGTCTGACAACTGAACCTATGCGACATCAGGGCGGAAAACTTATTGCTTCCATACCCCATCAGCCACCTGCAGGAAAAGTGGAATACAGGATTGCCCTCACCGATGGCACAAACAGGCTTGAATTGACTGAAAAACCTGTTGTTATACGTTTTAAAGGCGATGTTCCGGCATATATACTCATCCCCCATATCCTGCTGATGTTCCTTGCAATGTTATTTTCTACAAGGACAGGTATTGAATCAATTGCAAAAGGTCCGCGAACATTAAAATACAGCATCTGGACTATGCTGTTCCTGATTGGTGGTGGTTTAATCCTGGGACCGATTGTCCAAAAATATGCATTCGGAGCTTACTGGACGGGATGGCCTTTCGGACATGACCTTACTGATAATAAAACTGCCCTGGCATTTATATTTTGGGCTATAGCCGTATATAAGCTTTTGAAAAACAGGGATAAAAGGGGGTGGGCGTTGGTTGCTGCACTGGTTACTACCCTGGTTTACCTTATTCCGCATAGTGTGCTTGGATCAGAAATTGATTACAGAGAGTAGCTGTTAGTTCCATTTCATAGATTCCCTGATTAGAAACAGTTTATACTAAACAATGGTCACCTATATCATCATTGGCATAACGGCATTGATTTCAATTTCCGCATTTTCAAACAGAACTTTGTTTGATAAGCTGCTGTTTGATCCATTCAGGATAAACCACCGGCGACAATTTTACCGTTTCTTTACACATGGCCTGATACATGCAGATTGGATGCATCTTGGCGTAAATATGTTTGTATTCCTTTCTTTTGGCAGGATGGTTGAAGATGTTTTCAAATACTTCTTCGGAACAGCAAAAGGGATGTATTTTTTTGCCTTACTTTACATAGGAGGTATTCTGTTATCTTCCCTTCCCTCCTATGGTAAACATAAAGACAATCCAATGTACACCGCAGTCGGGGCTTCAGGTGCTGTTTCAGCAATTGTGTTCTCGAGTATCATAATCAGCCCTTTGTCCGGTATTCGCTTTATTTTTATTCCCTTTGATATACCGGCGTTTGTATTCGGACTGCTTTATCTTGTTTACTCTGCTTATATGTCGAGGAAAGGAAACGATAATATCGGCCATGATGCCCATTTTTGGGGAGCCCTGTTTGGCATTGCCTTTACCTTAATAATAAAACCGGCATTGTTGGCCGGTTTTATTGATCAAATCAATACTTTCATTATGCCTCGTTAAGGAAGCATATAATTACTAATTGTAAGAAGGATTAGGCGGATAAACAACCCAGAATTTATATTCTTTACCAAGTTTCTTGAGAGTCTGTGCCCACATTTCAGCAGGATTGCTTCTGAACACCTGTTGCGGGTTGGTTAACGAGACAACCCAGGATCTTTCTTCAAGCTCCTGGTCAAGCTGGTCAGCCAGCCAACCTGAATAACCTATAAAGAATCGTATTTCTGTTTTCTTTAGTTCACCTGTCTTAATGAGCTCTTTTACTGTATCTATGTTTCCTCCCCAGTAAAGTCCTTCAAGTATTTCCACACCCTCATCAATGATATCAGGTCGGGTATGGATGAAGAACAAACTGTCGGTTTTTACCGGTCCGCCCAGGAAAACAGGCGCATCAAAGCCTTCAAATTCAGAGGCTATGTCACTCAATTTTACTTCAACCGGTTTATTTATGATGATTCCGAATGATCCTTCATTGCTGTGCTCAGCAAGTAACACAACGGATTTCTTAAAATAAAAATCCTGCAGGAAAGGAACCGAGATCAGTATACGGCCTGTGTTGGGTTTAATTTTCGATGGTTCCATAGTCACTTGTTTTCACTAATTTTGCACATAACTGTCTATAAGTGAATCGCAAATTTTATACCACTCTTAATGATTAAAACCGATAACAGTGAAAGCTTCATTAAATATAGGAAAAAATATCCTCTGTTTATGTATGACAGTTACTCATATTTGCTCGAAGGAAACCAATTGACGTTCACGTTTGATTTTAAGATTGGTGACAAAATAATTTTCAATCCAAAAGCAAGTATTACAGTCCCGCAAATTCCACAAAGTAGGGAAATTAACCGCCCACTTTTGGAAAATATCATATTTAACATTGGGCTTATAGAATTGGTAAGTTACTGGAAAGCCACCTGTTCACCGACCATTATCATTAATGCGGGTAAAATAACCAGTGAACAGGAAGAGTGGTGGAAAGACCTTTATTTTAACGGGCTGGGAGAATTCCTTTACCTGAATTCTATTCATATAAGTAAGGGTGAACTGATGAATATCCGGTCGTCAGGTAAAGCCTTTGATAAATCAAGCGGCAACTATTTTAAGGATGCTTACATTGTGCCCGTTGGAGGTGGTAAGGATTCAGCCGTAACACTCGAATTATTGAAAGAAGCCGGCTATAAAGTGATACCACTTATCATCAATCCGCGCGGGGCAACCATTGATACTGTATTAAAAGCAGGTTTTGATCCAAACGATATTATAACCATCAAACGCACCATTGATCCAACACTGCTGAAATTAAACGACGGAGGTTACCTCAATGGACATACACCCTTTTCGGCAATGCTCGCGTTTTATACATTAGCAGCAGCAGTCATGACAGGAGTCGGAAACATAGCATTATCCAATGAATCCAGCGCTAATGAGCCAACTATACCGGGAACGGGAATAAACCACCAGTATTCCAAATCGTTCGAGTTTGAAAGTAAATTCCGCGATTATTACAGCCACTATATCGATAGCAGCTTCAATTACTTCAGCTTCCTGCGTCCCCTGAATGAGTTACAGATAGTAACCATTTTTTCAAAACTTACTCAGTATCATTCCGTTTTCAGGAGTTGTAATGCAGGCAGTAAAACCAACTCATGGTGCGGTCATTGTCCAAAATGCCTCTTTACTCATATCATGCTCTCAGCCTTTAATGGTGAAAAATATGCAGATTCCGTCATCGGATCCAAGATGCTGAATGATTCCACAATGACTGCCACTTTTGATGAATTATCAGGCATCTCTGAGATTAAGCCTTTCGAATGTGTGGGCACGCTTAATGACGTGCAGACTGCCATGAGTATGATCATACAATCATCTGAGGAAGCTGAATTACCCCTGCTTGCCAGGCGGTTTAAGGAAAAGATGCTCGTCAGTGCCGAGGATATATCGACATTTGAAGATGAACTGGACAGGATATATCAACTGCACGATAAGGATCATTTTTTAACAGCTGACCTGTTCAAAATACTCAAAGAAGCACTAAGATGAGAGGCTACCTGAAGCAAATTTTAACAGGGAAAAAGGTTTTAATATTAGGCTTCGGAAAAGAAGGCCGTTCAACGCTTAATTATCTCAACCAAATTGCAATCGATGCTGATATTATCATAGCCGACAGCAACGAACAGGCCTTTGCCAACGATCCGGTAATAAGCGACAGGCAAATAAGTACTATATCAGGGCCATATTACCTTTCAAGTATCAGGGAAGCAGATATTGTCATAAAATCACCCGGTATTGCATTAAATCCTGAGCTCTATGGTAAAGACCCGCATTCAATAACTTCCCAGACCGACCTGTTTCTTGCCGTTTACCGGAAACAAGTCACCGGAATTACTGGAACAAAAGGAAAGAGTACAACATCCAGCCTGTTGGCTCACATTCTGGGCTCATATTTTAGCGATACCCTTTTTGGCGGCAATATAGGCATTCCTTTATTTGACTTGATCGATAGAATCACCCCATCGACTAGGATCGTTTGCGAATTATCATCCCACCAGTTGCAGTTCGTCAGGAATTCCCCGCATATTGCCATTTTGCTTAACCTGTTCCAGGAACATCTTGACCATTATGACAGTTATGAGGACTATCAAAGAGCTAAATACAATATAGCCCTATATCAGGAAGCCGATGATTATTTTATATACAATTCCGAAGATACGCTGATAAATAATCTTCTAAAGAAGTATCCTGCTAAGGGAAAGAAAATTTCACTTGATACTGATCTGTTCAGGTTATTGCCGGAAGATGTAAAACTCAACCTTCCGGGGGCTCATAACAGGATAAATGCCTCAATAGCTGCCGCTGCTGCTGCAATCAATGGGATTCCGGCTGAAACAATCATTGAATCTGTCACTACCTTTCAACCCCTTGAGCACCGGTTACAATATGTTGGCATCTTCAATAGCAGGAAATTCTATAACGATTCAATTTCAACCATCCCGGAAGCAGCGATAGCTGCCATTGAAAGCCTGAAACCGGTTAATACCCTTATCCTTGGAGGCTTTGACAGGGGAATAGATTATTCCGTACTGGCAGATTACCTCAAGAAGGGGAATGTAAAAAATGTGGTCACAACAGGGCCTGCCGGTTACCGTATCTTCAGCCAAATAAGTGGACTTGATACAATTGAAGAGTTATACTATTTTGATAAGTTTGACGAAGCAGTGTCAAAAGCAATAGAAATCACCCCTGAAAACGGGATTTGCCTCCTATCACCAGCGGCCTCAAGCTATAATGAATTCAGGAATTTTGAAGAGAGGGGAAAGCGTTTTATAGAGATTGTGAAGGTTAATTAAAAAAGAATCCCGGTCATCCGGGACTCTTCTCTATTCTTCTTTTTGTTCCTCTTTCGTCTTTTTAGGAACCCTGGGCTTTGGTTTTGGCTTTACCGGTTCCATAGTTTCAACAATAACAGGTTCTTTAACCATCATAGGCTTCATAGTTGGTTTGCCTTTCCTGGCAGGCCTTCTCACCCCATGTGATCCCAATATTATTTTTCCTCTTTTGGTTTTTTTGTCTCCTTTACCCATAGTTAAAATATATTTTAAGGATTAGTGATGATCGTTACCGTAAAAGTACAAATATTAAAACGTGAAAGTAAATAAATAAGGCATTTTTTATTCTGATACATCTATATTACTGCTGTTTGCAGAATCAAAAAAAGTATTACTTTTGCGCCACAAATTTTATTATCAATGGCAAAGAAGTCTGACAACACTGAAGAAAAAATATTAGCCGTAGAGGAAGCCCTCAGTAAAACCGAGTTATACATTGAAAAGAATCAAAAACTTTTAATGATCATTCTTGGAGCAATTGCACTCCTCGTACTTGGTTATTTTGGTTTCCAGCGCTTTATTTTATTCCCTCGTGAGAAGGAAGCACAATCACAAATGTTCATGGCCGAAAGGTACTTTGAGCAGGATTCACTCAGGCTGGCACTTGACGGTGATGGACAATACCCAGGTTTTCTTCAGATCATTGACGATTACAGCATGACCAAATCGGCAAAACTTGCCCACTACTATTCAGGCCTCATTTACCTGAACCAGGGCAAATACGCTGAGGCCATTGAACATCTTAAGAAATTTAAAACTAAAGATGTCATGCTGGCTCCGATGGCAAAAGGCGCAATAGGCGATGCCTACCTTGAACTGGACCAAAAGGAAGAAGCAGCTAAACAATATCTTGAAGCAGCCGAAACTTACAAGAATGATTTCTCAACTCCTGTTTTCCTTCAGAAAGCTGCATGGACCTATGAACTTCTCGGTAACAAGGAAAAAGCAATTGAAGTTTACAACAAAATCAAAACTGAATACCCCAGAAGCGCTGAAGCACGTGATGTTGAAAAGTACATCACCCGCCTCAACGGAATTTAATTCAGCAACAAGATACTTTAGTATCATAAAAAGACACCAGACACCCGGAGATTTTCGGGTGTCTTTTTTTATTGAACCTTTTATAAACCTGATCAACACTTTTCCATTTCCGCAATATTTTACTTACCGATGATTTTAGGTAATTTTACATTATGAAGCATGATAAATCGATAATCTACATGGGTACACCGGAATTTGCCGTTGCCCCGCTCAGGAAACTTATTGAAAACCAATTTAAGATAGCGGCTGTGGTGACCGTCCCGGATAAGCCTGCAGGACGTGGGTTGAAACTCCAGGAGTCACCGGTTAAACAATTCGCCAATGAGTATAAGATACCCGTTTTACAACCGGTAAAATTAAATGAGCCTGAATTTATCGAAAGTCTTAAGCAATATAAAGCATCCTTATTTATAGTTGTTGCCTTCAGAAAGTTACCAGAGGCTGTCTGGAGCCTTCCGCCACTGGGTTGTTTCAACCTCCATGCTTCCATCCTTCCACAATACAGGGGAGCCGCCCCTATTAACCATGCCGTGATGAATGGGGAAAAAACAACCGGTGTAACTACATTCTTTATAAATGACCGTATTGATACAGGTAAGATCATAATGCAAAGGGAAATACCGGTAGGCCCGGATGAGACTGCAGGGGAAGTACATGACCGGCTGATGGCATCAGGAGCCGATTTAGTGGTTGAAACAGCAGAAGCTATCTTTACCGGTAACTTCACTGAAAAAGACCAGGCTGTCATGCAGGAAAAAACAGGGCAAGACGGCCTCAATGAAAGTGAACTTAAAAAGGCGCCTAAGATATTCAGGGATGACTGCATGATCAACTGGCAACAGTCAGCATTATCCATACACAACTTTATAAGAGGTTTAAGCCCTTATCCGGGTGCTTTTGGTATGTTGGCCACCCCTGAAGGAAATAAAGAAATAAAAGTGCTTAAATCAGCTCTGACAAATATTCCTTCGAAAGAAACCCCCGGGCGAATATTTTTATTTAAAAAGCAGTTCTTCGTATCCACCACAGACAACCTGATCGAGTTATTGATTTTGAAACCTGCGGGTAAAAAAACAATGAGTGCAGAAGAATATATCAGGGGAAACAGACTTGAATTGTCTGCATTCATAGGATAAAAAGGCCTGAAAGCCGTGTTTTTAATCAGAAAAGTCGGATTTGCTGAAAGTCTTGTTATTGCTGAAGTACCTAAAAAACAAGAGTTTATAGTAAAAGTTATTAACAATATACCCATTTTATTAACTTTTTTGCATGATTTTCGCTAAAACACTTGATTTTACACAGGAATAGCTTATATTTGTACTTAGGTTATCCAACATAATATTAATCTTAAAACTGGTAAAAATGAACAAACAAGAATTAATTGTTGCCATGGCAGCAGAATCAGGTCTCACCAAAGCTGACTCAAAGAAAGCACTGGATGCTTTTGTAAATGCAACTTCAAAAACATTAAAGAAAGGCGACAGAGTTGCTCTCGTAGGTTTCGGTTCATTTTCGGTTTCTAAACGTGCAGCCCGTAAAGGCCGCAATCCTCAAACCGGTAAGGAAATTAAGATTGCTGCTAAGAAGGTTGTTAAATTCAAACCAGGTACTGAACTTTCAAAGAACGTTAAGTAATCAATGCAGTAACTGCAATTTAAAAGACAAAAAGAGGCTGCCCTTTCAGACAGCCTCTTTTTATTTTATTGATTTCAGCACAAAACGGTAGGGCAACAATGCATCTTCCTTTGCATAATCCACCCCAATCCTTGGTGTTATCAAAATCTGCTCCATTGACACCCTCATATTTGTTTCTTCTATCCATAGCTTATTTCCACCGATGAGATCATCACCATTATCAGCATAGGTCAAGCCAAGTAACTTTGTAACCTTACCCGGGCCCTGCCCCTCTTTTTCCTTAATTCTCCTGCCAATTCTCTCCTCCATAATTTCAATTCCCTTAACCGGCAATATTGCCCTTATCAGTACAGCATGGGGTACGTCTTTAATATTGGTAACGACATTTAACAACGAATGTATGCCATAGCATAAATAAATATAAGCAACACCGCCTTCATGGTACATGGTTTCAGTACGTTTGGTTCTCCTGTCACCATAAGCGTGCGAAGCCTTATCAACTATTCCGTTATAAGCCTCTGTTTCAGTTATGATCCCTGAAGTGAGCCTTTCACCGGCAAAACTGACCAACTCTTTACCCAACAGTTCACGCGCAATAGCAATAACATTGTCCCTTTTATAAAATTCAGGGGGAAGGCGGTTGTTATTGTCAGCTAACTCACTAATATGTTCAATCATGCTTATGTATTCCATTTATAGAGATCATTTCCTACCTTCCTGATATTGCCGTTATCCAAAAGCCATGAAACTGTTTTTGTCACCTTCCCTGGAACGAACCCGTCGCAGGCGTCTTGCATCTGTGATGTGCTCATTTCTTTCAATTCAAGCAGTGGTTTAATAATATCAACTATTCTGTTGTACTCAAGTTCACTTAAGGTCTCCTTATTGGTTTGAAGGCATACATCGCAAACACCACAACGGTTTACTTTTTGTCCAAAATACCCGATCAGAACCTGGCTCCGGCACCGGTCGGTGTTTTTAGCATAACTGATCATTGATTGCATTCTGCTGATTGCCGCTTCTTTACGCTTTTTATAATTTTCAGGAGATATGGAAAGATTCTTCGCATCCACTAATTCACTTATAAATGTAAGTTGCGGCTTATCATTCTGGGGAAAATAAGAAATCACCCCAACCTTGTCCATTACCTTCAGCATATCCCGTATAACCTGCTCTGATGTTTCAAGTCTTCGGGCGAGTTCATCTTCAAATATGGGTACCGGTTCCGTAAACGAACCTCCATATGACCTTTGCATGGTCTTGATCAGGATATCGTATCCTGCGTTTTCCACCTGGAATTTATAAAGGTCCGATTTATCTACATTGAATACGAAGCGTGAATGAGCATACATTGCCTCATTCATCGATATATAACCTTCCTTTTCAATGAATTTCAGGGCATTGAATGCTATCACAGGCTTAAATCCATATTTACCAGAGAAAGCATTAATATCGAGGTCTACTGTCAGCTCCCTCCCTGTTCCGGGCGCTAGCTCATAGTAGTTTCCCAATAGCCTGTAGACATTTCGGATAAACTCAGGATCAGGGTAGTTGAGCTCAATATTCTGCTCCGCATCTATTATATCTGATTCATGGTATATCAAAATGGGGTACGATTTTTTGCCATCCCTCCCAGCCCTGCCAGCTTCCTGGAAGTATGCCTCTATCGAATCGGGCAGGTCAAGGTGGATAACGCTCCGGACATCAGGCTTGTCGATACCCATGCCGAATGCATTGGTGCATACAATCACCCTGGTATATCCCTGCACCCATTCATTTTGTTTCTTTTCACGGTCTTTTGCCGAAAGACCGGCATGATAGTAATCCGCACTTATATTATTACGTTGAAGGAACTCAGCCGTCTCTCTTGTCTTTTTCCGGTTCCTGACATAGATTATTGAAGAACCTGCCACTCCTTTCAGTACCCTGAGCAACAAGCCGTATTTATTCTCTTCCTTATTAACTACATACACAAGATTGCGTCGTTCAAAACTGCCAGTGAAAACGTTTGGTTGCCTGAAATTCAGCTTCTCCTGGATGTCTTTGGCCACTGAAGGCGTTGCGGTAGCTGTCAGGGCAAGGACATTCACAGATGGAAAATAAGGCCTGATCTCGGCAATCTTCAGGTACGGAGGTCTGAAATCATATCCCCATTGGGAGATGCAATGAGCTTCATCAACCACGATAAGGCTCAACTTGATATTATTCAATATTTCCCTGAAATAATCAGATGCCAAACGCTCGGGAGAAATGTAAAGAAACTTCGCCTGGGAATGTATAACATGGTTTAAGGCAAGTTCATTTTCACGGGGATTCATTCCTGAATAGATGGCTTCAGCAGAGATCTGGTGTTTCCTGAGCCTTTCAACCTGGTCTTTCATTAAAGCAATCAGGGGAGTGATAACAAGCGTCATGCCCGGCAGGCATAGACCGGGTACCTGAAAGCACAGGGATTTGCCACCACCGGTCGATAGCAGGGCTAATGTGTCCTTTCCGTCAAGCACCGATCGGATTATCTCCTCCTGCAAAGGCCTGAATTCTGAAAATCCCCAGTATTTTCTGAGAACATCATGTATCTGATCTCCGTATATTGGCATCGCTTCCATCGAGAATATAAAATTACAATATCTCAGTATATTTGTGAATTAAAACTGAATTATGGGAAAACCGGTGTTTCTGATAGGATATATGGGTTCGGGTAAGTCAACTGCCGGTAAAAAGCTTGCCAACCGGTTAAAATTTGATTTTGTAGATGTTGATGCTGCCATAGAGCAAATGACAGGAAAGCCGGTAGCTAAAATATTCTCGGATGAGGGTGAAGACCAGTTCAGGCAACTTGAGCATTCAATTATCAAATCCCTCACTGCCCGCAAAAATGTAGTGATAGCGACCGGTGGAGGTGCACCCTGCTTCTTTGACAATATACAACTCATGAATTCAAAGGGAGTAACGGTGTACCTGAAAATGGCGCCTGGAGCACTCGCAAAAAGAATAATTGAATCAAAAAGCGAACGCCCCTTATTGAAGTATGTAGCCAATGAGGATCTTCCTGCCTACATTAATATTCATTTGCAGCAGCGCGAGGTTTATTATAAGAGAGCGGAAATCGTTGTGGATGGTGAGAATCTTAAAATTGATGAACTTAGCCAGTTGGTGTTGAAATATATTTGAAACAATCAACAAGGAAACTAACCCTTTAGGGGTTTAAAACGATCAACAATAGATGGTTTACCTTCTTTCCAACAGGCAGATATTCTCAACATGGCTGGTATGGGGGAACATATCAACCGGTTGGGTTTTAGTGATTTTGTAATCTTCAGCCAGTAATGCAATGTCACGCGCCTGCGTAGCAGGATTACAACTTACATAAACTATTCGTTCAGGTTTTGCATTTTTGATAGCTAAAACTACTTTTTCGTGCATTCCTGCCCTTGGAGGATCTGTTATTATGACATCTGGTTTACCTGTGGTTTTAATGAACTCATCTGTGAGGACTTTAGCCATATCGCCGGCATGGAATTCAAGATTGTGCAGATTATTAAATTGAGCGTTTATCCGGGCATCTGAAACTGCTGCTTCAACATACTCGATGCCTATAACTTTCTTTGCTTGTTTAGCGATGAATGTGGCTATGGTGCCTGTACCGGTATAAAGATCATAAACAAGTTCATTTCCTGTCAAAGCAGCAAAGTCCCTTACAATACGGTACATATTTTCAGCCTGTTGACTGTTGGTTTGATAGAATGACAATGGCCCGATCCGGAATTTAAGGTCTTCCATTATTCCTGTTATAAATGGCTCTCCACTGAAAAGTACAGGCTGAAGGTCGTTGATGCTGTCGTTGTGCTTCAGGTTTATGACATAATACAGCGAAGTTATTCGAGGGAAATTAACTTTAATCCAATTCATTACATCTTCAATGACACCAGTGTTGTCAGTCCCGAAAACCATGATCACCATTACGTCGTTACCGGCATTGCGGACTATTACATTTCTTAATTCCCCCTCAAACTTTCTGATATTATAAAAGCTGTATCCTTTGCTTTTGGCATATTGCCTTAAGCCATTACGGATGGCGTTGGTGGGTTCTGGCTGCAGGTAACAGGTTTGGATATCAAGCACTTTATCGAATAATCCGGGAATGTGAAACCCAAGAGCATCGCGGTTTAGTTCCGTATCCTGGTCGTTGATTTCTTCAGGAGAAAGCCACCTGAGTGAAGAAAAAGTATATTCAAGCTTATTGCGGTAATAATAGATCTCATCAGATGGGAGAATAGGTAAGAGTTCCGGGAATTCCAGATGCCCAATCCTTGTAAATGCATCAAGAACCTGCTTTTGTTTGAACGCGAGTTGTTCAGGGTACTGCATATTTTGCCACCTGCACCCTCCGCAAACGCCAAAGTGCTGGCATAAAGGCTCCGTTCTCTTTTCCGAGTATTTATGAAATCTTACGGCCCTTCCTTCAAGGAATCTTCTTTTTTTAGAGATGATCTTGACATCACAGATATCTCCCGGGACCACAAAAGGGATAAAAACAACCATATCATTATAGCGGGCAATGGCATTCCCCTCAGCTCCTGCATCAAGGATAGTCAGTTTCTCAATGATTAAAGGCTCACTTCTTTCTTTCTTCCGCATCAATATTGAATTATTTTACAAAAATAGGTTAATCAGGATTACAAATAAAAAGAGGCTGCCCTATTTGAAGCAGCCTCTTTTTAAACATTAATAATCAGGTTAATTCTTTACTATAGTAAAGTGTCCTGTGTCACCTGTTAAGTAGAGAGTGATCGTATAATTACCAGCTTCAGAAACAACAATATTAGCGCCATCCCTAACAAGAGCTTCCGGAGTACCACCTAAATTGAATCCCCAGTCATCGTTAGCCCTGAATTTGAATTCACCTACAACAAGATCGGTAGTGATTGTCATAGCATGATTTGCCTCATCCCATGACATATTTGAATCGGTATCCCATCCACCGGGAGTTGCACTTCCGATAAGCCCCCAACGCTGTGCTACGTATTTGTAAGCTAACGGATTTGAAAGATCAAGTGCGAAATAGTAATCATCTTCAGTATCGAGTGGAATATTTGCACCACCTGCTTCAAGGAATTCACCGGTACCGCCATAATTATAATCCCAATTATGGTTAGCCCTGAATTTGAATTCACCTGCAACCATATGGATACCACCAGTCCATTTCATTAATTCAGGCTCATAGACAAGAGCTGTTTCATCATCCCATCCGTTTGGAGAAGCACTTCCAATAACACCCCAGACAGTTGGAACAGCAGTATAAGCTAATGTACCAGCATCTACATTGATCTTGTAATATCCGGAAGGTGAATTGATGTTATCACCGGTTTCAGAAAGCAGACCTTCACCACCAGAACCATAGTTTGGACCATCCCAATTTGGCTTGGTAGCTATCTTCCACTGGTTCGAAGCATTTGCCATATAAACATAGCCTTCGACTTTATCGGGTTCAGCATCATTGCTCTTTAGTTGCGGAGACTTGTCAGGAGCCCAGTTATCATAAGTTGAACCAGGATAACTTGCCAACACATAATCGCCCGGAACATACCAGGTGCGTGCAAGGATAATCACTTCTTCAGTTGTGAAACTTATTTGCTCACCGTATGCTACGCCAACACTATTTTTAGCATAAGCACGTGCATAATAAGTAGTTAAGCCGGCCAGTCCTTCCAATGTAGTGGTAAATTCACCTAATCCGGTACCTGCATTTACTACAGTCGAACTGTCAATATTTGGATTTTCTTCTGTATCATATACAATACCTTTTTCAGTTATTTCAGCGCCACCATCAGCGGTAACATTGCCACCCAAATCAGCAGTGGTTGCAGTGACTGTACCTACAGCGGCGGTTGCAACGGTTGGAAGAATTGGCTGGGTAGTAAAAGAAAACTCCTCACCATACATTGTGCCTCCTGCATTAATAGCATAGGCTCTTACATAATATTTTGTAGCGAAATTCAATCCTGTTAACTCAACCGGATACGCAGCTACTGATTTATCCCCTGTATAAATAACTTTATTATTATCAACAGTAGGATTGGGTTCAACACTATAACATACTCCCTTTTCGGTGAAGCCACCACCTTCAGCAACAACAAAACCGTAAACTGTTGCACTGTTTGAAGTAACATCCATCACCTGGGAAGTAGATAGTGTTGGGTCCAGACGGACATCCTCATTTTCCTTAGTACACGAACCAATGAGCATGGTTGCTGTAATAAGGACTGCCATTATCTTGATTATGGACAATTTTTTCATGAAGTTTATATTTTTTTTGTTGATTTAAAATCACCCTGTCATGTTCACTTTGCCATAATCAGGCAAAGTGAACATTAAGGATTATAATTTAGTTTTTAGTAACTGTTGCAGTACCTTTCTTATCTGCATCACTGGTAATATTCAGTGTTATGGTATAATTACCTGCTTCTGCAATAGGAATATTGGCACCATCACCAACAAGATTGTCCAATGGACCGCCTAGATTCCATGCCCAGCCATCATTCTTTCTGAATTTGATATCACCAACGACCAGATCAATTGTAATTTCCCATAAGCCGGTTACAGGGTTATAATCCATCTTCTGGTCAGGACTATCCCATCCGTTAGGAGTTGCAGATCCTACAAGTCCTATCCTGTACTCCTCTAAGCCATATGTTTTTGTTTCAGAAGAAAGGTCAGCTGTAAGAATATGCCATCCGTCATTAGTAGGTGGAACAATACCAGCTCCATCGGGAACGAGATTACCACCGCTTGCGCCATAGATTATACCTGTTTCAGGATCCTCTAATTTAAATGGATTGGCAGCATTAATCTTAACGAAGCCTTTGTATTTTCCATCACCCAATGCTGATTCTATCTTCTGGTCCATTCCTGAATCAATAAGGTTAAGCCTTGGGAGTCCATATAAAACTGCTTCAACTGTCTTAACTTCTGAGATATAGACCATTGGTGAAGAAGCTGAACCGGCTGCACCGGTCCCTGAATCAACGACTAATACAGCCTTGAGCCGGAATTCAACGTTGCTTGCCTGATCAGCCGGGAATTTCTTTAATAAAATCCCGTTTAAGTCACTTACAGTTATAGACATCTCTTCCGGATGAACGGTGGTAAGGATAGTCACCGGATCAGCGAAATTAGTTCCAGCTGCAGCAGCCTCAAGCGTATAGTTGGCTGAAGCTTCGAAGCCCGGATCAACCGGGGTGCCAACAAAAACAAGTGTTTCGGTTCCATTTGCCCTTTCAAGGGTTAAATCGGGGATTGTTGTTAATGAGGGAGCCACAGGATCTTTCATAGTCACAGTGTCACCGTCCTTTTCACAACTTGTGAACAATCCCAGAAGTCCTATAAATGCTAAATATATTATGAATTTACTTTTCATTGTTCTATGGTTTTAAGATTAGTATCCAAGATTCTGGTGAATATTTGGATTAGCTGAAACTTCTGCACCCGGAATTGGGAATACATTTCTGTGACTGCTTGTAGCAATACCTTCATAAACGGCACCTTTCCACTGCCAGTGATATGTACCGTTAGTAAATTGTCCAAACCTGACAAGGTCAGTACGGCGCTGGCCTTCATAATAGAATTCCCTGCCACGTTCATCCAGAATGAATTTCTCATCAAGCTCAGATGAAGTAATATCGCCTGAGTTATCACCAAAAGCACGCCTTCTGATGGTATTGATATCGTCAACTGCGCCGGCAATATCTCCCAAGTGATAAGATGCCTCGGCTCTCATAAGTATAGCGTCAGCATACCTAAAGATTGGAAAATCGGTGCTCGCATATGTATCACTAAAATTTTCAACAGGTGATCCGTCGCTGGTTTTTGCGGTAAATTTGTACACCCCGATACCATAATCTCCGCTAGATGATGCACTTGGAATATCGGGTGATTTCTTTACCCTCAGGAAAACACGTCCATCAGCACATTGCTCAAAGAAAGGATCGGTAGCATAAGGAACTGGTCCGCCATAAGTAGCCAGCGTATCAACCAATACATTCATGAAGTCTTTTCTTGCCCTGTTTCCATTCCAGTTGGTATTTCCGGTAAGTCCGTGGAAATCTTCTGCCCTTAAGTATGTAGCATCACTGCTTGATTCAATAATGAAGGTTGTTCCTACGAATCCCTGGGTGTAAATACCATCCTGTGACCAGGCAAAGATCATTTCAGGATTATTCTGATTACGACCATTGTTAGCTGCGAAATTCTGCCTGTAATCGTCAGCAAGTGAGTATGCGCCGCTATTGATCACTTTATCAGTGTAAATTTTACAGCTGTCCCACTTTGCAGTGCCTGTATATACTTCAGCGTTCAGATACATTCTTGCAAGCAACATCCAGGCACAAGCTTTATCAGCCTGCGGATAGGAGAATCCCGGTACACCAAGATCACCTTCTATTGCCTTTAATTCGGAAACAATATAATTGAAGACTTTCTTTCTGGCTTCAACCATATTGGGATCCAACTGAGTTGGGAAAAATCTGCCCACTTCGTCTGCTTCGGTAGTGAACGGAGGGTTACCAAAAAGATCCATATGCCAATAATAAGCTAAAGCCCTCAGGAAACGGGCCTCTGCCCTGTATTGCAGCATTTTTTGATCTGTAACACCCTCAGATGCTCTTATAAACTCATTTGCATATGTTATACTCAGCCCTAAACGCTGGTATAATGCAGTTAAGAATGGGTTTTCAGGACTCCAGGTCTGCGTATTAAGATCAGCTATTCCAACATCACCCCATCCGCAGATTGCTTCATCTGTGGTGATCTCCTGCACATTCCATAAAGCCCTCATGGTTGTAAAGAAATTAGGGTCAGAGGCTGCAATATCATCACCACCTGTTCCCCCTTGTCCTGAAATAATAAAACTGGCATAAATCTTCCCTAGGAACTGCTTCATGTATTCAGGATTATCTTTCAGGTTATCAGAGAGTATTGTGCTTGGATCTTTAGGTGTAAGATCAAGGTCTTTCACACATGATACTATCATCAATGTTGAAAGCAAGAAACCTATAATGAATTTATTCTTTTTCATGTCCTTAAATTTTTAAATTAGATATCAAGGCTGATTCCAAATATAAATGAACGAGGTCTTGGATAGAAGTTATTATCAACTCCTTTTGGAACTTCAGGATCGATACCTGTATATTTAGTAATAGTAAATACGTTCTGGACAGTAAAACTAATCCTTGCATCCACCTTCTTGGCAATATTATTGACTTTATAACCGATATTCAGATTATCGAGCTTGAAGAATGAAGCGTTTTCAACGAAGTAGTCACTTGTGAACTGACGCTTTACGAACTTGGTGTTTTCAAGCAATAAGGTCTGGTTCTTCCAATACCCGATTTGGTACATCTGGTCGTATGAAGCTCCCGCAAGAACCTGGTTGTAAACATAGTTTCCAATGCTTGCCCGTGAGCTGAAACCTGCATCCCAATTTTTATAGTTGAATCTTGCAGAAAAACCAAGCAGGTAATCAGGGGCAGGATTATGATAAATGTACTTGTCAGCATTGTCACCATTAACTGTTCCACCTTCACCTGACAGGTCAACATATAATCCTTCAATTGGATTTCCGGCGGCATCATACACTTGTTTGTTTACAAAGAATGAGTATGCAGGGAAACCAACTCTGGTAACCTGAAAATCTCCGGTCATACCACTACTTGATTCCAGTAAGCCGATAAAGTTTGGATCATCAGATGCGAGAAGCTTAGTAACCTCGTTTTTGTTATATGTAAGATTAAAACCAATATTCAGTGATCGATCAGTTTGTAAGATCGGGATAAGATTCAATGAAAGTTCAACTCCCCTGTTTTCCAAACTTCCGATGTTTGTAAACAGTTTATTAGAGAAGTTACTTCCTGTCGGTATGTTTACCTGGGTTAACAGGTCTTTCGTTTCACGTTTATATAAATCGAATGAACCGTAAATCCTGTCAGAAAAGAAGCCAAAATCAAGGCCTATATTCTGTGTTGTTGTCTCTTCCCATTTAATATCGCTATCGTATGGATCAGGGCGAAGTGTTGAAATATAATCTCCTTCAACTAAGTAATAAAATCCCTGGGCTGAAGTAAGATACTTAGCCTGATAAGGGTAATAGTTATCACTGATTTCCTGCTGACCGGTAATTCCCCATCCTAATCGCAGTTTTAACTCAGAAAGGAAATCCACATCCTTGAGGAAACTTTCTTCATTAATTTTCCATGCAAGAGCAACTGAAGGGAATGTGCCCCAGTGATCTTTAAATCGGGAAGAGCCATCTTCTCGTAAAGTAACTGTTAGTAAATACTTATCCATCAATGTATAATTCAATCTTCCAAAGAATGATACCAGATACAATTCCTTAAAAGAAGTAGTACTGTCTTTCCTCACATAATCAGCGACCGGTTTACCTGTTTCAGGATCAATCGTAGGATCTGGAATATTTCGCTGGTAATTGAAGTTATCTAAAGCAAAATGTTGCCATGAGTATCCGGCAGTTACATCAACCTTACTTTTTAATGAAGCAATGTCTTTTACATAGTTCAGGTAAAAATCCAACAGGTTATTTGTATTTTTACCATTAAAGTCAGTAAGTTGGCCATGCATATCACCTGTTATATTTCTTGGAGATGAAGGAGTACGGTTGTTATGACCTTCGCTCTTCGTATAATCAGTAGCTAAATTAAGATTTGCCCTTAATTCAGGTAGAAATGGCAGCGCATAATCAAATTGAATATTTCCGATAAACCTGTTGACTGTTGCCTTATTATCAACTTCAAGCAATTGTTCAACCGGATTAGGAGTACCTAAACTGGCTCCCAGGGTATACCATTGGAAATATCCGTTAGTAGCTTCTGAATTGCTGTAAACCGGATGTGTTGGATCCATATTAACGGCACTGCCAACAGCACCTGCATCACCAAAGTTGTGTTTAGCATTCATGCCTTTGGCATTGATGTTAACTTTCAGGTTATTATTTAAGAAAGTCGGATTCAGGCTGAGTGATCCGGTAAACCTGTCCATCCCGGTATTTTTAAGGATACCTTCCTCGTCAGTATAACCTAATGAAATTCTGTAGGGCAGAATTTTATATGAACCTGAAAAACCGAGGTTATGGTCATGCGAAAAAGCAGTCCTGAAGATTTCGCTCTGCCAGTCGGTATTTTCAACACCCAGCTTAAGATGTGTGGCAGGTTCATAAAGAACAGGATTGCTGTATGCAAGATTTCGAATTTGGTCACCTGAATAAAGATCAATGAACTCAGTAGCAGCTGAAACAGATGCCCTGCCATCATATGTTACTGTAAAAGGAGCACCTTTAACACCTTTCTTGGTGGTGATTATAATTACACCATTTGATGCCCTTGAACCATAAATAGCAGTTGCCGATGCATCTTTTAGAACCGTAAATGATTCAATGTCATTTGGATTCAAAAATGTCAGAAAGTTTGAGCTTCCTGATATTTTACTATTATCAATAGGTACACCATCAATAATAATCAAGGGATCATTTGAAGCTTTCAATGATGAACCTCCACGAATACGGATAGTTGCAGGTGCACCTGGAGCACCGCCATCGTTATTTATAACAACACCTGCACTTTTACCAATCAGGAGGTCCTGGGCAGTGGTAATAGCACCACGGTTAAAATCAGACGCTGTTACAGTCGAAATTGAGCCAGTGGCATCAGCCCTTTTGACTGATCCATAACCAATAACAACCGCTTCCTGAAGCATTGTAACAGATGGTTCCAGCGCAATATTCAGTGTTGTGTTGTCATTGTTCACTATGACCTCCTGCGTAGTATAACCTATGTAAGAGACCACAAGTGTAGTTCCCTGTGGAACTGTGATTGAGAAATTCCCGTCAATATCAGAAACGGTACCTGATGCTGTGTTTTTCACAGCGATGGTAACACCAGGTAAGGTTTTGCCATCATTGACGTCTATAACTGTCCCGGAGACTTTCACATTTTGCGCATAACCGGCAAATGCAAAAGCCATCCCCAGAAAGAGAAATAGAACTTTCAGCAATGTAGGATGCTTCTTCATAATTGTTTTTTTGTTGGTGATTTAATATTGATTAGTTAATTGGTTAATAACTGGAAATTGGACTTTTGACTTATCTTCATAAATTCGTATTAGTTAAAAATATAATTAAGTATCCTCAACCGACTTTAATGGAGTAAACCCATTAAATGTACAAAATTTACCTGACAATTCACTCTATACCTTACTAAAAGGTCCCAGGTAAATGTAAAAATTATTGGGTGGCTAAATACTGTTTAACACACCAAACCGTGTTTTATTGAATTATTCTACAATGTTAATGAAAAAATGGCAAAAATCAATGCCGGAAGGGCAGAAAAATTAAGCGTTCCGGCAAAAAAAATTACGCAAACGATTGCGATATCGTTTGATATGTGATTCTTTTATGTCTTAAATTCGGATAATAAGGATAAAAAATCTTGTGGTTCATACTAAAATAGTATTTTAGCCTGTCAATTGCAGTTGTTTTTAAATGCATTTATGAAATCTGTACTTATCTCAATAAATGATATAGCACGTGCTTTGGGCATTTCACCATCAACTGTTTCAAGGGCGTTAAAAGATCATCCTGATATTAGCATTGAAACAAAGCGAATTGTCAAAGATTATGCTGAGAAAGTCAATTACAGGCCTAATGCTTTGGCCCTGAGCTTAAAAAAACAACGATCCAATACGCTTGGTCTTATTATTCCTGAAATTGTGCATCATTTTTTCTCTTCAGTGATCAGCGGAATTGAGGAAATTGCTTATGCGAAAGGATTCAGGCTTATTATTTGTCAGTCAAATGAAGATTATCACCGTGAAGTTATTAACACGGAAGTCCTTTTAGACAACCGGGTGGACGGAATACTCATTTCAATGAGCAAAACCACACACGATCACAGTCATTACAAAGATGTCATCGATATGGGAATTCCACTGGTATTCCTTGACCGGGTAAGTGAAGTGGTTGAGACCGACAGGGTGGTTACTGATGATCTTGCCGGATCTTATAATGCAACAAAACATCTTATTGATCAGGGCTGCAGAAGGATACTTCACTTGTCTTCACCTCAGCACCTGTTAATCGGAAAACTTAGATGTGAAGGTTACCGGAAAGCTCTCATTGAAGCAGGTATTCCTGTTGAAAACTCCTTAATATTACAATGTGACACAAGAGAGGAAGTATTCGGGCATAAAGAAGAATTACTCAAACTGGCGCCTCAGATTGACGGAATTTTTTCAGTAAACGATTTTACAGCTATCGCGGTCATACAGCTTTTACAGGAGAATGGATTTACTGTTCCCCGGGATATAAAAGTAACCGGTTTTGGAAATGATCCCATTGCCAGTATTGTCACTCCTGCTCTTACAACTGTAGAACAACGCGGATTTGAGATGGGAAGACAGGCAGTGGAAATGCTCATTAACAGAATTGAAAACCCTACGGAATTCATCGATTTTCAAACAGTGGTCATCCCTGTTGCACTTGAAAAAAGAGCATCCACCTAAAATTAAAATTCTTATCTTTCACGGTTTGAATTAAAGTCAACAGTCATGAAAAAGGTTTCACTTTCTTTTCTTTTCCTTTTTGCTTTATCATTCATTTCGTGCAAAACCGAAGAAAAAACTTTAACCACTCAAGGCCCTCCCCAGTGGTCAAAAAATGTTATCTGGTATCAGATTTTTGTTGAACGTTTTAATAACGGTGATCGTTCAAATGATCCGACTATTGAATCGATTTCAACACCAACTGCATCATTCCCGGTACCAGAAGACTGGAGTGTGACTCCATGGACGTCAGATTGGTATACACAAGAGCCCTGGGCTGTAAAAACAGGCTTGAAACTTAGGGAAACCCTGCAGCACAGAAGATATGGGGGTGACCTGAAAGGGATATTTGATAAACTGGATTACTTAACCGGTCTCGGAATAACAGCAATCTATCTGAATCCTGTTAATGACTCACCTTCGTTGCACAAATATGACGCCCGTAATTACCATCACATTGATATAAATTTTGGCCCGGATCCCAAAGGTGATCTCGCAATTTTAGCTTCTGAGAATCCTGCTGATCCTTCAACCTGGAAATGGACAGCTGCCGATAAAATGTTCCTTCAGTTGGTTGACGAGTTACATAAGAGGGGAATAAAAGTAATCGTGGATTATTCATGGAACCATACAGGAGTCCTTTTTTGGGCGTTTCAGGATCTGATCAAAAATCAGCAAAAGTCTGCCTATAAAGATTGGTATGAGGTTTTGAGCTTTGATGATCCCAACACACATACAGATGAATTTAATTATAAGGGATGGGTTAATATACGCAGCCTGCCGGAAATTAAAAAAATCGATATAAAAGGGGAAAGAATTTCGGGGCATCCATATGAAGGTAATATCAATGAGGGTGCTAAGAAACACATTTTCGACGTGACAAAACGTTGGCTTGCTCCTGATGGTGATGTTTCTAAAGGAATTGACGGATTCAGGCTTGACGTGGCCGAGCAGGTCCCTATGGGATTCTGGAGGGATTACAGGCAACTTGTGAAATCAGTCAACCCTGAGGCCTACCTTGTTGGTGAGATTTGGTGGGAAAAGTGGCCCGACACTTTTATGGATCCCGGACCTTATGCAAATCCGGAAATTTTTGATGCTGTGATGTATTACCAGGCATATCGTCCGGCCAGGGGCTTTTTTGCTGAAGGTGAGCCCGTTGCTGATGCTAAAGAGTTCTCTGAGATTCTTACCAGGGAGTGGAATTTATTGGCCGAGCCATTCCGTTACTCCATGATGAATGTAAATGCAACTCACGATAGTCCAAGGTTATTATCTGATTTTGCAAATAAGGGGAAATATAAATACCGTGCTCATCCATACGATGATAGTACCTACATTACAGGTAAGCCGGAAAAAGAAGTTTATGAAAGAGTTAAACTCTATCTTGTTCATCAATATACAAGTATAGGCTCGCCTCACATCTGGAATGGCGATGAATTCGGAATGTGGGGTGGTGACGATCCTGATGAAAGAAAACCCCTCTGGTGGCAGGAATATAAATTTGACCCTGAGACAAGGACCAATATCAAAAGCGGAAAGAAGGAATACGACAGTGTTGGCTTTAACACTGAGGTTTATGATTATTACAGGAAGCTTATTGAGATAAGGAAAAATAATCCGGTATTTTCAGATGGAAAGTTTGAATTTATAACTGCAGAAGGCAAATCACTTATTTATAAGCGACAGAATACTGCAGATTTAATATATGTAGTATTTAACCTTAACAAGGATAAACCCAATAATCATAATATTGGTAAAGGTCAATACATTGACCTGCTTTCAGGCAAGGAATTCAATGGCGAGGATGTAATGATTGAACCATTCAGTGCACTCATTCTTAAAAAAACAGATTAATTTTAGCCATAAAGTTTACGAATATCCGCGAAATACATACGTTTGATAAATTGTTCCGGACGTTTGATAAATTGATCACTTTTGAACTTTTTTTTAGTTAACCTTTGTACAGTAATTAAACCTTTCCATACACTGCATTGTTTCCCGGCAACAGTGTATTAAATTCTCTCCATTAAAAACCTGCAATTCCCGGCAGGTTTTTTATTGACACAAGGATTGGCAGTAATCATCCCTACCTTATCTCTACCCTATCTCTACCTAAAGCCTACCTTATTAAAAGTCTTAACCTAGGGTTAACTTACCGCAAAGCAGAGCCCAAATCATAAAAAAGGCTGCCATTTGATGGCAGCCTTTTTTATTAAATACGTCCTAAATTATTTTTGGATATTCGGCATTTCAAGGCCATATCCTTTTATCTTATTTTCTCTTTTTAATAAGAATGCAAAGATCAAGGCCAGGATTCCAAGACTCATAAAAATGAGCATCGGCAAAGTATAGTCATACTGGGTGACCATTTTACCGTCTTCGTTTAAAGTTTTACCGATAATACAATATCTGTCAAGGACCCATCCGATAAGGGCGGGAACTCCCATAAGACCCCAGTTTTGTACCCAGAATATTAAGGCATATGCAGTCCCAAGTTGTTTTTCAGGAATGATCTTTGGAACTGAGGGCCACATAGCTGATGGAACTAATGAAAATCCAATACCTAACAACAATATTAAGAAGATTGCAATGAGATAACTGTTAAGAAAAGGAATAGCAAACATTGCATGAACAAAGATCAGGATGATAGCACCAATGATCATGATGGTGGCACCTTTACCTTTCCTGTCATAGAGATTTCCAAAGAACGGGGTCAGAATAATAGTACCAAATGGCAAAAGACTTGGAATAGCACCGGCGAAATCAGGATCTACACCAAACTTATTGATCATAAGGTTGGCAGCGTATTTAAGGAAAGGAAAAACAGCCGAGTAAAAAAGTACGCACAGAATTGCGATATACCACCAGCCTTTACTTTTAATGATATAAAGAATGTCTTTCAAACTGAAGGCTTCTTCCTCTTCAACATTCTGCATTCCGGCATTTCTTTGTGCAATTGAGGCATCCAGTTTCTTATCCATAAATGTATAGATAAAGAAAGCAATCAAACCAATGCATAACATGATAAGACAAAGTAGGATCGGGAATGAAACATCATGCATAGCCCTTGCTATAGGAGCAGATGTAGAGAGTGCAAGCCCTGTTCCCAATCGGGCGGTTGCCATTTCAAGACCCATGGCCAAAGCCATTTCTTTACCTTTAAACCATTTAACAATAATCTTAGATACAGTAATACCGGCAACTTCAACACCAACGCCAAATGTGGCATATCCAAGTGCAGCGATAACTACCTGTGCTTTCATGCCTAATAGAATGGCACCATCAAGTGAATGTGTTGAGATTGCCCAGTATTTTATTGAAGTACCGATTACCATGATAATTGCAGCACCCATACCGGTAAATCTGACACCCATTTTGTCAAGAACAATCCCACCAAAGATCAGCATGAGCAGGAATACATTGAACCACCCATAGGCACTGGTAAAAAATCCATATTCACTGCCTGACCAGCCTTTCTCGGCTTCCAGTAATTGTTGAAGCGGAGCCATTACATCTGTAAGATAGTAACCTGTGAGCATGGTGAAAGCCACCACTGCCAGGGCTGTCCATCTTGCAGCTTTTGACTCACTGAGAATAGTTACAACTTTCTCTTTCATAAGAATAATTTTAGGTTTAATTGGTTGTTAACGAAAGAAAGAAATCTTTGAATATCATTTATCCGGAGAATCTTTTAATCTCTCCAAAAGGCAGTAAATGTAATTAGAATTTTAATTAAATGTACTTAAAAATTAAAATGGTATTTTTGCCTCCTGTTTATACTTATATTTCTTATGAATCGATATTTCCAACTCTTTTATATTGTAACTGCTTTTTTAACAATACCCGTTAGCTCAAACTGCCAGGAAGTTAAAAGTACCCATCCAAAAAATATTATCCTGATGATTGGTGATGGTATGGGTATCCAGCAAATTTATGCTGCCTCAAAATCAGTGCCATACGACTTAAATATAATGCGATGTACAAATACTGCTATAGTAAAAACATCATCAGCCGATGATGATATTACCGACTCGGCAGCAGCAGGAACAGCAATCGCCTGCGGAGCAAAAACTAAAAACGATTATACCGGGGTAGACAGCACAGGAAAGCCACTCAAAAGTATTCTTAAATATGCAGAAGAAAATAAATTGGCGACAGGAATTGTAGTAACATGTGATATTACACATGCAACACCTGCAAGTTTTTATGCAAATGTGAATAACAGATGGCAATCGGAAATGATATCAGCACAATTGGCCAACAGCGGTATTGAGGTTATTATTGGCGGCGGTTATGATAGATTTACAAAGCGCAGTGATTCAGCAAATTATATTGATACATTAACAAAAAAAAGTTATGAAGTTATCAATTCACTGGAGCAGTTGGAGACTTCGAAAAGCAATAAAATAGCTGCATTTCTTTATCCTAAGCATGCACCGAAAATTTCAGAGGGCCGCCAGGATATGCTATCAATTTCCACTAAAAAAGCAATTGATGTGCTATCAAAAGACCAGGATGGTTTCTTTCTGATGGTTGAAGGCTCTCAAATTGACTGGGGAGGCGAAGCCAATGATTTCAATTATATGGTCAGTGAATTGATCGACTTTGATAATGCAATTGGCGTTGCTCTGGATTATGCTCTAAAAGATCCCGAGACTTTGGTCATTATCACAGCCGACCATGAAACAGGTGGGTTGGCATTAGTTGAAAGTGATGTGGATAAGACTAAAATGATACCGAAATACTCAACAAAAGGTCACTCTGGCGCTCCGGTCGGACTGTTTGCCTTTGGCCGGGGTGCTGAAGCATTTAAGGGCATGATCGAGAACACAGAGATTTTTGATAAGATGCTTACTCTATATGGGTTCAATAAATAATTCGGGAATTTTATGATAGTAGTTACAGGTGCTGCAGGTTTTATTGGAAGTTGCTTAATTTCAAGGCTAAATAAAGAAGGTTTTGATGATATCATTGCAGTTGATGATTTTACAAAGACTGAGAAAGCGGGAAATTTAAAAGATAAGAAACTGCAAAAAAAAATTGACCGTACTGCATTTTTCTCATGGTTTCTCAAAAATAATGAGCAGATCAGTTTCGTTTTCCACATCGGCGCCAGGACAGATACTACCGAATTCATGAAAGAAATTTTCGATGAATTGAACCTCCACTACTCACAGAATATTTTTACAATCTGCAACCAATACCGTATTCCTTTAGTGTATGCTTCTTCAGCCGCCACATATGGTTTGGGCGAATATGGATATACTGACAGCCATGAAGTTGCTGAAAAACTAAAGCCATTAAATCCCTATGGTGAATCGAAAAATGAATTTGATAAATGGGTTTTACAACAACCTGAGCTTCCGCCGTTCTGGGCAGGTATGAAATTCTTTAATGTATATGGTCCCAATGAGTTTCATAAAGGAAGAATGGCATCTGTTATATTCCATGCCTTCAACCAGATCAATAATATAGGGAAAGTTAAGCTATTCAAGTCCCATATACCCGAATACAAGGATGGTGAGCAACTCAGGGATTTTGTTTATGTAAAAGATGTAACAGATGTATTGTACTTCATGATGAAAACTCAGCCTGAATCAGGTTTATACAATCTGGGCACCGGAAAGGCAAGATCTTTCAATGACCTGGCAAAATCAACCTTTCGTGCCATGAAGCTTCCGGTTAACATTGAATATATAGATACTCCTCCTGATATTAGGGATAAATACCAATATTTTACTGAGGCAGATATGAAAAAACTGAGGTCGGTTGGCTTCAAGAAAGATTTTACTTCCCTGGAAGACGGTGTAGAAGATTATGTTGTCAACTATCTGACTAAAGTAAATTACTTATAACAAAAGTTATAATTCTTCTTTGAGGTCAGTAAGGAACGAGCGGATATCCTGAAGTGTTTTAACGATCTGATGGTTATCTGCAACCTCCGCGAAATTTCCTTTGAGCTTCTCGCGCGCGCCATGCAGTGTATATCCACGTTCCTTTATAAGGTTATAAATAATATGGAAATTATCAACATCGGCCTGGGTGAAGAACCTGTTTCCTTTTTTATTCCTGAAAGGCTTTATAATATCAAATTCTTTTTCCCAGAAACGGATCAAAGAGATGTTCACATCGAAAATTGCGGCCACCTCGCCTATCCGGTAGTAAACCTTCTTTATAACAGGTTTTTTGTAAGGCATACAAATTAATCAAGTGTTTGTGAAGGTCGCTGTGACAGTTCGATCATCAGTTCATATTCTTCAGGTGTAAGGTCGTTGAAGAAAAAGTTGATAGGATCAACCGGCCTTTTGTTTTTATGAACTTCATAATGAAGGTGAGGTGCGGTAGACTTACCTGTGTTGCCGACTCTGCCAATAATCTGTCCACGCTTTACTTTCTGGCCTGGCTTCACATCTATTTTAGAGAGGTGTGCATAGAGGGTGCTGTATCCAAAACCATGGTTAATGGTAATGCATTTACCATAACCTCCTTTTCTGTCAGATTGTACAACAATTCCATCGCCAGTAGCATATATTTCAGTGCCTACTGAAGCAGTAAAGTCAATGCCTTCATGGAATTTTGAAACTTTATAGAAAGGGTCAGTGCGATAGCCGAAATATGATCCGATTCTTCGCATATCTTTATTTGAAACAGGTTGGATGGCAGGTATCGAAGCCATCATATCCTCTTTCCTTTTAACTAGTTCATATACTTCGTCATACGATTTTGACTGTACAACTAACTGGCTGGACAGGACATCAAGCTTTTCACTTGTACTTTTGATGATCTCGGAATTCTTATATCCTTCCAGTTTTTCATACCTGTTAGCCCCACCAAACCCTGCTTTCCTTACAGATGAAGGTATCGGTTCCGATTCAAAAATAATCCTGTAAATATTGTCATCCCTGTCTTGCAGATCGTTAACCACTGTTTGAACCTTTTCAAGGCGGTCATTTAATATCTTGAACTGTAACTCATACTGCGCGTTTTCACGCCTCAACATTCTCTCTTTCGGGGAATCAAGGAAATTGTATGCAAGAAGCAAAACAACTGAAGCAAATACTAATCCTGTTGCAAGAACTGAAAGAAGACGGGTTAGTTTTTGTTTTAAGGTAACCTGAATCTTCTCGATCTTTAATGACTTGGGATTAAAATGATATCTGACTTTCGCCATTTAAAGTATTGTAAATGAAACCTGTATGAAGGAATATCTTTCCCGCAAATATAACGTGTCGCAAAATTAACATTTTAAACTAAATTTGCAACCCCTAAAAGGTGATTAAGTATTCAAACTCACCCAAAAATACGATAACGCTCTGAATATGAACGCTAAAGACATTAGACAAAAATTCTTAAATTTTTTTGAATCGAAACAACATCATATAGTTCCTTCTGCTCCCATGGTGATCAAGGATGATCCAACCCTAATGTTCACCAATGCGGGAATGAACCAGTTTAAAGATATTTTCCTGGGAAATTCACCTGTAAAATATCCCAGGATTGCGAATACCCAGAAATGTCTTCGTGTTTCAGGTAAACATAATGATCTTGAAGAGGTCGGCCACGACACGTACCATCATACAATGTTTGAGATGCTTGGCAACTGGTCTTTTGGTGATTACTTTAAAAAAGAAGCCATAGAATGGGCATGGGAATTTCTAACGAAGGAAGTGAAGATTGATGTCGATCGTATTTATGTTACGATTTTTGGTGGCGATGAGGGTGACAACCTTCCTGCTGATCTGGATGCATACAACTTCTGGTTAAGGCATATTGATAAGGACAGGATATTAAGGGGCAGCAAAAAAGACAACTTCTGGGAGATGGGCGACTCCGGACCATGCGGACCATGTTCTGAGATCCATGTCGATATCAGGGATGATGAGCAACGGAAAAAGATTGACGGTAAGATATTGGTCAATACAGGTGATCCCCTCGTTATCGAGATATGGAACCTGGTTTTCATGGAATTCAACCGTTTAGCTAACGGATCCCTTCAGCCGCTTCCTGCAAAACATGTAGATACAGGGATGGGATTTGAAAGACTCTGTATGGTATTGCAGGGAAAGAAGTCAAATTATGATACCGATGTATTTCAACCTATCATAAATGAAATATCTTCATTATCCGGAATAAAGTATGGTACCGATACATCGGCAGAT
Organism: Lentimicrobium sp.; assembly: GCA_035297395.1. Taxonomy (GTDB): domain Bacteria; phylum Bacteroidota; class Bacteroidia; order Bacteroidales; family Lentimicrobiaceae; genus Lentimicrobium. The sequence continues at coordinate 55,509 of DATGZB010000029.1, read as the reverse complement.
ATAGCCATGAGGGTTATAGCCGATCACTTGAGGGCTATCGCATTTGCTATAGCTGATGGTCAATTACCCTCCAATAATAAGGCAGGATATGTTATAAGAAGGATTTTAAGGCGTGCAGTCCGTTATGGATACACATTCCTCAACCTGGACCAGCCCTTCATTAATCAACTCGTTACTGTACTGATCAGGGAAATGGGAGGGTATTTTACTGAACTTGCCCATCAGAAGGACCTTATTATCAAGGTTATCCTTGAAGAGGAATCTTCCTTCTTACGAACCCTTGCGCATGGGATAAATAAATTTAACCAGTATGTTGAAAACAACCCGGGTAAAGTAATTTCAGGTGAATTTGCATTTGAACTCTATGATACATTTGGATTCCCCATTGACCTAACCACGCTTATGGCTCGTGAACATGGCCTGGATGTGAATATGGACGAATTCAGGAAGGGGCTTGAGCAGCAAAAGGAACGTTCGAGGAAGGATGCCACCGTAGAAGCAGAAGATTGGGAAGCCCTCACTGAGGATCCAACAGAAGTTTTTATCGGGTATGATACCCTTGAAACAGATACATATATTACACGTTACAGAAAAATTTCGCAAAAAGGCAAAACCTTTTATCAGATAGCCCTTGCAGAAACACCCTTTTATGCTGAATCAGGAGGCCAGTCAGGTGATACCGGTATACTCGAAGCTGAAGGCAGGATAGCTGAAGTAATTGACACCAAAAAAGAAAATAACCTTATTGTCCACTATACAACTTCTTTACCCTTCCCTCCGGGAAGCAGGGTGCATGCTAAAGTATCGGAAGAAAAAAGGATAAACACAGCCAATAACCATTCAGCTACACATCTTCTTCACCAGGCACTCAGACATGTATTGGGAAAACATGTTGAACAAAAGGGTTCATATGTACACCCTGATTATCTGCGGTTTGATTTTGCACATTACCAGAAGATGAGTGAAGAAGAAATATACAGCGTAGAGGTAATGGTTAATAAATTGATCAGGAAAAACTATTCGAGAGAGGAGTGGAGATCAATCCCCATTGAAGAAGCTAAACAAAAGGGTGCGCTGGCTCTTTTTGGTGAAAAATATGGTGAGAAGGTTAGGATGATCAAATTTGGTGAATCAATTGAACTATGCGGCGGTACGCATGTTCCTGCAACAGGTCAGATCGGATTATTCAAGATTATTTCCGAATCGGCTATTGCTGCCGGTGTGCGTCGTATTGAAGCGGTTACCGGTAATAAAGCTCTTGAATTCTACCATGAACAGAATGAATTATTGAATGAGCTTAAAACTCTCGTCAAAAACAGTAATGATCCGCTGAAGGCAGTTAAGAACCTCATGGATGAGAATAATGAACTGAAAGTACAAATTGAAAAAGCTACTGCAGAAAAAGTGCAGAATATAGCTCAGCAACTATCAGAGCAGTATAAACAATTTGAAGGCTTCAGGCTAATCACTGCAAAGGTTAATCTGGAGCCGAATGCTATAAGAGATCTGACCTTTAAATTAATGAACGGAAATAATGATCTTATCGTTGTTATAGGCTCGGAATTCGAAAATAAGCCCCTTTTGACTGCTTCCATAGCAGATTCATTGGTTAAAACAAAAGGGTATAATGCATCAACAATTATTAAGGAAGTAGCGAAAGAAATAAAAGGAGGAGGAGGAGGACAGCCACATTATGCAACAGCTGGTGGTAAAGACAGTGCCGGACTCGATAAAGCTATTGAGAAAGCTGCTGAACTGATTGCATCGTTTTAGTATTAAAAGCATCATGTAATCATCAGAAACTTTTTAACCGGTCTATTGTTATTTAGCTTAATTTCAAAAATTAGTTATTCTTTTTATCATAAAAGAACAGATGATCAGGTACTCAATTAAGGATCTGGAACAATTATCCGGAATAAAAGCCCATACAATCAGAATTTGGGAAAAACGTTACGGTTTATTTGAGCCTGAACGCACACCAACAAACATACGTTACTATTCTGATGAAGATCTGAAGAAACTTTTAAATGTCACCATCCTAAACCGGAATGGATTTAAGATCTCAAACATTGTTTCAATGAAAAACCATGAAATGAATGACCGGATCATTGAGATATCCGATTCATTTCATGACTTTACCAATCAGATTGAACAATTAACACTGGCGATGATCGATTTTGATGAAGTACGCTTTGAAAGAGTACTCTCATCCTCAGTAATTAAGATTGGTTTTGATGAAACAGTAACCCGGATACTCTATCCGTTTTTTGAACGTATTGGAGTTTTATGGCAAATTGGAACAATTTATCCGGCACAGGAGCATTTTGTTTCAAACCTCATCAGGCAGAAACTGATCATTGCAATTGACGGACAAGTTGGGAATTTTAAAGATAGTCCGCTTACTTTCCTGATGTTCCTGCCCCCGAATGAATGGCACGAGTTGGGTTTATTGTTTTATAATTATCTGTTACGCAAATCAGGCCATAATGTTATTTACCTTGGACAATCACTTCCACTTGAAGATCTTGCTGAAATAAAGACCAAACAAAATATTGATTGCCTGTTCACAACATTTACCACCCATATTACTTCAAAACGCTATGCTGAAACAATAATTCAACTTAGTGAGGCATTCAAGGGCAATACTATATACCTTGCGGGATTCCAGACTCTTCAGCATGACATTCCTTTACCCCAGAATGTTGAGGTAATTAAACAACCAAGACTGTTCCTTGAGAAGGTAATGGCCACCTGAAGTCATTGATTTACTGTTATTTTAAAATATCACAAAAAAGGCTGTCCCAGATAAGGACAGCCTTTTTACTTTTCTAATGTTCGTATTTTACTCATTATCATGTCTATTCATTAAACAAATCATAGAAACGGAGTGTTTTTTCCTTATACGGACAAGGAGTGTCCCATATTGGTGTATATTAGTATTTGTTAATTTATTTAGAGGGTTTGTGCGCTTTTATTTAAACAATATTTGCTTGTTTTATGCTATTTACTATCAACTGTTTAAGTTTTTAAATTTCATTTATTACTAATTTTATACATCTTATAAGATACTAATGTTTAATTAGTGCACGTTATTTGTTAAACAGTTTATATCATTTTTAAATACAGGATTATGACAGCAATGGAATTTAATAGTAAGCTCATCAGTTTGCACGATAACCTATCCTTTTTTGCAAACACTTTGACCAATGACAGGGAAGAAGCCAAGGATCTTATTCAGGAAACCTATCTTAAAGCACTTATACATAAAGATAAATTTGAAGCGAATACGAATTTGAAAGCATGGACATACACCATTATGAAAAATACCTTCATTAATAATTACAGGAGGAACCAGAAGGCAAATACCATAGTGGATACAACCGAAGATCTATACTTCCTGAATATACCGCGCCGTTCGGATTTCGAATCACCCGACTCACAATTACAAACGAAAGAAATTGAAGCTAAAATATCCAGGTTAGAAGAAGAACAAAGAATGCCTTTTGAAATGCATAATGAAGGTTACAAGTATAAAGAAATAGCCGAAAATCTTAATCTTTCAATCGGCACGGTAAAAAGCAGGATTTTCTTCACAAGAAAAAAATTAATGGAATCATTAAAAGAGTTTAATAGCTAAAACAAGTAGATCAAGTTGATGATGATAAAAGGCTTGTTTCAGCAAGCCTTTTCTATTTAGTAGTATACTCCTTAGCGTAAAAGGTTATAACTATAAGGAAATTTGTTTAAGCTTTTATATTGGATGATCTTCTGTATTCAAGGCAGTTTCCTCTATTGTTTGATAAGGAAGAGTGAAGAAAAATACAGATCCGTTTCCGGGTGATGATTCTCCCCACATCTCCCCTCCCATCATTTCAACAAACTTTTGCGACAGCGTTAATCCTAATCCAATACCTCCATAATTTCTTGTGTTACTGTCATCAACCTGCCTGAACCGTTGAAATATAACATCCAGCTTTTCCTGTGGAAATCCTTCTCCCGTGTCCTTCACATAAAACTGTACCATTGAATTATCCTTCAAATCGTAACCTATTTCAATGCTTCCTTCGTATGTATACTTTAATGCGTTTTCAATGAGGTTAAAAAGAGTCTGTTTTAACTTCCGTGGATCTGTGTATAATGAGAAAGTGCTGTCACGAGTCAGCTTTTTTATCCTGATAGCGACATTATCTTTCCCCATAATTTCTTTTTCGATATTGAAAAAAGTAACCAGTCCGGTCAGCAACTCATTTACAGGACATTTTTCTTTATAAAGATCTGCACTTCCCGATTCTATCATAGCAATATTGAATACCTCATCCATCATATCTAACAGTTTATTACTGTTCTTATGGATGATCTCAACGTACTCACCATACTCTTCATCTTCAGGTTTTACCTGTTGCAGTAAAGATGAAAATCCCATTATTGCATTCAGGGGAGTCCTGATTTCATGCGACATATTTGCCAGAAAGGAAGATTTAAGTTTGTCAGATTCTTCTGCTTTCATCTTGATGTCCACCAGTTCAGCACTGGTTTTATGAACTTGTCCTTGTAACACTGAAACCTGATTCTTCAGTCTTTTTATTTTAAATACGTTAATAAAAACAACGAGTAACAGTGAAAGAATGGCCAAAGAAATAATTATAGCCGTGACATTACTGAAATAAAATATAAAACAGATCCCTGACATATCAGATTGGAAGAACATTCAAATATAATGATAAATAAGATACTTATAGGTGCTATTGCTCAAAAACAATTGTATGAATTCCCGGATCGTATTCCTTAAAAATTATAGTTTTCATCCACTCATAATGGTTTTTATTGTTTACAAAATCAAGTTTATTAGTATCAACGATCACTATTCTCATATCAGAGAGCTTTCTCAGATATTCAAAGTAACCATCCTGAATCCTCTGGAGGTATGCATTTTCAATATTCTGTTCGTAAGCCCTGCCCCGAAGGATAATATTTGATTTAAGCCTTGTTACTGATGCATATAAATACACTATCAGGTCAGGGCCGGGCAAGGAAAGATTAATAATATTAAAAAGCTTTGAATAAAGATTGAATTCATCTTCCTGTAGAGTTGCTCTTGAAAAGATAAGTGATTTGCTGATAAAATAATCAGATATAATAATGTTCCTGAAAAGATCTGTAACTGATAATTCCGTTTTAAGCTGCTGGAACCTGCTTGCAAGGAATGAAAGTTCCAAGGGAAAAGCGTATTTGGCAGGATCTTTATAAAATTTAGGCAGAAAATCGTTTTCTTCAAATTGCTCAAGTATCAATCTGGTGTTTATATCTGCTGAGAGCATCTGTGCCAGGGATGTTTTGCCGGCACCAATTGTTCCTTCGATAGCAATATAATTATACATATGGTCGACCTTTTCTTATACTTTTCTTACCCATGAACTATCATTACATTCTGTCAAAAGTTCGGTGAAGCTTTTTTTGAATAATGGATGTATTTCGGAAGGCGCAATCTCAGCTAATGGTACCAGGACAAACTTCCTGAGGTGCATCCTTTCGTGCGGTATGGTTAAGCTTTCAGTTTTTACAATTTGGTCACCAAAAAGAAGAATATCTATATCAATAATCCTTGGTTGATTAAGTACACCGGTTCTTTTCCTTCCCAGTAATTGCTCAATATTAAGCAATTTTTGCAGTAAATCATCCGGCGATAAACCAGTTTCGACACTTATCACCTGATTTAGGAAAGGAAGCGGGTCATTGGTTCCCCAGGCTTCGGTTTCATAAACTGAGGAATATGCGGTTATTTTTCCGACTTTAAGGGTAATTTCTGAAATTGCCAGGTTGATATTTGTTCGTCTGTCGCCCAAATTACTGCCAAGTATCAAAAATGCCCTTCCCATATACCATTATTTGCAGACAAATGTAGTCGGTTTTTCAAAATATCATAACTTTGAGTTATCAACAAAACATAGAATTTCCATGAAACAGTTCTTTAAATTCATGCTTGCATCCATGGCCGGATTTATCCTGACCATGTTGATCATGTGGTTCATTGCTTTCATTTTCATTGCTTCAGTGATATCTGTTGCAAGCAAGAAAGAAGTTGTAATTGAGCCAAACTCGATACTGCATCTCACTTTGAATCAGCCAATTCCGGAAAGAAGTCCCGCTGCACCTTTTGCATTCAGTTCTTCAAGTTTATTTAAAACCACCAACACCCCGGGATTGCTTGAAACACTTGATTTAATCAGTAAAGCATCTGAGGATGCAAATATTAGCGGAATTTACCTGGACCTGAGCGATATCCCTTCAGGTTTAGCAACCCTGGAGGAGGTTAGAAACGCATTGCTTGAATTCAAAAAGTCAGGCAAATTTATTTATGCTTACGGTGAAATCTATTCCCAGAAAGCATACTATCTCTCAACGGTTGCCGACCAGATAATCGTCAATCCTGAAGGAGCTATTGATTTTAAAGGACTTACGGGACAAGTGGTTTTCCTGAAAGGACTGCTTGATAAATTGGAAATAAATGCCCAGATCATCCGTCATGGTAAATTCAAGAGCGCCATTGAGCCTTTTATATCTGACAAGATGAGTGAAGCCAATAAAGAACAGACCATTACTTATATTGGCTCAATATGGGATCACATGGTCGACGGTATTAGCCAGGCAAGGAAAATTGATAAGGATATGCTTAAAAGGGCCGCCGATTCGCTATGGTTGCAAACAGCAGAAGATGCGGTAGAAATGCGTTTCGCTGATCAGGCTGCTTATAAAGACCAGGTTATCACTATGTTGAAATCCAAAGTTGGCCTGCAGGAAAATGACAAACTTAAACTTGTCACTTTAAACAAGTACAGAGACCAGGGACCTATAAAAGGGGAAAAACGATCAAAGAACAAGATTGCTGTCATTTATGCTGTCGGAACTATTTCAGGTGGTGATGGCAGTGATGAGGCCATAGGATCTGACAGGATTTCAAAGGCCATCAGGAAAGCCCGCCTTGACAGCACTATTAAGGCCATTGTCTTCAGGATTAATTCGCCTGGTGGCAGTGCTCTGGCATCTGATGTAATCTGGAGGGAAGTTAAACTGGCATCCGAAGCAAAACCACTTATTGCATCCATGGGTGACCTTGCTGCCTCGGGCGGGTACTATATAGCCTGTGCCGCTGATACAATTATTGCCAATCCAACCACTTTAACAGGTTCAATAGGTGTATTTGGGATTGTGCCTGATATGCAAAAATTCTTTAATAATAAACTGGGTGTAACTTTTGATAAGGTTGAAACCAATGAAAATTCAGATTTCCTGACAGTAACGCGACCAATGACACCCTATGAAGAGAAGGTTCTAACCAACCAAATTGAAAGAATCTATTCAACCTTTATTGGTCATGTTGCTGAAGGAAGATCAATGCTTACTGCTGATGTTGACAGTATTGGACAAGGCAGGGTATGGAGCGGTATTGATGGTTTAAGAATCAAGTTGGTAGATGATACAGGTGGTTTAAAGAAATCAATTGAATTAGCAGCAACAATGGCCAATATCAGTGGTGATTACAGAACTATAAGCCTACCCGAACAGAAAGATCCTTTTACACAAATCATGGAAGATCTTAAAGGGAACGATCCAGATGCTATCCTAAAAGAAAAACTTGGAGTGTTTTATTCTATGTATAAGGAAGTTGAAGCAATTACTTCAATGGACAGAGTTCAGGCGCGAATGCCTTATTCGATTGAAATAGAATAGTATATACTGGAACTAAAAAAAAAGAGCTGTCAAGATGGGACAGCTCTTTTTTTTATAAAAATAATTACAAACCTAGTATGGTTAAAATCCTTTAAGGGCTTTCAATCTCATCATCTGTTTAACACTGTCAGGCATATTCTTATCATATAGGGCAGTTTCCCAATCACCGTACATGGAGTTGGGCAGTACAATAAATCTTTTGCCAAAATCTTCTTTTAATCTATCAGCTGCAGCTATTCTTTCAGGATTAGATTTATCATCAAACATGGCGTTAAAATCAGCAAGGTTATCACCAAATAAGAGCGAAATATGATGTTTCTGAAGAATCAGTGATCTCCTCCCCTCTTTACTATTGTCAGTAGAAGATCGTGTTAATACATGCGCTTCATCAGCAAACGGAAATCCAAGTTTCATCAAATTTTCTATGGTCACTTGTTTATATTGATCTTTCCTGTTGGTTACATAGAAAATACTCACTCCGTTCATTTTGGCATAATTCAGGAAATCAAGCGCTCCGGGGATTGCTTCTGCTGAGGCCTTTTTACACCATTCGTCCCATTTGACCGGATAATTAAAATTACCAAGTACCATTTGAGCCTGGTAAGGACTGTTATCCAGGACTGTTTCATCAATATCAAGGACAACAGCACGATGTTGATCAATACTTTTATCAGCAAGGTCTTTGTCAAGCATAAGCTTACCCAAATTATAAGCCTGATAACAGAGCGCTTTATATTCTCCGGAAATCTGGTGGTAAAGTATGCCCATCAGATAATATTCATTCTTCAGGGAATCCTTCTTAACAGTATCGTGGGTACTATTAACGGTTGCAGGCCGGCTCTCCTTGGATTGATCAGGCTTATTTGTCCTGAAGCAAGCTGACGATCCTATGAGTAGTAGGATTAGTATAGTATTAATGTGTCTCATGTCGTTGGAGTAAAGAATTTATTTAGAGGAGGTTGTAAGATTGTTTTTTTGAATTGGTATTCTGAACTAAGATACTGCTAAGATAAAAAACAAGAGCCGGGTTTTTTGAACCCGGCTCATTATTTAACACCCATGGGGAGTATTATTTTGTTTCAAATACCATTCCTGCCATTCTGCGATAGCTGTTATATCTCCATTTTGCATTCTCTTCAGCTGCTGCAAACAATTCACCAGCTTCAACAGGGAATGATTTTTTTAATGAGGTATAACGGACTTCAGAGTTCAGGAACTCCTGGAATTTACTGAAGTCAGGTTCCTTTGAATCGATCTGGAAAGGATTTTTACCTTCAGCTTCAAGCATAGGATTATAGCGGTATAGTGTCCAATAGCCTGCTGCAACTGCATTCTCCTGTTGCTCCTGTGCTTTGCCCATACCAGCCCTGATACCATGGTTGATACAAGGTGAGTAGGCTATTATCAGTGATGGACCTGGGTATGCTTCAGCTTCACGCAGTGCTTTCAGATATTGTGTTTGGTTGGCACCCATTGCTACCTGGGCAACATAAACATAACCATAGCTCATTGCCATTACACCAAGGTCTTTTTTCCGGATCTTCTTTCCGCTTGCGGCGAATTTGGCTACAGCGCCAACAGGAGTTGATTTTGATGCCTGACCACCGGTATTTGAATATACCTCAGTGTCAAGAACCAGGATATTCACATCCTCACCTGAAGCAATTACGTGATCCAATCCACCGTATCCTATATCATATGCCCAACCGTCACCACCAAACATCCAGATGGATTTCTTAATGAAGTATTGTTTAAGTTCAACGAGCTCTTTAGCTAAAGGTGTAGTTTCTTTCTCAAGTAACGGGAGGATCCTTTCGGTTGCTTCCTTCGATTGAGCAGCATTATGATGGCCATCAATCCATGCCTGGGCAGCAGCTTTAAGTTCTTCATTATACTCACCCTTTAACAGTTCATTGAGCTTCAGAGCAATTCTGTCGCGCAGTTTATGGATTGCTGTTCCCATGCCGAATCCGTATTCAGCATTATCTTCAAACAATGAATTTGCCCATGCCGGTCCTAAACCTTGTGCATTAGCAGTATATGGAGTAGAAGGAGCTGAACCACCGTAGATTGAAGAACATCCTGTGGCATTTGCAACCATCATCCTGTCGCCAAACAATTGTGTAACAAGCTTAATGTAAGGCGTTTCTCCACAACCTGAACAGGCACCTGAGAATTCAAACAATGGCTGTGCAAACTGGCTGTTTTTGATATTTTGTTCTTTTGGAGCCAGTGTATCTTTATAAGTCACGGTTTTTGTAATTGTATTCCAGAGATCCTGCTGGTCCATCTGTCCTTCTAATGGCTGCATGACAAGTGCCTTAGTCTTTGCGGGACATACATCAGCACAATTTCCGCATCCTGTACAGTCAAGCGGGCTTAACTGGATTCTGAACTGAAGCCCGTCGAAAGTCTTGGGAATAGCTTTTAATGCTGGAGTACCGGCAGGCAGGTTTTCCATTTCTTCCTTGCTGATAAGGAATGGCCTGATACAAGCATGAGGACAAACATAGGAACACTGGTTACACTGGATACAATTTTCAGGTATCCATTGAGGAACATTCACAGCAATACCACGTTTTTCGTAAGCTGTTGTACCTGCCGGGAAAGTTCCGTCTTCACGGCCAAGGAATGCACTTACAGGAAGATCATCTCCTTTCATGGCATTAATTGGATTCACAACATTTCGGATAAACTCCGGAAGGTCGCTATGTCCATTTAAAATTGCCGGAACAATGTTTTTCCATTCAGCAGGCACATTAACTTTAGTCACTTCACCACCCCTGTCGATGGCAGCATTATTCATTCTTACAACCTCTTCACCCTTTTTACCGAAGTCTTTTAGTACTGCTTTTTTCATGTATTCTACAGCAGTATTATAAGGAATAACACCTGAGATCCTGAAGAATGCAGACTGCATAATAGTATTTGTCCTGCCACCAAGTCCGATTTCCTCAGCAATTACAGTAGCATTGATGATATAGAAATTAATATCATTTTCAGCGATGTAACGCTTCATATGGTCAGGAATACGTTTTAAGGTTTCTTCTTCACTCCATAAGCTGTTAAGCAGGAATGTGCCCCCTTTCTTTAAACCTTTGAGCATATCATATTTCTCAAGGTAAGCCGGAACGTGGCATGCTACAAAATCAGGTGTATTTACCAGGTAGGGTGAACGGATTGGCTGATCACCAAAACGAAGGTGCGAAGTTGTAACACCGCCTGATTTCTTTGAATCGTAGGCAAAATAAGCCTGGCAATATTTATCTGTTGTTTCACCAATGATCTTGATAGAATTTTTATTAGCGCCTACAGTTCCGTCAGCACCAATACCATAAAATTTACCCTGGAAAGTTCCTTTGGTTGAAAGGTCAATTTCAGGCAACAGAGGAAGTGAAGTGAAAGTCACATCATCAACGATACCTACGGTAAAGCGATTCTTAGGTTCATTCATCTTCATATTGTTAACAACTGAAATTACCATTGCAGGTGTGGTATCTTTTGAACTTAGTCCATAACGGCCACCAATGATGATTGGTTTCATGGCACTGTCATAAAATGCTTCCTTAATGTCAAGGTATAAAGGTTCACCATTAGCACCGGGTTCTTTAGTCCTGTCAAGAACAGTTATACACTTAACTGTTGAAGGCATGACTTTAAAGAAGTATTTGGTTGAGAATGGCCTGTAAAGATGCACTGATACGAGTCCGAGTTTCTCACCATTAGCATTCATGTAATCAATAACTTCTTTGATGGTATCGGTAATTGAGCCCATCGCAACGATTACGTTTTCAGCATCCGGAGCGCCGTAATAAGTGAATGGGTGATACTCACGTCCGGTGAGTTTGGTAATTTGCTGCATATACTCCTCAACCATATCGGGAAGTGCATTATAGAAAGGATTTGCTGCTTCACGTGACTGGAAATAGATATCCGGGTTCTGGGCAGTGCCACGGGTAAATGGATGTTCAGGATTAAGTGCCCTGTCGCGGAATGCTTTCAATGCCTTCCAGTCGAGCAGTGCTGCCATATCATCATTCGAAGGGGCTTCTGCCTTCTGTATTTCATGAGAGGTACGGAATCCGTCAAAAAAGTGAAGGAAGGGAACGCGTGAGCGGATAGCAGTCAAATGCGCAATCCCGGCAAGGTCAAAGATCTCCTGGACACTACCGGTAGCAAGCATGGCAAATCCTGTCTGACGGGTTGCATAGATGTCAGAGTGGTCACCAAAGATCGACAATGCCTGTGCGGCTAAACTACGGGCTGAAACATGGAATACTGCAGGCAGTAATTCTCCTGCCATTTTGTACATATTCGGGATCATCAAAAGCAGTCCCTGTGAGGCTGTATATGTGGTTGTTAAAGCGCCTGCCTGCAATGAACCATGAACTGCTCCGGCAGCACCTGCTTCAGATTGCATTTCTGTTACTTTTACGGTTTCCCCGAAAATATTTTTCCGGCCATGTGATGCCCATTCATCAACATATTCGGCCATTGTTGACGAAGGAGTGATTGGATATATGGCAGCAACTTCACTAAACATGTAGGCGATATGTGCCGCTGCATAATTCCCGTCACATGTAACAAAATTTTTCTTTTTTGTCATATCATTATTGATTTAAAACTCTCATTTACAATACTTTTCGAGTTATTTTGAAAAGCATTGCAATATTACTACTTTTTGAGTTCATGGAGATTAATTTGATCTCTAAAGTGTTATGCCACACCTAATTTATACTGATTTTAAATTAACAGGCGAATGTTCCATATATATGAGAATTTTTCTCAACAAAAACAAACAAGTGTTGTTAATACCGGAAACACAAACAGCTTACCATCATGGCAGAAAATTCAATCAATTACATGGGGCTCAAACTGGCCAATCCGATCATTGTTGGTTCCAGTAATATAGTTGACAATCCGGTTACACTCAAAGCTATGGAAGATGCGGGTGCAGCTGCTGTTGTCTTCAAATCCTTATTTGAAGAGCAAATTCAATTGGAGAGCCTTCAATTCCATACAGAAATGGAATTATATAATGAACGAAATGCAGAATCTATAAATCTGTTTCCGGGAATGGAATATGCAGGCCCTGCTGAACATCTTCATAAATTACGCAAGGCCAAACAAGCTTTAAATATTCCACTTATCGGTAGTTTAAATTGCGTTTTCACCGAAACCTGGATTGATTGGGCAAAGCAAATAGAAGAAACCGGCGTTGATGGTCTGGAACTTAACTTTTTCAGTATACCCAGGGATTTTGAGACTACATCTTCTTCCATTGAACAGGAACAGATCGCTATAGTGAAACAAGTTTGCGATGCTGTTTCGATTCCTGTAAGCGTTAAACTTAGCCCTTTTTATACCAATACAATCAATGTAGTAAGGAAAATGCGCGAAGCAGGTGCAAAAGCATTTGTATTGTTTAACAGGATCTTTGAGCCCGATATCAGTCTAAATTCATTAAAGCACATTTCTCCTTTTAATCTCAGCGAGCCTGGCGATTACAGAATGTCTCTCAGGTATATCGGAATCTTACATAAAAATATAAACGCCTCATTGATTGGATCAAATGGAATACACACAGGTGCGGATGTTATTAAATTGATCTTAGCAGGGGCTGATGCTGTGCAGATTGTCAGCACTGTCTATCTGAACAGTCCTTCTGTAATTTCCGAAATACTCGGTGAGATCCGCAAGTTCATGGAAGCAAATAACTTTGCTTCGTATGAAGATTTCAGGGGTAAGCTTTCGAGGCAAAATACGCGTGATCCTTTTGTGTACAAGAGGGCTCAATATATTGACCTGCTGTTGCATTCAGAGAAATTAATCAAACCCGATCGAATAGTTTAATTTATTCCTGCAAAATTCATCTAAAACCCGGCTGAAGGAATCATCACAGCCCGTTGCTTATTTTGATATCTGTGGAGAAAGAGTCAGCCTAATGATTGCGTAAAGCATAACAGCCGCGCTGATCCACTGAACTGTATTTAATAGCCGGTCATTAAAGATATAATCGAAGAGAATCGCAGATAACGGAAAGCATAGTTCACAAATAGTTGCAAGCATAGCTGGCACTTTCCTTAACCCGTAATAATAAAGGAATATTGCACCTGATCCTACCGTGATGGATATGATAATGATGATTATCCAATTATCAGCAGTTACAAATTTGAAGTCGGCTAGATGCCCTGAAATGAGCAAGAATATGATCATGATCAGGGTTGTAAAGCCATACCTGAAAAAGGTAGCGGCATAATAGGAAAGCTTCCTGAGTACACTTTTTCCAAGCACAGTTGCCGATCCAAAGGCAAAAGCAGCAATAATTGAGTAGCCTGCTGCAAGGGCAGTGTCGGTGCCAGTATTAAAATCAGGCAGTTTCAATCCGAAAGTAAGGAAGTAACTGGCGATAACTGCAATACCTGACCATAAAAAGAACCGTTCCCTCATTTTCTCGTGTAAGAAGAAGTAAGCAAGTGTTATCGCAAAAACCGGTTGTAATTTTTGCAACAGGACGACGATCGACAGATCCTTAAAATTAACAAGGAAGAGAGCTTTTACTATAGCCATTGTTCCGAATGCTCCTCCAGTCATTGCAACAAGAAATAAAAGCAGTATTTCTTTTGATGTCAGTTCTGACAAATGACGATATTGCCTGTACAGGAATATATTCATTATAATAAAAGGAACAAAATGAACAATAAAGACGACGAAACCAATATTCAGGTTATAGAGTTGTGGGGTCAGTACAATCCCGTCCAGTCCCCACATCATGGCTGAGATGCAAATTGCAACAGATCCGGCAAACAGGGAAGATTTATAGATCTTGTTCACAAGCGAAATGAGTTAAATACAGGTCAGAAGAGTATCCTGGCTTCATTCTTAAGTTGTTCAAGTGCCTGGCTTATAAGGGAGAGCCCTTCAGTTGCCTCGTCCTGAAGCAGTAAACGTGCAAGATCGCTTGCAGGAGCATCTGCTTCAACTTTAGCGGCAGCTTCATTAATAAATGAGAGTACCGATTGATGCGCTCTCTTAATTAAATCCCAGGTTTGTGATGAGATATATAATTGTTGCGATAAGTTATGGTCAAATTCATCGTTGATTGTCGTAACTACCAACTGATGTAACTGGGCAGCGGTTTGTCCGATGTTAACATTCCTCAGAATAACTTTTGAAGGCTCTATCCTTTCCAGCAGCAAAACCATTCGCTCGTAAGCCTGAAGGCGCACGGGCGTTATGATTTCCTTATTTTTCAGTCCTATCTGAAGCAACATTTTATCCTTTTCTGTCTTAAGGTAATACCTGACAAAATACCAGGCAGCACCAACCAGAATAATCAAGGGTATTAAAAGGAAAATAATCTCTCTCAAGAATGTCATACAATAAGATGTAAAATGAATGCAAATATCGTAAATCTTTCCATTTTTGAAGTCTTAATCTTTGGATAAGCTGTTTTTATTTCACTAATTTTGCCCCTCTAATGAAACAATTTATAGGTCATGCTAACTGTAAACAATCACATTTTATCCGACAGGATTAACAGATTATCGGAATCCGAAACACTCGCCATGACCAGGCGATGCCGTGAACTCAAAGAAAAAGGCGTTGATGTAATTAACCTCAGCATTGGGCAGCCTGACTTTAATACACCCGAATATATCAAGGAAGCCGCCCGTAAAGCTCTTGAACAAAATTTTACCGGTTATCCTCCTGTGAACGGCTATGCCGATCTTCGAAATGCTATCAGTTTAAAGCTTAAAAGGGATAATGATCTGGATTACAGCCCTGAACAAATTGTTGTTTCAACCGGCGCCAAACAAGCGCTTGCTAATACAATTCTTAGTATCATAAATCCTGGTGATGAAGTTATTATTCCAACACCTTACTGGGTTTCATATAAAGAGCTTATAAAATTAGCCGAAGGAACTGCTGTTCCAATTCCCGCAAGTGTTGATAATGAGTACAAAATCACACCAGGGCAGTTACGCAATGCTATTACTCCTAAAAGCCGGTTATTCATATTCAGCAGTCCATGTAATCCCACAGGTTCTGTATATACTAAAGATGAACTGGCAGCATTTGCTGAGATATTTGAACAAAACCCTGACATATATATTATATCCGACGAAATTTATGAATTGATCAATTTTACCGGAAAACATGAATCAATTGCCCAATTTCCGGCAATTAAAGAAAGGGTCATTATAATTAATGGAGTTTCTAAAGGATTTGCAATGACCGGATGGAGGCTTGGTTATTGTGCTGCGCCACTTGAAATTGCTAAAGCCTGTGATAAGATACAAGGTCAGGTTACATCAGGCGCCTGCAGCATCTCGCAAAAAGCAGCAGTTGCCGCTTTACTGACAGATCCTTCAAAATCTGAAGAGCTGCAGAATATGGTCGCCATTTTTAAGCACAGGAAAGAGCTCTTTTCAGGTTTGCTTGCCGAAATACCAGGATTAATAACAAATAATCCGGGTGGAGCGTTTTACTTCTTTCCGGATGTCACCTCATACTTCGGGAAGAAAAACGGTTATTATATCATAAACAACGCCAGTGATCTTTGCAATTATATTCTTGATACGGCCTATGTGGCAATCGTATCCGGTGAAGCCTTTGGTAATCCTGACTGTATCCGATTATCCTATGCAACCTCAGAAAAGGATCTTATTGAAGCAGCAAAGCGTATTAAAGATGCATTGGCCAAATTAGTGTAACCTTTGTTGATTCTGCTTCTGAATGAAATTTAAATAAATGAATAAAAGTTATCAGTCACCTGTAAATTTTGCCCTTATTGGAGCGGCAGGATATATTGCTCCGCGGCATATGCGTGCAATCAAAGACACCGGAAACAAACTTGTAACGGCTTTGGATAAATTCGACAGCGTTGGGATTATTGACAGCTATTTTCCTGAGGCAGACTTTTTTACTGAACCTGAAAGGTTTGACCGTCATCTTGATAAACTTCGCAGGAAAGGTGAAAATAAAATCGATTTCGTAAGCATTTGCTCGCCCAATTACCTGCATGACTCCCATATCCGGTTAGCTCTTAGAAATAATGCAAATGCCATCTGTGAGAAACCGCTTGTACTTAATCCCTGGAATGTTGATGCCCTGACTGAAATCGAAAAAGAGACAGGAAAGAGTATAAGTACCATTCTTCAATTGCGGCTTCACCCTGCGATTATAGCCCTTAAAAAACAAGTTGAGGAAGCGCCGGCTGATAAAGTATTCGATATTGACCTCACTTACATTACAAGCAGAGGTAAATGGTATTTCATTAGCTGGAAGGGTGATATCCAAAAATCGGGCGGGGTGGCAACCAATATTGGTATTCATTTCTTTGACATGCTGATCTGGATTTTCGGATCTGTTCAGAAAAGCTCAGTTCACATATCGAAGGCTGATATGGCCGCAGGATACCTTGAACTGCAAAAAGCACGGGTGCGTTGGTTCCTGAGTATAAATGAAAATACATTACCTGAAATTGCAATTGCTTCAGGTAAAAGAACTTACCGGTCACTGACCATTGAAGGCAGTGAATTTGAGTTTAGTGAAGGATTCACTGACCTCCATACAGAATCATACAAACACATACTGAACGGACAGGGATTTTCTATTCTTGACGCACTACCCAGCATTGAATTAGCTCATAATATCAGGAATGGTGAAATAATGGGATTAAAAGGCGATTTTCACCCTTTTCTTAAAACATTATAGTCTCACCTGAGTTTCAAGTATCAACACTATTATTAAGCTTAAAAAAACGCAGCATGAATGAATCAATGAATATTTGCATTATCGGATTAGGATATGTTGGTCTGCCTCTGGCAGTTGAATTTGGCAAGATCTATCCGGTCACAGGATTTGATATAAACCAGAAAAGGATCGATGAATTGAGAAGAGGACATGACCGCACACTCGAAACTTCCGATGAAGATTTAAAAGCTGCTATCCACCTGGAATATACAACAAATATTGAAGATACCCGAAAATGTAATTATTTCATTATTACAGTCCCTACGCCAATTGACCATCATAAGAGGCCTGATCTTACACCGCTTATTAAAGCATCAGAGACAGTAGGTAAAGTATTGAAGAAAGGTGATATAGTTATATATGAATCAACCGTTTACCCGGGTGCTACCGAAGAGGATTGCGTTCCTGTCCTTGAAAAATTCAGTGGACTTAAATTCAACGTTGATTTCTTTTGCGGATATTCACCGGAACGAATAAATCCAGGTGATAAAGTCCATACCGTTACCAAGATTATGAAAGTCACTTCGGGCTCTACTCCTGAAGTAGCTGAAAAGGTTGATAACCTTTATAAGAGTATCATTAAGGCAGGCACCTTTAAAGCTTCAAGTATTAAGGTAGCTGAAGCAGCCAAGGTTATTGAAAATTCCCAGAGGGATATTAACATCGCCTTTGTTAATGAATTATCCCTTATTTTTAATAAGATAGGGATCGATACCCAGGAAGTCCTTGAAGCCGCTGGTACTAAATGGAACTTCCTTAAGTTCTTTCCGGGATTGGTTGGAGGACACTGCATTGGTGTTGACCCATATTATCTTACTCATAAGGCACAGGAACTTGGCTATAATCCTGAAATAATCCTTGCCGGCCGGAGACTAAACGACAATATGGGATTTTATGTAGCAAACCGGGTTATTAAAAAGATGATTGGCCGCGGCCATACTATTGCTGGTAGCAAAGTGCTTATCCTTGGAATTACTTTTAAGGAAAATTGTCCAGATATCCGTAATTCCAGAGTCATTGATGTAATTAATGAATTCATGGAATATTCTTGCCAGGTTGATGTCTATGATCCCTGGGCTGATGCTGGTGAAGTAGAACATGAGTATGGGGTTAAACTTGTAAGCAAGCCTGATACCGGCTATAATGCAGTGGTTCTTGCAGTTGCCCATAACCAGTTCAAAACCTTGGACATGCAATCCCTAAGTAACGGCAATACTGTTATTTATGATATTAAAGGTCTTCTGGATAAAGAACTTGTGGACGAACGCCTCTAAAACTTCTGGTACAAGATTTATTTCGACAAGTTTATTACCTGATCAGTGATTTAAAACCATCACTTGACCAGCTCTTTAGCTCTCCCCGATCATCATATATTATATAGACTTCCAACTCTTTCTGGTTCGTGATGAATGCCTTTGTTTTTTCCAATCCCATAACCATAAAAGCAGTGGCATAAGCATCGGCAGTCATGCAATCGTTAGCCAGGACTGATACACTTAATACCGAGTGCTGAACTGGATAACCCGTTGCAGGATCTATAGTGTGCGAATACTTTTGCCCTCCCTTAAGATAATATTTTCGATAACTACCGCTTGTAGCCAGTGCTTTATTCTTTAATTCCACTGCTAACTCTATTTCTCTTGGAGAAACAGAATCTTTTGCCGGTTTTTCAATACCAACTTTCCAATGGCTTCCGTCAGGTTTTTCTCCCTTGCCCAGTACTTCACCACCAACATCCACAAGATAATCCTTTAATCCCTTGCTTTCCAGGAAATCCCCTATCAGATCGCTGGTATATCCCTGGGCAATGGCATTATAATCGATCATCATGGAAGTATCTTGTTTAATTAGCTTACCGTGCTCCAATCTCACTTTTTGATATCCTATCAGTGGAAGCAGGCTATCTATCAAGGCAGGGGTTACATTGTCTTTCTTTTTAAAACCAAAACCCCATGCATTCACAAGGGGCATTACAGTTATGTCAAAAGCTCCGCCTGTCCTATCAGAAACTTCCTGCGCTTTAGTGAAAATGGTCTCAAATACTTGATCTGCCCTGACACTGGAATCATTCCTGTTGAAACGGGAAATGACAGATTCTCTGACATATACTGACGCTGAAAGATCAAATGATCTAAAAATACTATCTATTTCTTCCCGGAAATTCCGCATCTGATCATCGTAATAGGTTATAGCATAATAAGTGCCTTGCGCTTCCCCTGTTATGTATACCGGGAGCTTTTCATTTTGCTTGCATGCTGACAGGGATACAATAATCAGCAGAAATACTGACAGTTTTCTCATTGGCCATGGAAATTAATTCTGTTGCGAAGCTACAGAAAAAAAACAAAAAACCCTTTGGGTGTTTGAATCCCCAAAGGGTTAAGAACAATTTCGCCGGATTGCTTTAGGATACAGGCTTTACCCTCCGAAATCGTCGTATGCGATATTTTCTTTTGGAACACCCAGATTATCGAGCATTTTGAATACCGCAGCGTTCATCATGGGCGGTCCGCAGAGATAGTATTCAATTTCCTCAGGTTCAGCATGTTTGCTCAAATAGTTATCAAGTACCACCTGGTGGATAAATCCAACATAGCCTTGCCAGTTGTCTTCAGGCAGAGGTTCTGAAAGTGCCAGGTTGAATTTAAAGTTGGGGAATTCCTTCTCAATCTTCCTGAAGTCGTCCTCGTAGAATACTTCCCTGAGTGAGCGTGCACCATACCAGTACGAAACCTTCCGGTCGGATTTTTCTGTATGGAACAGGTGGAATATATGCGAGCGCAACGGTGCCATACCTGCACCACCACCGATGTAGATCATTTCTTTCTTTGTCGGCTTTATATGGAATTCTCCATAAGGCCCTGAAACCATAACTTTATCACCCGGTTTCCTTGAGAAAATATAGGATGAACAAATCCCCGGATTTACATTCATGAATTGGTTCTTCGACCTGTCCCATGGTGGCGTTGCAATACGAATATTGAGCATTACGATATTGCCCTCAGCAGGGTGATTAGCCATAGAGTACGCACGGAAAATCGGTTCAGGATTCTTCATCTTAAGATCCCACATTTTAAGTTTATCCCAATCTTCCCTGAATTTTTCCTCAATGATCATATCCTTGTATTCCACTTCACATGGTGGTACATCTATCTGGATATAACCCCCTGATTCAAAATCGAGAACCTCACCTTCTGGTAATTTTACAACGAATTCCTTAATGAAAGTGGCAACATTCTTATTGCTGATAACTTCACATTCCCACTTCTTGATACCGAATATCTCTTTAGGGACTCCAATTTTAAGGTCACCACGTACTTTAACCTGACATCCTAATCTCCAATGGTTTTGTTGTTCTTTCCTGGTGAAGTATACCTGCTCGGTTGGTAGAATGTCACCTGCACCTTCATAGACCTGGCAACGGCACATCGCACAGGTGCCACCACCTCCACAAGCTGACGGCAGGTAAATCTTCTCATTAGCAAGAGTGCTCAATAAACTGCTGCCCGGTTGTACCTCAAGTTCCTTCTCATTATTGATCAGAATTTTAACATTCCCGGCAGGTGTTAATTTAGCTTTTACATATAAAAGCACCGCAACCATCAGTAGTATAACTACCAGAAAAACTACAATGCTTACCAATATAATTGATCCAGTTCCCATTTTCTATTAACTTTCTTTAGACACAATTTAATATTACAGCTTTATTCCAAGGAAACTCATAAAGGCAATTGCCATAAGTCCGGTCAGGATAAAAGTAATCCCTAAGCCTCTCAATGGGGCCGGTACATTAGAGTATCTTATCTTTTCACGGATAGCCGCTATAGTGATAATAGCAAGCCACCAGCCAACTCCGCTTCCCACTCCGAATACAGTGGCTTGTCCTAAGGTCTCATAATTTCGCTCCTGCATAAACAAAGCACCACCCATGATGGCGCAGTTTACTGCTATAAGTGGAAGAAATATTCCCAGAGTATTATATAATCCCGAGCTAAATCTTTCGACAATCATCTCCACTAACTGGACAATTGCAGCAATTACGGCAATAAACATTATGAAACTCAGAAAACTCAGATCTACATTAGCAAATCCTTCGCCTAACCAGGACAATGCTCCTTTTTTAAGAAGATAATTATCAATCAGGTAATTGACCGGAACGGTCACACCCAAAACGAAAATAACTGCAATACCTAATCCCATGGAAGTTTTGACAGTTTTCGAAACTGCCAGGTATGAACACATTCCCAGGAAGAAAGCGAATATCATATTGTCGATGAAGATCGACTTGATAAATATATTTATAAGATTTTCCATATCAGCAGTGATTATTAGGATTTATCAACAAGGTCAGCATTCTTTGCCCTCTGAAACCAAATGATCAGTCCAACGAGAATTAACGCCATAGGCGGAAGGATCATAAATCCGTTATTAACGTATCCAGCTTCATAGAAAGAAGCAGGTATTACTTGCATTCCATATATCTGTCCGGAACCAAGAAGTTCCCTGAAGAATGCAACAACCATAAGTATTAATCCATATCCTAATCCGTTCCCGATACCGTCAAGGAAAGAAGGCCAGGGTTTATTTGCCATGGCATAAGCTTCCAAACGACCCATGACAATACAGTTGGTAATGATAAGGCCTACAAAAACCGACAACTGTTTACTTACATCATAGACATAAGCTTTCAATATCTGATCAACCAGAATAACCAGTGCAGCGATAACAACCAGTTGAACAATAATTCTGATTCTTGGCGGTATAGTGTTTCTTAATAATGAAATTACAAGATTGGAAAATCCGGTAACAACTGTGACTGATACAGCCATTACAAAAGCAGGTTCAAGTTTAACTGTCACAGCTAAAGCCGAACATATACCTAAAACCTGGACTGTGATCGGATTATCCTTATTAAGGGGAGCTGTCAGCAGCTTTTTATTCTTTACTGAAAATATAGGTTCTTTAACTTTTTCGACACTCATTTCCTGTGGTTTTTAATGTAATTAATGTAGTTAGACAGGTTATTTTCGATCATGGCATTTACTCCCATACTTGTTATAGTGCCACCTGAAATGGCATCTACACCGTGTACAGGGTCAATGCTTGAATTTTTAACGCCTCCTTTTATGACTTTGATCGAAGTAAATTGTCCATTGTCATCTAATATCTTCTTGCCCGGAAATTGATCTTCAAACACTGGAGTTGATATTTCAGCGCCGAGTCCGGGAGTTTCACCTTTATGTCCAAAAGTCACTCCCTCAACTGTTGCAAAGTCACTTTTTAAAGTCATATTACCCCAAACCGGCCCCCAAAGTCCGTTGCCCTGTAATGGAATTATGTAGAAAGTGTCTTTCTCTTTCTCAACGACAAAAAGGGGAAATACCGGTTTCTCTTTGGTTTTGCCAGCAGCGGCATCGGCTTTAACCTTTAGCTGACTCCTGACATCTACATCAAAGGCCCGTTGATTTCCCTTGGCAAAGTTACCGCCACTATACACTGACAATTCCTCGCCATCTTCATTAATAACGATCTCCCTGATGACATGCTCATTATATAAACCTTCAGCATTCGCGGGGGTTGAGACTATGTTTGCTGACGCAAGCATATCCTGGATTTTCTCAACTTTGACGTTCCTTTCCTGGGCAGGCTGCAGGACAATTGCTGCTGCTGCCAGTATCGCTGCAACTAGTATCACCATTGCAGCGGAATATTTAAAAATATAACTGTTACTGAACATCTTAATTTCCTTTTTTCTGATCTAAACTAAACAGCTCTTAATTTGGCCTGTAACTCAGTATTCCGCTTTCCCCTTTTCAACCTTCTCTTGATATTACCAGCTACAACATAGTGGTCTATCAGCGGAGCAAAAACATTCATTAGAAGAATGGCAAGCATCATTCCTTCAGGATAGGCGGGATTGAAAACACGGATAAGGATAACCATTACACCAATAAAGAATCCGTACCACCATTTGCCCTTATCAGTCTGGGCTGCTGTAACAGGGTCTGTAGCCATGAATACCATACCGAATGCAAATCCTCCCATCACCAGATGATAATAGAAAGGAACTTCCATATAGGCGTTTAAAGCAACCAGATTACAAATCAATCCCATAAAAACTGCTCCGAGAACTGTAGCCAGCATAATACGCCAGCTGCCAACACCGGTAATCAACAGAATGGCAGCCCCTATCAGAATTGCAATAACCGAAGTCTCCCCGATTGAACCGGGTATAGTACCATTAAACATCTCCATGAATGAATGAGAAAATTTTACGGTACCATCTCCAACACCTAATGCAGCTTCAGCCAATGGAGTCGCTCCTGAATATGCATCAGCCTTTTCGGCAATCCATACTTTTTCGCCTGACATAAACGCTGGATATGCAAAGAAAAGGAAAGCACGGGCCGTGAGCGCGGGATTCAGGACATTCATTCCTGTTCCCCCAAACACTTCCTTACCTATTATAACACAGAAAGCTGTTGCTACTGCTACCATCCATAATGGAATATCCGGAGGAAGCACCAACGGAATAAGGATTCCTGTTACAAGGAAACCTTCATTCACTTCATGATGACGGTATTGGGCAAAAGCAAACTCTATCCCTAATCCAACAACGTATGACACAACAACAATCGGCAACACCTTCCATGCCCCGAAAGCTACCTTCTGCCAGAAATCGGCATCAATTGCCTGTGAAAGAAAGTGCTGATGCCCAACATTCCATATCCCAAAAAGCAAAGCAGGTATCAGGGCAAGGACGACAACACTCATCGTTCTCTTCATGTCAATATTGTCACGGATATGGCTTCCGGTCCATGTAGTATGGGGCGGAACAAAAAGGAATGTTTCAAATGCGTCAAAAGTAGATTGAAGCTTTTCGTACCTGCCTCCCTTTTGAAACTGTGGTTTTATTTTATCAAGATATTTTCTGAGTGATTTCATCTCAGTATTTATGGTTTATGTTAAAAAATTAACTCATTTCTTTACGCATGATCTCAAGGCCCCTACGAACAAGTGACTGAATATTGGTCTTGGATGTATCAATAAATTCAACCAGGGCAAAGTCTTCAGGCTCAACTTCATATATTCCAAGGTTCTCCATCAGGTCAATGTCTTCATATATAATTGATTTAATCAACTGTAGCGGAAGGATATCCATTGGGAGCACCTGCTCGAATTTCCCTGTCATAACATATGCCCTCTCCCCACCATGAAGGTTGGTATCAAGTATATATTTTTTATTTGGCATAAGCCATGAAGGGAACGACCTCGAAGTGCTGAATTTACCAAAACCCGGCATTGCCCAACCAAGGAATTCACTATGATGGCCTTCCGGAATCACTGTTACAAGGTTGTCGTAAAAGCCAAGATAATTATCAGGCCTAATGGCTGTACCAGTGAGTACATTGCCCGAGATATAGCGCAATTCATTGGTGGTGACATTCCTTTCGACTATTTTCTTTATGCAGCCACCCCTGACTATCTTAAAATACTGTGGTTTTATTACTTCAGAACCAGCAAGGGCAACAATCACATCAGGATTAATGACGCCGTTCCTGAACAAATAACCAATATTCATTACATCCTGCATCCTGGCAACCCAAACAACTTCGCCTTTATTTATAGCATCAAGATGATGGATCTGAACTCCAACATTACCCGAAGGATGCGGCCCTTTAAATGTATTTATCTCAACATTTTTTGCATTCAGGAATTCCGGTGCGGTTGTTTTATCACTGATTGAAAGGTAAACTTTACCTTCAGTGAGTGCCTTCAGGACATTCAGTCCTGTCTGGAAATCCTCTCCCCTTCCTTTCACGATGAAATCGTAATCAGGTGCCAGCGGTGAAGAATCAAAAGCTGAGACGAAAACTGACTTAGGCTGATGATCAGGATTGGCAATGGTGTTATAAGGTCTCTGACGGATATATGTCCATAATCCGCTTTGCAGCAGCTTCTCAATAATAACTTCCCGTGAAACCTTACCGGGATCAGCCGGTTCAAAATCTATTTGTTTATTAGTCGTATCGGATTCAATCCTTATCTCAAGAAGTGCCCTCTTGTCACCTCGCTTGATTTCGGTTATTTTACCACTGTGAGGTGAAGTAAAAATAATATTCTCACGGTATTTATCTATGAATAAGGGTGTTCCAGCCTTTACCTCGTCACCTTCCTTTACCTGAAGTCTTGGAAATATACCAATAAAATCCGTCGGTTTAATCGCAAAACTCTCAGGCCGGACTTCTGAAACTATCTTTTCAGCTGCTCCTACGAGCTTGATATCCAAACCTTTGTTGATTTTAATTATTTTCGGCATAGTTTCTGTAAAATATAACTATTTTATTCTGAAGAGTGGCAAAATTAGTGTTTTTGGATTAACAACTGAATAATCAACACAATTTTTTATGTAGATTTCTGAATGTGTGTTTATCTCTTACTATTCGTATTTTTGTTAAAAAACATCCCTAAAAACAATTACTGTCAAATACTGTTCACTGAATAACAATGCTAAAACTGAAAATATTGATTATAAAATACTTAGGCATACTATTTTTCATTACTCCGGTGATTTTATCTGCCCAGGCAATTGAAGAAAAAATATATGACCCCTCTATCCGGACTGTCTTACTGCACAGGACTGATGCTGAGTTATCACCCGTTGTCATAAATTTCAATTCAGGTGAACAACTTTTACTTTCATTTGATCAGTTAAACTCTGGCTACAAATCGTGGCAGTATACCTTTATCCATTGCAATTCCGACTGGACACCCACCGATCTGTGGCAGAATGAATATCTTGCCGGATTTACTGATGATTATATCAGAGATTATAAATCATCCTTCAACACACTCCAGCCTTACACTCACTACTCATTAACTATTCCAAATGAAAATATAAGTTTCAGCATTCCCGGTAATTATATATTAAAAGTCTATCCTGATGGAAATCCTGATGAACCTGTTTTTACCAGAAGAATCCTTGTTGTTGATACCAGGGTTACCGTAAAAGGAAAGGTCAGGTTCGCGACTGATATCAACGAAAGGTTTACACATCAGGAAGTTGCCTTCTCTGTTTTCAACCCCCAATATCCAATCCAGCAACCCAACACTGACCTTAAAGTGGTAGTGCTTCAGAATATGAGATGGGATAATGCTAAATTCAACATCAAACCATTTATGCTTCGTGAAGGCGAACTGGATTACCAATATACAGATGGAACCCTGTCATTCGAAGGTTTGAACGAGTTCAGGTATGTTGATATCAAGAGCCTGAGGTACACAAACGAAAAGATCAGGGCAATTGAAATCAGGAATGACAATTACATGGTTGACCTTCTCCATGACCGTTCAAGGGCATTCAAGCCATACATAACCGAACAGGATATAAACGGCAATTTCCTCATAAAGACAGATGATGCAGATGATGTTGATGATGAAGGGGAATATGCATATGTTAATTTCTTCCTGCCTGTTGAAGTTCCCTATCCCGGAGGAGATATGTTTGTTACCGGAGGGTTCAGCAACTGGACTTATGATAAAACCATCACTCCTGAAATGGGCAGGATGAATTACGATTATGCCCGGCAGGGTTATGAGGCACGCGTTCTGTTAAAACAAGGCTATTATAATTACCTGTATGGATTCGTGGACTCAAAAACCGGCAAGGTTGATTTCTCACAGGCTGAAGGTAACCATTCGGAAACAGGAAACAGCTACACAATCCTGGTTTATAACAGGGAACAGGGATCACGGTTCGACCGGCTTATTGCTGTTGAATTCCTTGAAAAGTAATCTAAAAAACACGTAAGTTTGACGACAGAAATAAGAGTCATCGATGGAAAATTTTATTGTTTCAGCGCGTAAATACAGGCCGGCGACATTCGCAACAGTGGTAGGTCAGGAAGCAATCACAAACACTTTAAAAAATGCTGTCAGAAATCAGCAGGTAGCACAGGCATTTCTTTTTACAGGTCCCCGTGGAGTCGGAAAAACCACCTGCGCCAGAATCCTTGCCAAAACAATAAATTGCCAGAATATCACTCCAGAGGGTGAAGCATGCAACGTCTGCCCATCGTGCCTTACATTTAATACTTCTTCTTCATTTAATATATTCGAGCTTGACGCTGCCTCCAATAATTCGGTTGACGACATCCGGAACCTGGTCGACCAGGTGAGGATCATTCCGCAACAGGGTTACAAAGTCTATATTATCGATGAAGTCCATATGCTTTCACAACAGGCTTTCAACGCATTTCTAAAGACACTGGAAGAACCCCCTTCATATGCTAAATTCATTCTGGCAACCACTGAGAAACATAAGATATTACCAACCATACTCTCACGCTGCCAGATCTTCGACTTCAGGCGAATTAGTGTTGACGATATAGCAAAGCATCTGCAGTTTGTTGCTGACAGTGAGAAAATACAGGCTGAGGCTGAAGCACTTCACATTATTGCCCAGAAAGCCGACGGAGCTTTAAGGGATGCCCTCTCCATGTTCGACCAGCTGGTCAGTTATGCGGGCAACCACCTGACCTACAAACAGGTTATTGAGAATTTGAATGTCCTTGACTACGATTATTATTTCAGGATTACAGATCATATTCTTAACAGAGATGTCAGCAATGCTTTGCTTATTTTCAATGAGATCATGGATAATGGATTCGAAGGGCAGCATTTCATAACAGGCCTGGGCGAGCACTTCAGGAACCTGTTGGTAAGCAAGGATTCAGTAACCCTTAAATTACTTGAAACAAGCCAAAGTATCAAAGAACAATACGCAAAACAGGCAGTCCAATGCACTGTTCCGTTCATATTCAGGTCTCTTGAAATTCTCAACGAATGTGATATTAATTATAAAACCAGTAATAACAAGAAACTCCATGTTGAAATTGTCTTGATGCAATTATGCAATATCCTCTCTTCCCCAAATAATCCTGGAAACCAGCAACCAGCTGCATCTTCCGGACCGGCAACCCAGGTTCCTTCTGCGAATCCTGCACAATCAAAGCCCCTTAGCACTACTGCTTCAGATAATCCTGTTACATCCCAGCCTGTTACAAATGTTCCTTCTGCGAATCCTGCACAGGGCAAACCTGCTGCCGGTAATCCCGGTTTACAGGTCGAAAAGGAGGAAACGGTATCATCTGACATCCGGAAACCAGCCGAAGAACAGCTTAAAGAAAACCCGCCGGAATCCGCTTCAACGGTTAACCAAAAAACAGAAGTTAAGGAATCTCCCGCACCTGCTGTTAAAAAAAGTACTTCACTTACCGGGCTTGACCTGGGCGGACTTATGAAAGGAAAGAAACCAACGACTGAAAAAACCCCGGAGGAAGAGGAGGATGAACTCCCCGGCGAGTTGTATGGTTCAGAGCATGTCAGCATCAGTGACCTGCTGCGCGTATGGCCTGTGATGATTGATTCCATTACAGCCGAATTACCAATGCTGCAGCATACTTTACTCCTTGGAGCGCCCGAATTGCTTGAGGATAATATTGTCAATATAAAAATTGACAATACCCTTCAGGCAGAAGAGGTCTTTAAATACAAGCGTAAGATCACTGCATACCTCAGAAAAGCGCTGAAGAATGGCACATTGTCAATTACCACCACACTGATTGAAGTCACCCCTGAAACCAGAAGGCCTTATACAGATACAGAGAAATTCCTATTCCTGGCTGAAAAAGCGCCGGCTGTCCGGAAACTGAAGGACCAGTTGGGGTTGGATTTGGAAATGTGAAAGGCCGTCGGCATGAATGCCTAACTATTCTCATTAGAAAACCCGAATCGTATTGCATCTTCAAGCGTATCCTCATTTATGTCTTTCAAAGCTTTGAACTTGATACAATACCCGGTAACGCTTGCCTTTCCCAATCTACTTCCATATGTTTCGGACAGTAGTTTTTTATCTTTAATTCCTAGTATATAAACCGAGATCCCCGTTGTATTCGCACTGATACCAATCTTAAACGACTCTCTGCTTGTGCCATTCGCATATTTTAATAAAAGTTCTCCATATCCGATGGTAGGATTGGCAACCGTCCTGTTTTCGTCGTTTTTACCATCAAAGAACCATAATTTACAGTCCGGTTTCACCTGAAGTATTATCCGGTGAAGCTCCTGAATGTCACTCCGTTTTGTTTCTGTGAGGGTATCAAAATATTGATCGATTTGTTGTTGTACGTTCATTTATTCGGCCAAATTGTCTGGGTCAAGGTTGAATTGATATGCCTCACTCAGGTATTTCAGGTAGTTTTTAACATTCATCAACACATACGAAACATTCTTGTTCAGGTGATCCGGAAGTGGAAGGGATTCTGATTTATTGGCTTTCTCAGCGATTTGATCCAGCTTAGTCTTGTAATCACGCATGTATTGCAGGTACAAGGCTATTTGTTTCTGGCTGCATTCTAACCTGTTTGCATAGATTTGGTCATTCAATGCTTTTATCTCCTCAACCTTATTTCCCTCATACTTTAAATTCTCAATTGACTCTTTTATGAGATCATTTTTTGATGATAGCTCAAATTCGAGATCCGAAAATAAGGGAACAAGGTCATAGTACTTGCTTCTTTGCGTAGAATTCAAGTCCAGGATAGAATCCCTGATATCGTAATATTCCATGATCAATGCGCTATTGGTCTCAGAATCTGAAGTACGTTTATATTTTTCCTGATATCCCGTCAATACCTCATCTATCGAATCACAACTTCTCCTGAAAGCAGATACTTCCTCTTCTGTGGCAGTTAATAGGTTTGACGGTATTTCGGGCAATAACTTAAATAATTTAGCCTGGTCATAAACCTGGGATTTCGCAAAAGGTATAAAAATTAACCAGCAGAATGCTGCCAGAATGAAGGTCTTATAGTTCATGGATGTTAATTATGAATCACAAATATAGAAAAAAATATTCCTGCCCGATGTAGAGACGCGGCAGCCCTATCTGGATATGGCAAGCACCGAGGTTGCTGAGACGCGGCACGCCACGTCTCTACAACATGCCAGGAAATTTATTTAAAGAAATAATACCGGTCAATATCTGCATAAGGTGTTTTCAGGAATCTGATAATTTCACTGTTAATGAACTCAGGATTTTCAATTAAAGCCAGATGCGATGTATGGGGAACTATAAAAAGTTGAGTTTCAGGAAGATAATTGAACAGGGAAATCGTGTGGTCCATACTTATAATATCATGGTCACCAGCTATTACAAGGAAAGGAACATGGATTGTCTTTAACTGCTCAGGAGTAAAATTCGGATATTTCTCCATCAGGCTTGTAAGTTTCTGCCTGATTATTGGCAGCCTGGTGGTATCCGGCGACAGTCTTTTCATTAATGTACTGAAATTTTCTCTCATTACTGAGGTCTTCTGAATCAAAGGATCAGCGGGGTCCATGACGACACTGTCCGGAAGAGCTATAAAATTTTCATGTGAATAATTTGCTCCTGCAGTGACAACTTTTAAAATCTTTTCAGGATGGGCATACGCTAATTCCAATCCAATATTTCCACCATCACTGAAACCAACCACATTCACCTTTCCAAGATTAAGTTGATCGATTAATCCGGCCATATCCGATGCCATCAGTGCATAAGTAATCTCCTGGTCCGAGTCAGTGGTCCTGCCCTGTGCCCTGCTGTCAACGGCGACAACTTTAAAATGCTTTGATAGTTCAGGTATTTGGTACGTAAAATTTTCTATCGAACCGCTGTTCCCATGCAGAAGCAAAAGTGGTTCACCCTCTCCGTAAATCTCATAATAAATTTTAATGCCATTTACATCGGCGTATTTTCCAACAGCCGTATTTGATCCGTAGTTAATTTTGTTCTCTTTATGATTGGTGCAGGCTACCAAAACTATGGCAAAGAGAGCTAAAATAATGTGTTTCATGGTGTCAGGAATTTAAAAAGCATTGCTATCAAGCACCCAATCAATGTCGGGATGGTTGTTTTCAATTGCCAATCGTAATTAATTTACTATATAAATTTAATTACTATTCTGATACAATTTCAAAAAGTGACTAAAAAGATTTAGAACTTCCCTAACCCGAAAACCAAGGCAGCCATAAAATACGGGATGTCGCCAATGGAAGTTTTGTCTTTAAATTTTGCTATTTTATTGTATCCGGCATCAAGTTTAAAACTCAGGTATGTATCCGGGTTGCCATAAGAGGGAATCTTCTTTTTAAATTCATAAAGTTTAATCTCCGAGTGAAGGCCGGCGCCATAGGCAAATGAATTGAATATCTCATACTCTAAATCATCATCTTCGGGATCACTGTATTTAGTGCTTTTAAGAGAACTGCCTAAAATGGATACATAAGGAGCCAGTTGAAACGTGTTGTTTCTGATGAGGAAGTATCCTCCTTTAAGTCCTCCTTCAAAATAGGCGAATTTCTCATCGAAAGCAAATTTCATGGTATCACTTCCTGAGTAGACGTAAAACGGCCTTTGCAGTTTCAGGCTTGAGCCCTGGATATAAAGTGATGCATAAACTTTATTAACATTGACGTCCATACCAAAATTAATTGCAACATTCTCAGGGAAATCAAGTCCAAGGTCACCTGTCGGGAATACCATCCCCGAACCAAGCGAGAAACTCCATGCCGCTATAATATTCTTGACAGGCATGAATTTTTTCTCAAAACTTTCATACTTCTGGTTCTGGTATTTCTTTTTATAGGCAGAAATCAGTGCATTGTATTTATCGTCGTGTTCATCAGAATCAAGGTATGTGAGTAATGCCCTGATCAGCATTTTTGGCTGCTCATCTATGCTTGATTTTTCACAACTCTCTGTAAGAGACTGGCTGTTGATCGAGACCATTGCCTGAGTTTTTACCGCTAAATCCCTTGAGCTCTGATAAACAAGGTCATTCCGGTAATCGTAGTCCATCATTAATTTATCCACAGTCTCCCAATCATTGGTCAGCATGTTTATATACAATTCCTCATTATAGTAAAATGCAGCATAGGGCCCATCCTTGGTCAACGCAGTCAGGTAATCGTATATTTCCCTGGTTTTACCAAGGTTATTCTGATTAAGCTCTTTAAGCATTAATAACCTGCCTTGCTGAACCATAGATTCAGAAGTATCAACATATGCTCTGATCTCATCTTCAATCTGAGAATATAACTGGAAAGGGAGCAATGCAATAAGCAGGATTGTCAGGATTTTTACTCGCATAACACGGTTGTTAAGTGTTGATATTTTTTCTTCGAAATTATGAAGAAAGTATCGAACAAACAAGAAGCAAAATACCCGTTAACTGAACATGCTTACAAATAAGGCAATATTTAAAAGAGTTACTATTCCGCCTATTGAATAAAGAAGGATTTTGGAAAAATCTGAATTTTTATATTTACCCATCACTTTCGCTGATGATGTCAGATATACCTGTAAAAAAACAGTAAACGGCAATTGAATACTCAGACACATTTGCGAAATAATAAGTCCGTTAAAAGGATTTGAAATTAAAAAGATGATTCCCAGCGCAATCACCAATGAAATTGCGACCCCCAAACGTGAATGGTTATCTTTAATATCATAGGGTTCTTTAAACATGCCTGAAAAAATAGAACCGGCGGCCATTCCGGAGGTGACCGTAGAAGCAATGCCCGAAAAAAGCAGGGCTACTGCAAAAACTACTGCTGCATGGTTACCCAGTAAAGGATCTAATAACCGGTTGGCTTGCTCAAGTTCTGTAACCTGCTCTTTCGCAGCAAAAAAAGTAGCTGCAGCCAGAAGTATCATAGCACTATTAATAGCCCAGCCCACCAACATCGAAAACAACGTGTCCAGAAATTCGTATTTCAGTTGATTTTTAATGATCTTATCATCTTCAAGATTCCATTGCCGGCTCTGAATAATCTCTGAATGCAGGAACAGGTTATGGGGCATCACCACAGCACCCAGCACACTCATAATCACAATCATCGATCCTTTGGGAAAGGATGGAGTAACCCATCCGGGCAAAGCAGAATTCCAATCTATATCCACCAGCGAAAGCTCGTATAAGAATGATAAGCCAATAACAGAAACAAAGGCAATGATCCATTTTTCCATCATCCGGTATGAATTGGTATACAACATGATCATTACAAAGACGGTAACCATTATTGCGCCCGCCCTAAGAGGTATTTCGAATAACATGTTAAGCGCAATGGCACCGCCTAAAATTTCGGCTAAAGAGGTTGAAACAGATGCCAGCATTGCTGATGACAGAATAAGTTTAGAATAAGAGGGCTTGAGATAAATGGTAGCAGCTTCAGAGAGGCAAAGTCCAGTGGCAATCCCCAGATGTGCCACATTATGTTGAAGTAAGATCAGCATTAAGGTCGATAAGGTAACCATCCAAAGCAGTGCATATCCGAAATGAGCCCCGGCAGCTAAATTTGAAGCCCAGTTTCCGGGATCAATGAAACCAACCGTTACTAAAAGCCCGGGACCGATAAACTTAAAAATATCCAGGCCACCGTACTTAGGTTTATAACCTTCTTTATCGATATTCCTTAAGAATTTTAACATTTTCCCATTTTCAATAAAATGTTCAAAGGTTGTTCAAAAGTAGTTCAAACCTGCGGTGTTTAAAAGTAGTTCGCGAAACATTTAGTCTGTCAAAAAGACCAATGGCCTTCATTTTAGTCTTGTTATAACCGTTGCTTGAAATTCGTATCCGGTTATACTATGTTTCTGAACAGAAAACTGCTTATTATCAAGGTATTTCTCAATAAATTCCAAATCCGGTGCATAATGAAAGCTGCCGCCAACTTTCAGGGAGTTCAGGATATTCATGAAAGTTCTTGCATATTCAATGAATTTTCCATCTTCTCTTAGATGGTGGTGCTGGAAATGATTCGAAAACCCTAAATTACTTACAATTGTGCCCCATTTATCATTTCCATATTTATAAATAAGCCAATCGGTTGTCACTAAATTCCCTGCAGGGAATTTGCACCTGTCAATACCATAAGTCTCAATTCCAAGGTTTGCCAGAAATTTTACCAAATTACCTTTGCTTCCACAACCCACATCCAGAACAGGTTGCATTAATTGTCCAATATCTATTTTTAAAAGATCAATCTGCAGGTCCGGACTGTATTCCGAGCATGTAACAGGAGGCATATTCTTATTTACACCGCTATAAATTTTAACCGCAAAAGGATTACTATTCTTTATCCAGTCTCTTAATCTGTCATAGTGTTTTTTTGAAAGTTCATTTACGGGTATTTTCAATGTGCATAAACTTTCAAAAAGGTCAGTATAAATGTTCTTTAATTCTGCTCTTGCCTTTAAGTCAAATGAATAGTACTGATTTACCCTGCAAAATTCTGCAATTGCCCTGTCGGTCGCATAGTCAATTAAAATTTGTTTAGTGTCAGGATCTAATCTGGCGATATCCGAAACCGCTTTAACAATTTCTTCAGAAAACTGAAACGCGTCAAGATTTTCATTAAAAATATTCTTTCCCTGGTTGAATACTATTTGTTTATCAATATTTTCAAACAAATCATCCATTTGTTGCTGAAATTGGACTTATGTAAAGTTAAACTTTAACGATTGATATGAACGTTTCTACCAAATATATTTCATCTGCTGAAAGCACACACTAAGTTTCACTTAATACTGGTATTATGGTCAAGTGTTAATAACCACTTGCCCTTTTGCTTAACGATAACATAAGATTTTATTTGTCGTTCATTTTCATGCCTTACACTGTCGGGGGTTACGTAGGTGTCAATTGAATGATAGCCTGTCACCAGGGCAACTTCCGGGGTAACGAATCGAACTTTCATGCTGTCGGTTGTCATGGAAACGCCCTTCAAAAATGATTGGTGAACTGCCCTGACAGTTTTAAGTGTTGATTCGCGACCGATGTCGATTCCACCACCCGGGTTGATGTGATCCCAGTCGATTGTCGTATAGTTGTCGGCGTTTTTAAATGACCCGTCATTAAAGTCCGCAACAAAGTCATGTACGACCTTTCTTACAGATTCTTCGTCAGCTTGTGTTACCCTATTTGAGCAAGAGTAGACTGATATTATTAAAATGGAGAAGAGAAGCCTTTTCATAAGTCAATTGTTTTTGTGTCATCTGAGCATTTATTGATTTGGTCGCTATTGACCAAGCAGCCAGTCCAATTACTTGGTAACGTTTTGCAGTTAAGAAAGTTGGGGGCTTCGAAACGATCTCTGTCAGTCTAAAAAAAAGGTTTCCAAGGCTATAATGCGTCTTACCAGCTGTCTATTTTTTCGTTTATTATATACCTGTCAACTCTATCCAAAAATCTTTCATCTGACATTCCGGTCCGGTTAAACATTATCACGCTTCCAATTCCAAGGTCCGGATAAATTCTGATTTCACAATAATAGCCGCCGCCTCCTCCTGCGTGTGCGAAATATTTCTTTCCGTTTAATTGTCCACAAAACCAGGATAAACACATACCTGTCGCCTTATTATCATTTGTTAGATTTTCGATGAAAAGCAGCTTTTTAAAATCCTCAGTTATTAATTTACAATCCGGCTTTAAAAGTTCCTGTATGTATTTCATAAAAGCAACAGGTGTTCCAATTAAACCACCGTATGAAGCACCATTTACATAACTATTTTTAAAAGAGTTCCATTTACCCTCGGTTTCATTAACAAACTTTGATTTGTCAATCAGTAAACCCAAAATAAGATTTGAGATACTGTACTTTTTGTGATACCCTTTTGCATGTTGATTAAGGTCAGTAATAATAAAATCCAATTCACCTGAATTAAGATTTAAAGGCTGTATGATGTTTTCTCTTACATAATCTTCATAACTGATCCCTGAAACCTTTTCAATAAGTTGTCCAAGTAAAACATACCCGAGGTTTGAATAAGCGAATTTTTCATTTGGTTTTGATTTTATCTTATGCTTATTCATTATTTGAGAGAAAAACTCATTCCTGTTAAACGTAAGATGCTCTTCTGCCAAATGTATCCAGCTTAAAGGTATCGGATTTGGAATTCCCGCAGAATGTGTCATAAGCTGTTTAACTGTTATTTCTGATGAAAAAGGGAATTCCGGCAGATACTTTTTTACCGGTTGCTCAATATCTATTTTCTTTTGCCCGGCTAACTGCAAAATTGATAAAGCCGTAAAAGTTTTTGTTACAGAATGAGCGTTATAGGTTGTTTCTTCCTGTGTATTCTGTTTGTTTTTTATGTCAGCATAACCAAGTTGAAATCTATGAATTATTGTGTCCGTTGTGAAAATGATATACTGAACAGATGGTGTTTTATTATCTTTAACCTGTTTGGTTAGTATTTTATCAATATCGTTCATATCCAGATCCTGAGATTGTCAGCTACCAACTGCCAGAAATAGCTTATACCGGCTGCTGTGCGTTCGTGCTTTTTTTCTCGATTTTATTATAAAGTTACTCCTATAATAAATATCAAAACAGCAGCCATAACAAGTATTTTATTGGAAATCCATTTTCTATCAACATTGAACCAACTTACAATTCCTATAGCAATAAGCAAAATCCATAATAAAATTAAAAAATGTGTATTCTCTTTATATTTAAAGAGATCTATTAAACCGCCATATATATCATCATGAATACTTGGAAGAGTAATCATTAGATAAACTTCTCTAATAAATAAAATAATTCCAAGAAGTATTTCAATTACAGAAATAATTTTGTTTCTGCTTCTTAACATATTGGTATCGCTGGTCTTTTTTTGCATGATTCACAACGTTTGGCGGTGGATCCAGTAAGGGATTGTTGGCTTTTTCCTATCATATTACATTGAAAGTTGATTCGGACTACAACCCTTGAATAAACTACTGTTTGGCCTTTTTATCCGCATGCTATCGGTATTTTTTTATTTTAATTGTAGTGGTGTCATTTAATAATATGGTCTGCTGAAAGTCAATTTGCAGCTTTTGCCAGTTGTCCGACTTCTTTTTTAGTTGCTTATAAATTGTTTCTTTTTCATCATTTTCAGTTCTTATCATTTGGAAGTTTAAATCCTTAATTGGCGGAATTTTTTTTGTCAAATAACTACCAAGATAATAAACTTGTGAAGTGTCAATTTTTATTCTGTTAAATTCAAGTTCATTACCCAATGTTAAAACATTTGGTCCGGATATGATTTTTAAATCTTCAACTTTATAATTTCCAACCGGTATATTTTCAACTATTACATAAGGGCCGAATCCTTTCTTCGATTTACTTTCATAAACTTCATTCGTTTCAAGATTTCGAACTTTCAAGCTTCCACCAAAACCAGTAATTCCGTGTGAGTTATATCTTAATTTGACGATCAATACTGATAACTTATTTGAAGTTACAGAGTCAGTAGGTACAAAGGATATCATTAAAAGCCCAACTACCAATATTATTATGTGTTTTATATTCATATTTGTCTATTGGTTTTTATCGGAATACCTTCTACTTATTATGCACAGACTATTTAAATTTAACTCATTATTGTCTTAGCTATTAATAATCCAATAAATCACAAAAGCTACAAAAAAGGAAATCATTAAATAAGATAAAAATCTAAATGCAATTTTTGATTCGCTCTTTTTTAATCTATTCGATATAATAAATCCCAGAATTGAAATAATTATAAGACTAGACAAGTAAATCCCAAAGCTAGATAAGGCTATCCATGCCGTTCCCATAATTGAGAGAACCAAACTATTATTAGCTGAAATGGACTGACTTTGATTAAAAATGTATAGCCTTAAAATCAAAAAGCCCACAAATGAAACCAGCAAATAAATTGATATAATCCAGTATCTCAATTTGATATTGTTAATTTCTGAAGTCATATTGTATTTAGTCTAATCATTGTAATTCAATTAAAAATGGTACTGCAAAGCTTTTTTTAGCTGGCCCATACCTTATAAACCTTCACTTATGGCACGATATCTAATCTATCGCGATTAATTTCAGGTAAAATTCTTGATAAATCTGTGTATCGGACGTCCCTCACTAAACTGTCTTTTACTGCAATTATTCGTCTTATGACTGAGCGTGGGATATAATAATTAGCGCCTAAGCTCCTTCTTCTTTCTGTTTCTGTGAATTTCCCGAGTTCCTGCCACTCAATGTACGGTGTATTAATAAGGTCAATTTCTTCCTTTAAAACATCAAAAAGTTCCTTTGTCTCATTTGAGTTGACGTCATAAAGTCGAATTTGCTTTAATATGTCGTTAGGTAATGCATATGGCCAACCGTCAATGGAGTTGCGTCCAATATGATAACCATCCGGTTTGAAGTTTCTGATTACCATTTTCTGAAGAATAATCGTGTCCAGTGAAACTGGATTACTTCTTAAAAATGCCTCCTTAAGGCTTCTTACTTGTTCAATCGAACTTTCAGAATACCATTTTTTCAGGATATCGATTGTCGAATTTTCAAATTGAATTCCGTAATCAGCTTTAGCTTTAGAAATTTCCTTGTCGAGGTATTGGTAGTCTTTTTCAAATCTTAAGTAATATGAGTTATTTACTTTTTCCTGATTGACTGTTGTGGTCATGTTAAGAGAAAATGCTGTAAGGATGCAAATTACAAACGATACTAAAATCCATTTTCCGGTGCGATAAACCATTCCTACAGAAGCCCAACTTTGCAAAAATATTACCAATGGCAGAAGAATAAATAACATCCTAAAATCTTCGAAAAGGTTGAAATGGTAGTCATAGCCGGGCATCCCATATGAAAGAATTGGCGGGATTGAGCCAATGCGTGTAATTAACATTAGAATAATCCCAAAAAACAACAGAGCATTTGCCCTGGATAGCTGTTTGTATAATCTATCCATTCTCCTGTTCTTAGAGAAATTACTCATCCATATCCAGATGGTAATACAGAATCCCAAGGTTGTTGCGAGAGATGAAAAAAAGTAATTAAAAAATCGCAATTCATTATCTGGAAGGATCAGCAAGTCAGCTGAAATAGATGCCACAAATCTGTAGATCTCTCTGATAAGATGAAATGCCAGGGAAATTAAAATGGCAGTAAATAGTCCCGCAAAAATTCCAATACAAAATCTCTTCCTACCTATGATTTGAATAGATAAATGTTCTTTGCTGAATCTAATTCTTCTCATAAGGTTCTTTTACCATATTACATAACGTCGGCAGCGCGCTGGAATTAGCGGATATCTTCTATTTGTATGTCCACACAAATATATAAAAATTAATTCCCTATTACCATATCCGAAGAAGTTGTCTAAATAACATCTAATCTTAATCCCCTCGCCTCTGCAAAACGCGCAAAACAACAGGATAAGGAAACTCATATATTTAATGTAATAAACTTAAAAAATATTTTTAATATCTTTGACCATAAGCTTTTCTTCAAGTGGCTTTTTATAATGTTCCCAACTAACTACAACTTAGCATGAAGAATTCTATACTCTATTTAACAATTGCATTGGTTTTTGGCAATATGCTCTGCTTTGGCCAGAATGATACCTGGTATAATTACACCTATGGTGAGAATATCAGAGGGATGGCAAAAGAAAACGGATTGATATGGACTACCACTTATGGTGGTTTAGTGAGTACAAACATACAAACACGGCAAAGCAACTTTTATACAAGCGCTAACTCTGATTTGTTAACGAACTTTACTACAGCAATTACAGTAGCTCCTGATGGTAGTAAATGGGTTGCATCAGGTTATTATGTCATAAAAATAACTGATGGAGAGATGTTATTTTATACTTTGGATGATCTTGGAGTTCCTGTTGGGCAGGATATCACCTCCATGGCTACGGATGCTTCAGGAAATCTGTGGTTTGGATATGGAAGAGGATACCAGTCGACTTATGGACTGGGTAAATTTAATGGCAGCGAAAGTGTTTTTTATAAAACTTCTAATTCAGAAATGCCCGATAATGTGGTTAATTCCATTTCTATAATTGAAAATATCATCTGGGTTGGTACAAATAACGGAATTGCCAGGTTTGATGGTACAGACTGGTTGGTATTAAACATGCAAAATTCATATCTCACAGGCAACCGGATTTATGATATAGATATAGATACAGCTGGTAATAAATGGGTTGTTGTAAATGGTGGCGGTATAAATATGTTTAACGACACATCGTGGGTTTTCTATATGGCGGTGAACTCACCAATGCCCAGTAATCAGTGTGTTACACTAACCATCGACTCTCAGGACCGGAAATGGATAGGTTTCAATTATTATGATAATGATGGTGCTCTCGCAATGCTTAGTGATAGTACATGGACAATCTATACAAAAGAAAATTCAGGGTTGCCAAATAATGTCATTGCTGGCATTTTAGAGGCTGAAGCAGGAAAAATATGGATCGGTACCAAAGAAGGTCTGGTTGAATTTGATGGTACAAACTGGACTAAAATTATTACTTCAAACTCAGGCTTACAATCGAATAATACAGGCTTCATCGGATTTGAAAGTAATGGCACTAAATGGATCGGAGAAGCTGAAGCTGTTACATCGTTCGATAACTTTACATGGAATAGTTTTGATCAAAATAACACAATCCTCCCAAAAGCTGATTTTTATTGCGTTACAGTTGACAATTATGATAATAAATGGCTTGGATTCGGATTATTGTCCCCTAAAATAGCAAAATACAACGACACAACATGGCAGCTCTACGATGTGCCAAATTACTCACGGGTATTTAAACTGGCTGTTGATGAAGATAACAATATCTGGTGTGGTACTCAGACCGGACTTCATGTTTTTAACGGGAATCAATGGACATCATACACTGAAGGAAATTCCGGTATTGTTGATGATTACATAGAGGATATTGTGATAGCTGATAATGGTAAAGTATGGATTGGAACTTACGAAGGGCTAAGTTCGTATTATAATGGTGTGTGGACTAATTATACCGCATCAAATTCACCAATACCAGGGAATACTATCAGAGCGCTGGCTGTCGAACCGGATGGAACTTTGTGGGTAGTGACAGATAACTACAACGGTGATTTTGCAAAATTTGACGGATCAGACTGGACATTATATAACACCAGTGAATTCGGCTATCCGAATGATTTTATTATGGAAGTAGCAGTTGATGCAGCAGTGGATAAATGGTTTTCATTGCAAACCGCACTCGTAAAATTGCATGACAACACCTTCACAGTGATATCCTCCTATGATCAGGGTTCAGGATTACCCATATCCCTCACTTATGATTTAAAGGTTGACTATTTAAACAATAAATGGCTTGCAACCAATAACGGCGTAGTAGTCTATAATGAAAATGGAATCGTTCTATCCGCAGATAATAAATTCATTTATGCCGATAATATCAAGGTATATCCTAACCCGGCAAAGAATTTTATACAAGCAGAATTAAACAAACCTTGTAAAAGAGGTTTGGCTGAACTGATAAATTGCAGTGGCCAGGTGGTATGTCACTCGCTGTTTTCAGGTAGCGAAATAGCAATCATTTTACCTGATAAAGCATTAGGATTATACATTCTCAAAGTACAAACAGAGGATGAAACGTTTGTCAATAAGGTAATTATACATTGAAATTTATAACTGAGGTCACAATAGTCTGCACCCCTTTCTTCTTTCCATTGACCGTCCAGACTTATCTGGTTAAAGCAATGTAATCTAATAGCCTTTCGGTCTTTGTACCAATTACGACCATCTTACTGATGTCAGGAAAATCGTTTTATGTTAGTTTCAAGTAAAGCTCATTAGTGCAATTACTTTTAAGTTGGCGATTCACCTTATCATAAAATTAATGCACTGTAACCGGCCAGGCTTTTATATCGTTTTTATTATCTTATTCAACCAAGAGACACGTTTTAACAAATTACCTGGGGTAAGTATCCCGGAATGGGGGGTCAGTTTGCTCCGGAATGGGGGGTCAGTTTGCTCCGGAATCTACAGTCTATTGGTGGTTGCTCATTAAATGGGCTAAATTTCTGTTTATTCAATTCAAGGCTTTTACAATTAGGATAAACCGTCGATTCACAACCCCTCAACCCAGCAATTGCGTATTACCGGCTGTTAGGGGCAGTGTTTTTTAACTTTATCTATAAAATTTAAGATTAATTGCTTTTGTGTCTCTGCACAATCAGAACAATTCATTAGCATTTTACTTTGTACTGTATCTATTTCCAATTGTTCTTTACCTTCTGATATTATCTCAATCTCTCCTGCAACGGACTTTGCCCATTCATCAAAATCCTTTATTGTGAGAAGCGATTCATTCATAAAAAAAACTAAAAATTCTTTTGTCCTCTTCTCAACAAATGATTTTGCCATCATTCCTAACGGTTCTGCATAAGCACCATCTGCCTTCTCCATAGTTTGAGTGATGGTCAAAAAATAAAATGGTCTAGTATCATTATTACTTGTGAAAATACTGTCCATTAACGATAAGATATCGCTATCATCTATGGGAGATCTTTTCTTTAAGAAAAGGTCTTTACAAACTTGAGGAATTTGATCATGATTCAGATAATACGAAATTGAATGACCGGCCAACTGTTGGTTAATTATAGCTGAGTCAATTTGTGCTCTAACTCCAGAACTAAGATAAAACAAGACGATTAATGTTAAGATATATTTCATTGCATCGATAAATGTCTTTCTAACATTGCCTACAACGGTTGGCAATATGGCCAGTAAGGGATTGTGTTGTGTGGCGTAATTTATTCAGCTTCTGAACCATTATATGATTCATCTTCTACTTTTAATATCTTAAAATCACCTTTATCCGTAATCAGATATAAAATAGCAAATTGATAATCTGTATCTGGTTTGGCAAATGTCGCACGAAAAATCAGTTGCCCATTCTCTGCATGTGAAAACTCATTTTTCCACATATGACAAATCTTATAGAAATCAGGTGATAAACTATCCTTAAAATTCTCCTTTAACAAATGTAACTTAATCTCGTTATCGTCAGTTTTAATCGTAAAATCAGTTGCAAAATTATGTGCTACGCTATATTCAATCAGGTTCTTATTTTTGTTTCTCTCTGCCGAAAAAGTCTCGTTATAAACTGCACTATCATTTAAACAATACGTTTTCATTCGATAATTTGTCCGATTGATAACAGTATCAAATGAATATGTATTATAATCAGGTTGCCAATAATATTTTAATGTATCCTTTTTATCAGCCGTTTCTCCAGCAGTTGTTTTACCCGTTGAATTTCCATGCCCGACGCAGGAAATCATTATAAATACCATTGTTAGCATTGTTAAAATTCTCATGGTCATTGTCTTTTTATAAACCACACAACGGTTGAAAATATGGCCAGTAAGGGATTGCGGGCGATTTCCTATCAAGCTACACAGCACTTGATGCGAACCACAACCCTTGAATAACCTATTAAACCCCAATGTTTTATACATGGTGTTAGCATTTGTAATCTATTTTTTTTCTTCGTAATCGTCTTTCCCTTTTATACGTTTGATTTCTTTATCAAAGTCCGAAATATAGTTTTTGTCTTGTATCACTCTGTATTTATCAAACTCTTGCTCCGCCTTAATTTTGGCTTCTAAAGCTCAGATTTAAGAATTTTTCCATTCGGAGCATGCTTCCAACTTGTCAATCCCATATAAAGTTTTGTTGCGTCTGCTGAATTATAGATTATTTCAGCTGCGGTTTTTCCTGAAATTGCCCAATGTAATTTGTTCTGAACACTTGCAAAAAAATTTGTAGTAAGATAGTCAGAGTTATCATAATCAATCGAAAGTGCGTAGATGTCTG
This sequence comes from Lentimicrobium sp., assembly GCA_035297395.1. Taxonomy (GTDB): domain Bacteria; phylum Bacteroidota; class Bacteroidia; order Bacteroidales; family Lentimicrobiaceae; genus Lentimicrobium. Next base: position 11,286 of record DATGZB010000029.1, on the reverse strand, counting down.
TAATTTTTTGGTAAAATCGTCTTTCACTTGCTCGAATTTCTCTGATTCTCTCAAGCAATTCATCAAAATAATCTTTACCAAAATACTTTCCTTGTTTTAGTCTGTCATCGTCTATTACAAATCCTTTTATAATAAATTCTTTCAGGGTTTTAGTAGCCCAAATTCTAAATTTTGTTGCTCTTGCTGAGTTTACTCTGTAACCGACAGCAATAATCACATCAAGATTATAGAATGTAGTCTTATACTTTTTTTGGTCTTCTGCAGTATGTTCCAAAATGGAACTAACTGAATTTTCATCTAATTCCCCACTTTCAAAAATGTTCTTTAAGTGCTTTGTAATAGCAGGTCTTTTAACTCCGAATAACTCACTTATTTTTTTTTGAGTCATCCAAAATGTTTCATCTTTAAAGAGAACTTCAATTTTTATGTTCCCGTCATCATCTTGGTAGAAGATTATTTCTGATTCTTTAGTCATTCTGTTTTTTTCAAAAATAGTCAAATCTCATAAACTATGGAAAGTCTTTTGCGCCTTTGTATGAGTGCTAACGTTTCTCAACTAAAACCAGTAGCGGCCGCGGTTTCAATCATATCATGCCGCAGGCGCTTTACCCAGGGTTCAAGTTTTTCAGGTCGCACAGTCATAGCTATTGGTTTTAGTTGATGTTAGCGGTAGTTCTATTTGTATTTATTTAACAGTTGCTGAATAAGATCTTCATTACTAATTAAGTTATAGGGACAGTCAATAATTACTATTGCGTCAAACCCGTCCGATTCTTTTTTTTCTTCTTCATTGAAAATTATAATTCCTCTTCCTGCATGCCCATAAAATCTTGGTTTAAACAAATCAAAAAAATCTTTTTTAGTTAAAAGTCCATCTCCTTTTGTAATTGAATCTTTAGTACAAGAGTAAAAAGCTATTTTTTTATCTGTAAAATCAAATCCATGTTTTGGGTCTATTGTAGTCTTTTTCGTCTTTATCGGTGCAAAACATAAACTGTCAATAACAATAATTTAGTACTTATTCAATACATTACTTGAATCAAGCCCACAACTGTCCAAAAGGTTTCCTTGTCCATGACAGAAATTAAATGTCAGACAAACAGAAATAAAAAATATTATTTTTTCTAATTTCATTATTTTAGAATTACTGCTACTGCTGGTACATGTTGTCGGGGCGGCTTTCGGAAAGCGTTTTTTTTATTTCTTTTGTTATTTCAATCGCTAATTGATTTAAAACTTTCCAGTCATTTGTGTTTTGAAATTCATTTATGTCAGGAAAGTCATTTCTGAATTTTTCATCACTAATCGTAATTGACTTGTCAAATGTTATTAGTAATTCAGTCTCTAAACTATTGAATGCTTCACCAATTATTTTATTGTCGATTCTATAAACAGTTTCCCATTGTTGAAATAATTCCTTTGTAAAATTTGTCTCATTATCTGCCTTATCAAATTTTAGTTGCTTTTCTTTGGAAGCCCATAAATCAAGCGTCTCGATGATACTATTCCGGGACATTTCAATAAAGTCCGAATCATATATTTCTTCACTTAAGGCTTTTATTCTATTTTCTTTTTTGATTCTTCTAATCCTGAATAAATAAAAAGGGACGTAATAAATATTTAGAAATAACAGCATTACGAGTCTATTTGTGTTTTTGTCGTATTTGTTCAAAAACCAAATACAATAAAACCAAAGAATCATTCCAATACCTAAAAGAACAGGAAATATGTAGTCGAAGAAAAAATTATCCATTTGCATTCTAATTCAGGTTTCTAATATGGTTGGTAACGGTAAGTATATGTAAAGTAGGCAATTGCGGGCTTCAAAACTATCAAACCGATACGATTTTAAAGCGGGCTACAACCCTTGAATTTACAACTGTCTCGCCCATTTTGTATATACAGTGTTAGCGGTTCGGGCTATATTTATACTTTCGCTTCTCAAGTAACTTTTTTATTATCAAAAATTGCATATTTCTCAATCCAACGATTTTGGTTGTCATATTTATAATCAAATGATTCAGTTACTGAATGCCTGTTACCTCCAATCAACACAACCATTTTTCCAGTTTCTTTGTCGATCAGAGTCGGAATATAACTATATACTATGTCATTGAATTCATTGTATTTAATTTCCTCCTCAAAATCGATCCTGTCATTTTCAAATCTCTGAATATGAACAATCCTGTTTTGTGAATCAAATTTCCTCTGTGTAATTGTCGTCGAATTATTGAATGTCCTTATTACAGTCAGAGGATTATTGTTTGCGTCGAAGTTCTTATATTCTAAGTCAACTGACCACTTTCCGAAATACTCAGATTTAGAAATCATTCTGTTATTTGAATCAAAACTGTAATCTATTCTGGTTGTATCTATTCGGCCTTTGTTGTTTATGTCATAAGTTTGAATTTTCTCGACTAATAATCCATTTTTATCATATTTATAAACATAGCTTGCAAGGTGTTTACGTTTAAAATAATTCATTGATTTAATAGCATTTCCTTCTCTGTCAATATAGTAAATCGCTCGGTATCCTTTTTGTGAGCAACAACCATTAAATGACTTAATAGTTAAATTCTCAATTCCCTTGAATTTTTCACTCTCAACATCTATGGATTGTCCAACATTTATCAATGTCGAAGTAAAAAGCATTATAAAAATCAGTATTCTCATTTGCTTAAAATTTTTGCAAGTTGCTGTCTTTGCCTGACCGCCAACGTGCTGCAGCTATGCCCCGGTAGCCATTTTGCGGGCTTCGTCACTGTCTAAAGTACAATGTTTCCGCGAGGTACGCTGTTTCAAATTACTCTTTTATACGTCATAGGGCATAGGCGCTGTTACGTATTGTTATTTCTTTGGTTTTTGTTCGAAGTGTTTCTTCTTTTCCTTTTCATTCAAGATGTGAAATTTACTCCCATCAACAAGGATTGTGTATGATCCTTGAAAATCCACTGTCTTTTCAATTGGTTTACCTTTTTCAAAAAATTCTTTTGTCCCTGGAAACCATGAAAGCAATGATTGCATTTGAGATAGAAATACTTCTTGGAAATTAGAAAGAGAGTCCTTTTGAACCTTGCCGTCTTGCCGTTTAGCTAACTTATAGTTAAAATCTTCACCTTTGCAATTAACAAAGAATGTAATATACAGATAGTCAGCTTTGTAACTTTCCAATAATGATGGGTCAATAACACTATTAAGTTTTATCTCTAATTCGTTGTCTGTCAAATTAGGTATTGGAGGATGTTCCAATATAAACCAAACCATTTCACTTTTAGTATCGCACAAAGTCTGTGCTGAAAGTGCGTTTATTGATAACAATACCGTTATAAATACGAAAGTCTTTATCATTTTGTTGTTTTATAATAACACATAACGGTTAACTGTATGTGGCGTAGCCGATTGCGGGCTACTTTCCTGTCAAACCGAGATGAAGTAAATGCGAGAGATCAACTTACAATTACCCACAAAACCGGCTATGACATATACAGATTGTTACCTGCTGGGTTTTATTTTCTTTCATAGAACTACTTCATTTTCAATTTAGCACTGACCTGATTTTGTTTTTCGGGTCGGCAAAAAGGGCGTTGGAAAACAGGCAAGCTCTTTTGCAATTTTCGATTGTGCGTTGCTTGTGCGAATTGCAAATGTGCTTGGCTGCGCTCTTCGACTAATCCTTAGACAGAATTATCACACTTTCCCGAAGTTTTGAAATATCAGGGCTATATTTTGTCATCCGTTTATTTATCTCACGTAGCACTCCTATTTCCTTTAGTTTCCAACCGTTATGAGTGGCAATATCACCTAAAATTAAATCTACCGGTATATGTTCATTTGCATAGGCAGATGTAGAAACAACCATCCAAACATGGGCAGACTTTTTAGCATTAACAGAAAGACTTTTAAATATTCCTCCCATATCTTCAAAATATGCCAGAATCATGGCAGGTATATGTTTATGCATTAATGAATCAGTTTTTGATTCAATTTTTGAATAAACATCTTTTAAAAGTAAACTGTCAATATTTCTCACATCTGGTTTTTTCCAATTTGCTTGAATATGTGAGCGAACAGTTTTTAATCTCAACTTGTATAATTCCTCTGAGGAATTAATAAATCTGCCTAAAAACAATTCTGGTCTGTAAATATCTGTATAATCAAAAGTATTTAAATAAGGAGGCGAAGTAATACACAAATCAAAATTTTCAATAGAAGAATACCTTTTTGATAGCCTAGTGTCAAATGTATTTATTTGAGGCTTTTTTGAAAGTCGTTCAGAAAGGTCTTCTCTGATAATTTCAGCTTTTTTTATAAAGGCAGAAATGAATGTATCTTTTGAAAATGGATTTGACTCCCAGTCGTTTCTATACCTCAAGCATTTACCATCTTTAGTAGCATTGCAATTTTCCATTATAGAAGAAATCAAAGCAAGTTTTATAAGTTTCGCTGCGCTCGTTCTATTGTTCCACACTAAATCCATGCCACCAGTAAAGGCACGTAAAACGTCTGTATTAAATAACCACTTTTGAGTGTTAGACTTTGATTCTGTAAAAGTAGAATAGCCTTCTAATTTAGAATATGAACCGCGCTGACACGCATCAAGTACTTGTTCGAATAAGCTATCAAAAGTTTTTTGTTTTTCATTTAAAGCTTTTGTTTTTGCTAAAAATGAAGTGAATGGATTAATTTCAATACCCTGCGATTTTATATTTCGTTTTGCGGCTGTTAAAGTAACAGTTCCACTCCCGTTAAATGGGTCAAGAATTACACTTTCGCCGTTTAGGTTATATTCATCAATGGCGTTTTCTACTAAATTTGGAGAGAATCCTTCTTTATAATAATACCATCTATGTCTTGCTAAATTTATCGTATCAACTGCATTTGATACGCCAGTATTATTAAGTTTATAATTGTCGTTTACCATAATTTCAGATACAAATGGGTTCTGCAAACATTCTTATTGGGCTTTCAAAATGCTTATTGGAAACATAATATTGTTTGTCATCATCTATAATTAGTTCTGAATTCAAATAATATCTACCATCATGAGAATTAATTGTTAGTGTATCAACACCTGAATTATATCTTCGACCATCAATTACTACCAATATCCCCTTAGTTATACAGGTTGGAGTATCTTGATTTTCTAAGTCCATATATTCTTTTAGTTGTACCATACCTTCATTTACTCTACCGTTGTAGTGAGCTGAAGCGATACTTCCATCATCTTTTTTCGATTTTCCTAACCATTTAAGTTCAATTAATACCGCTCTATTTGCTTCTTTCCAATGAACTCTAATGTCAACTGGTTTTGTTGCTCCTAAAGTATATTCTCTCAAAATTTCAGTTTCAATACCTCGAATATTATCCTTCAAATAGTTACTCAAAGAACTTTGCATAATGTTCTCTGGTATGTTTTTTCCTCCACCTTTAAAAAAAATACGATTATCGTCAAACCAAGCCGTTTCAAAAATAGGGCAAGAGGAATATTTGATTTTTTCAACTGCATAATTTGAAAGTACTTCTTCAAGTTTAATAAATTGAGTTGCAAATCGACTTCCTTTTGGGTAACAGGTTATTTCTATTTTATTTGAATTTGCATAGAAGAATTCTCTGTTATTGTGAAATGAATAGAATAAGGTATCTGAGTTATCTAAATACGTTTTGTAGTCGATATTTTGCCAATATAACAATCTGCCATCAGACATGATTTGAATGCAGATAACATCAACTTGCATGTTTATCAAAATGTTCTTGTCGTACAAAAGAGTTGGAGCATCTTTAATTACTTCATTATCTAAGAAGTTATTAAAAACAACTAATTCTCCTTCATATAAGCTAGGCTCAAAAAAACGAAAAATATCATTTAGAGATTTTGCAATTAGCTCTAAACTCTCAATACTTCTAATATCATTATCAAATGATTGAGAAATTTTAATTGGATAATAATTCGAAATATTTTCTATTATTTTTTTGTCTGGCATACAAATCTATTTTTCAAAATTATTTTGAAGTATGAAATTAATCCAAGAAACAGCAGGAATTATTATATCATCAACAGGGGCTCCAACTGCTTCACTTATCTCCTTGAATTTTTTATAAACATGTGTATGCTCAATCCATGGATTATTTCCTACTGCTTTTGCTTTTAATAATTCCGGGTCATTTAAAAGTGCTCGTTGAGCTTCTGAATAAGGAACAAGTATACTTGTAGTACACGCCGCATTTATAACTTGCTCTCTTGAAATAAGAGTGGGAAGATTTTTAAATTTACTATACTCATCATTACCTCTACTAGTAATAACAAAAAAATCACCTCTGTTTTCGAGCAATCCATTTTTTATGTGTCTATCGATTGCTGTTTGCAATTCTTCTGAAAAAGGATATCCTGTTTTGTCAATTACAAATCTATAATTCCAGTCATCCAAACTGTTTCCTTTATATATAAAAAGAAGCGAGGCAAAATATGAGAAAAGGTGTATTTCTGGAATTTTGAAACTATCTAATGAATCGTCTAACTTTTTTGATATTGATATGCTGTCAAAAAACGCTTCTGGTTTAACTTGGCTACTCATTGATTTTTATTTTTAAAGCGGTTTCAATATTCGAATAAACATTTTCAAATAATGCTTCTCCTTCTTTTTGAATCACAGTTAAATCTGTCCAATCCAGCATCCTTTTAAATTGCATTTTTTTAGATGAACATTGTTCTGCTAACGATATTAAAAGCTGAGAAGCGTTAATGTTAGCGGTCATCAAAATATTCTGATTATAGTCTTTGACAAAAGATGCAAACATTTTTCCGACTCTACTTTCATAGGCAATATCTAATGAACCTTCGGGAGTATCAATTAGCATTGTAGCCTCATTGTTCTCTCTTGACAGGTATATTGCAAGTGACATTCTAAGAGCGATATCCAAGAAAAATCTCTGACTTTCGGAAAGCTGAAAATGTTCTGTTCTTGCACTATTTTGTAATTCTAATACGAGTCGTTGATTTGTTTTGGAATTCTCAAAACGGATATTGAGTTCAAGTCCAATAAAACTCTTAGCAAGCTGAATAAAGATAGGAACAAAAATTTCTTCCGCTTCAACATACGCTGATTCGACTTTCTCTTGCAGTTTTATATATTCAGGAAGTAGTCTTTCTCTTTTTTTGTATTCTTCTTTTGACTCTTTATCTAATTCTTCAAATTGTTTGCGATAAGTGTCAATTAAAAAATCAATACCTTGATTCCCAGTTTTATGAGTTGAAACAAGTGGATTAGAATTTAGAAAATCATCAAGATTCTTTTGGATAAGGTGAAATTCAAATTCTGATTTTTCAAGTTGCAATTTTTTTCCAGAAGCTTCAATAATCAAATCTTCTAGTTCTTTATTTTTAACAGATATTTTTCTGTCATTTTTTTCTATATCAGCTAAAATCTTTTCTTGTTCAACTGAAACCTCATCATTTATTTTAGTGTCACATAAAGGGCAATTTGGACGATAAAGCTTGCTTTTTACATTTTCTACTACTTGATTACCTTTCGACCCACAAATACTACATTCATGTTTACCTAATGAAATTTTAATAAACGTATTTTCGAGAAGTTTTGAGCGAGGTTCTGAGTACATTGTGAATAATCTTGTTCTCTCAAGTTTGAGATGCATAATTTCTGAATTGATTAAACTTTGATGTTTAAGCACAGTATTATACTCGGTCTTAACGTTGTTGAATTCCTTATCGATTTGTCCAAAATCCTTTTCCAGCGCTTCGTATTCTTTTTGTTGCTTATCTAAATCCGGATTTTCATTCTTTTTCTGAATCAAATCCTTGATTTTATTCTTTGTCTGAGTAGCTTGCCATCTCTTATTTTTACCATGAGATTCATGGTTCTCCATTAGTCTTTTTAATTCAATTAGTCTTTCAGTATCTTCAACGCTTGTATTAAATGCAATCGATAGGGTATGTGATGACGCTCTGGGTTCCCAAAAAATCATTCTTCTATTTTCATCAAATGTGAAAACATAAAGCTGTAAAAAGATGAAATAGTCAAAATTTGTAATTCCCATTTCATTAGCTAAGACTTCTTGATATTTCTGATTTAACTCAATTGGACTAAGATTTGAAAGATGTAACACTGATTTTGTTTTGGAATTTTCTTCAACATATACTTCAAATAAACGCAAAGAATCCTTTTCAAAGAAGTTCCTTATTATTCGAAATATTTTATTGTTTATTACAAATTTGATTTCAATCTCTGCCAATTCTTCATCTCCAATAGATATTCTTCCTACAAAATATCTATCCGTGTATCTTTTGTTAGATTTATATATCTCAGAAGGAGAAAATACTTCTTTGTTGGGCTCTAACACAATTCCGGTTAGTCCGTAATTTATTGCATTTAAAAATGTTGTTTTTCCAAGACCATTTGCCCCAGCTAGACAGAAAACGCCTTTATTTATATTTTCTGAAATATTGTTACTCTTTGTATAAAGAGTAAAATTTCTTATTGTTACGTTTTGTATCCTTAAAAAGCTGAATTTTCCGGTTCTTTTCATTTGATATCTTTTTGATAATTATCCTTTGCGTCTACCAAAAGTTCTTTAACATCTACTTCCAGAATTTCGGCATTTTTGTATAGAATTTCTAATCTTGGTTGCTGTCTGTTTTTTACATACGAATTAACCATATTGTAACTTTTCCCAAGCTTCTCGGCTAGCCAGGTTTGTTTAATCCCTTTTTCTTCTAAGACTTCCTTTATTCGATTCATCTTGAAAATAAATTTCCACTAAAATATTAAATAAGATTTAAATATCTTGAATTTTGAGATAAAAACACATTGGAAAAATATGTTCCTTCTTGTGCAAAGGATAGATTGCACTCTTTTGCAAATTTTGGTTTGTGGGTTAGCTTGTGTGGTTTGCAAATGTGTGCAATGTGCGTTGGCTTTCCAAACTGTCCCGAAGGGCAGAAGCGGGAGGGCAAAATAAAATCTTTTCGGAGCAGTCATTTTCAAATTTGGTCTAGTTAAATTTTTCAATATCAGCTTGTTTTTCTTTTTTTTAACCTTGCAGGTAACGATGGCAATATGGCCAGAAAGGGATTGCGTGCAGCGTCCGTATCCCACGTTATGAAAGCTGATGCGGGAGATGAATTTAGCGACCCTCTGAGACCCTTTTTGGCTATATTGCGTGTTGTAGCCAGTTTTAATTATTCTTTTGGTAATTTTTTTCTCAAATCATTGTATAATTTCCATTCTTTATCCTCAATCACATTAAATTCAAAATCACGCTGATTACCTTGTTGTTTAATCAGTTTAAGTATCTCTGTTGCACCTACATTGTCAGAAATAGCAATATAAAAAGTCCTAATCCCTTTATAAGTCATTCTCATCACATAGTAGTTTTTAATCCCATTTTGAGTGAAATTATTCTCTATGAAATACTCAAATTTATCAAGCTCCTCCAATCCTTTATCAAATGGCAACATTGATTTCTCGTCATACTCATACGGTGTTGTAACTTTGATTAAAAATTTAAATTCTTCTTTATGCGGGAATCTGTCAAAAGCAGTATTACCAACTAATAAAGTTGGAAAACCATTATCCATATAGTCGGTCCATTTAAATTCTTCGGGAACAACATATGTATCTCTATCAATCGCTTTCTTAGGGTCAGGATTGCCTAAATCATACCCATCATACTCAATTTTATACTTGTCCGCAATGGCATAAAGCTTTTTATTTAAATCGAAAAGTGTCTTAGCAGAATGAGACTCAATCCTTTCAACATGTAACCACCAGTTATTATCATCAGATTGATAAATATCAACAAATTTAAAAGTCATTGCCTCCAAATCAGGAATTGCTTTTTCTAAAAGTTCTTTTTTATTTGAAACAAAGTAGTATCCATAAAGAAAATCTGCGGTTATGTCCACCCCATTTGATTTCATATTTGAATACATTTCCTCAATTTTCTCAATGGTAATCATGTCTTTTTTCTTTGTCTGTGAATTAGTATTACAACTTGTAAGTAAACTTAAAATTACAATTCCTAATATCGTATGCATATTTGCTGAGTGTTTTCTAAAATTGGATACAACGTTTTGAATATGGTGCGTTTGGTATTTCAACGCTCCAAACTTTCAGATTACTACTATGTTTCTTAATTGCTATCATCTTCAATATTAGCACTATCTGCCAAATGCACTATATTTTTTGTTAGGCCATGTTATTCTTTGATGACAAAATCAAATTCAAGGTTATGTCTATTCTCCACAATCAGTTTTTGGAATGTCGCGACTAGAATGCTAATAGCAAAATCCCTATTACTCCAAAAGTCAGATAAATGATCTTCTATTTTCTTTGTTTCAATAAAATATTTATTTTCAAAATTCAAATCACCATGTACGAATCTAGAACGATAATCATACATTTTGGAAAATCTTTTTTTAAACTCATGCCTCTCGCCAAGAAATATCTGAGTTTTTTTGTTTACTTGTTCTTGTAAACTTGAGTTTCCCAATACATAAATTGCTTCTATACCTACTAGAGCCCAAAATAACTTTGCAGGATCATCACTACCTCCACTTGAGTTGAATAAATGAGAGTATGCATTAATAGCACGTCCTATTTTATTCTCACTTATACTATCCATCGAATTGTAGTAGTTTCCCCACCACATTATTGATTCCTTTATCGATATTGAAGAAAGATTTGGCCATTTGTTTTTTTTAGCTGAAAGCACTACAAAATCAATTGAATGGACAAAAGAATCACATGAATGAATATGAATCTTGTCTGAAAATAACTCACCAGCTGGATAATCAACAATTCCATTCTTGCAAATCGAAATTAAAATGAATAAATCTCGGATTCTTTTTTCAATAATGAATCCAGGATTTTCATTTTCACACATTAGGGAACCTTCAATAATTAAAATATTGTCACACCATGGAAAATTAAATTTCTCGAAATCTTTAACTTGGCTTATTTGTTTTTCATCATCAGCGATTTTGAATGTTAGAATTCCGCTTACATTCTGATGCTTAATCTCATATTCAAAGCCATCAAGCTCATCCAAAGTTTCATTGTAGATCGAAATATCTTCAATCACATCTGAACAGCGTAAAGTATAGTAACCTTTAATTTTCATTTTTAATATGGCCTAACGTATAGCGTTTTATTCATCGTTCCCACAAATGTATTAAAAATGGATTGATGTTAAAAATTATAATGAATGAAAATTGAAGTTGTGAAAGGAATGATGAATAAAACCGAGTTGGACTATGCCGCTATGGGAGTT
>DATGZB010000028.1:0-147094 GCA_035297395.1 Lentimicrobium sp. | reverse complement strand
TTGCGGGTCCTTTCAATCGAGTGAAATTTTACGATCCCTGGCACAATAAATGGAAAGACGGAAAGATCAGGAAAGATCTGGTCATGCTTCCTGATTTCAAAAGATCCCAGGTCATAAAAATCATGAAATAATCTGCCTTCCTCTGTGTCCTTAATACTGAATCCAATCATGAATTTTTTTACGAATCGTTTTAACCTCATCATCTTTTCACTCATTCTTGTTTTCTCAGCCTCATGCAATAAGCCCGCAAAAATCAGCTTCAGCGAAAAACCGAAGGATGATTTCCCTGCTTTCAGCCGGCTAAATGATGAAAAGCCATCCGGCGATTTTATAGACCTGGACGGAAAATGGCAATTCAGGTCGACAGATGAAAGAGAATGGATGGATGCTGAAGTGCCGGGTACAGTACAGCAGGACCTCATAAGGGCCGGGAAACTGAGAGATCCATATTACAGGGATAATGAATTCGATGCGCAGTGGGTCGAGAAAAAGGAATGGGAATACCGGCGGGAATTCACAGTAGACAGAACTTTCCTTCAGAAAGATAAAATAATCCTTGACTGCCGCGGACTTGACGACATCTGCGCCCTGTACCTCAACGATTCGCTTATTGCGAACACACAAAACATGTTCATCGAATATGAGTTCGATGTCAAAAAACATCTGAAAGAAGGCAAAAACACTCTCAGGGCAGTCTTCAGTCCGGTACTTGAATGGAATAAGAAGCAGGCTGAAGCCGACCCTAGAGTAACCTGGCACAAAGGTAAGGATGCAACAGGCGATGGTACCAAAGGGCTCCTCTTCTTTTCACGGAAAGAAGCTTCGGATTTCGGCTGGGACTGGGGAATAAGACTCGTATCGTGCGGGATATGGAGACCAGTCAGGCTTGCAGGTTATAACAAAGCCAGGATAACAGGTCTCAGGATCGACCAGGACCTGGCAGATCCTAAAACTGCTGTTTTGGATATCTCTGCTGAAACGGAAAGGTACTCAGGGTCAGGCCTCTACCTGAAAATAGATGTGAGCCTCAGGAATAAAACTGTCGGAGGAGTAACGCTCCCGGTAAGGGAAAATATTGCTTCAGGACCTGTGGTTATTCCAAACCCCGAATTATGGTGGCCAAACGGATGGGGTGAGCATCCTTTATACACAGTGAAAGCAGAATTGTATGACAATACGGGTACAATCGATACCAGGCAGTTCAGGATCGGCCTCAGGTCAATTCAGATCAGCGAAGAGAACGACAGCCGCGGCTTATCGTTCGGCATTAAGGTGAATGGCAGGCTCATTTTCTGCAAGGGAGCTAACTGGATACCTGCAGACGCGCTTCCGGGGAGGCTGACCGAGGCAAAATACACTGATCTCCTTAGCGCCTGCAAGGAGGCCAATATGAATATGATCCGGCTCTGGGGAGGAGGCTTGTATGAACCTGAAATCTTTTATGATTACTGCGATGAGAACGGGATAATGATATGGCACGATTTCATGTTTGCATCTGGTCCTTATCTTGCAACCGAATCTTACCTGAAGAACGTTGAAGCCGAAATCAAAAATGTAGTTGTGCGATTAAGGCATCATCCTTCAATCGCCCTGTGGTGCGGGAACAATGAATCTGAAATAAACATGGTTGGCGGCCAGGACTGGTTGAAAAAATATCCCGGTGTCACATGGGAGGATTTCGACAAAATCTTCTATGATCTTATCCCGCGCACTGCCGCACTTTACGATCCGGGCAGGCCGTATTATCCCAGCAGCCCGCATAATCCGCTCGACAGGACAAAGTCGACACCAGACTGGCAGACATCTTCCGGAACAGTTCATACATATGAGGTCTGGGGAGGCGAAAAGAGGTTTGATGCATTCTCACAGATGGGTAAATACAGGTTCGTCGCTGAGTTCGGTTTTCAATCGCTGCCTCACATTGAGACTGTTAATTATTTCACAGCTCCGGAAGACAGGTATTTCCCCTCTGCCATTATGGATCATCATAACCTGACGGGAAAAAAGCCGAATCAGAACCAGGGTAATGTCCGTATTGCAACATTTACAGCAGACATGTTCAGGCTTCCTGCCGGTATCAGGAACTGGGTTACAGTCTCACAAATACTCCAGGGTGAAGGTATGAAGATGGGCTGTGAAGCCCTCAGGAGAAATTATCCGAACTCGACCGGGGCCATGTACTGGCAGCTTAATGACAACTGGCCGGTAATATCCTGGAGCAGCATTGATTATTTTGGAAGATGGAAAGCTCTCCAGTATATGGCAAAACATTTTTTCAGCCCTGTCCTGTTGAGCGGCGTCATTAAAGAGGACTCGGTTATCATTTATTCTTCAAATGACTGCCTTGAAGAGAAAAAATGCAGGCTGGAATGGAATCTCTCGCAATTTGACGGGACTGTTTTAAGAAAGGGTTCGAAAGATGTCCTGCTTCCAGAAAATACCAGCGCAGTCACGGACAGGATCGGACTGGGTGATCTGGCAAGGGAGGATTCCACGCTTGGAACATACAGGAAAGACAGTTACCGTAAAAGAGAAAAGCTGTTTTTTTCATTCAGGCTGCTTGAAGGAGATTCCGTACTCTCCTCGAATACGCTTTTCTTTGTGCCTCCGAAATACCTGGAACTCAGGGACCCAGGGCTGAAATTTAAAAAATCCGTGGAGAACGGAAGGATCAGGATCGACCTCACAGCTGAATATTTTGCACCTTACGTTGAACTAGGAATCAACGGCAGTTATGCACGTTTCTCAGACAATTATTTTCATCTTGCTCCAGGTGAAAAAAAGACAGTTTACATAAATTCATCCGAGCTGCCTGGTGAAGAAACATTGAAGCGGTTTTTTGCCAGGAGCCTGTTTGATACTTACAGCAGGGAATGAAATAAAGATCCCGCGCCGTTTCCATCTGACGTTTCCAGTTTCGGAGAAAGTAAAGATCCTTTGTAGCCAGGGTGCGGTGATCCCCAGGATACACGAGGGAATCATGGGTTTCATATTAAAATAAATCTTAAAAAAGTTTAAAGAAATTTCTTTTTAAGTTTAACATTCCTATCTTGTAAGTTGACACCTGTCTTATACCGGGTTACTCTCTTTCTTGCTGAATTCCCTTTACAATTCAGACGATTGATTTTTATGTCTAACCTTATATTAAACTGTCATGAAAACAGCAAATAGTCCATAAAAAAATGAGCACGGAGACAGCTGCCCTGAACAGTCCGGCTGATCCTGTTTGTTACTTAAACCTATCTAAACCTAACTTATTTATTATGAAAAAAACATCTTCATGGTATTCTCTGATGAAGAGGATACTCCAATCCTTTTTCAGCATTAAGGGGGCTATAATGCTTCTGCTTATAGTCGCCGGCACATACCTTGCTGCTTCCCCGTTCCAGCAGTCGGTAAGTGGTAAGATAACCAGTTCATCCGGTGAAGCTTTGCCAGGTGTAAGCATTGTGGTCAGGGGAACCACAACAGGAGTCAATTCCGATATGGATGGAATGTACACAATCAATGTCCCTTCCGGAAATTCAACACTCGTTTTTTCATTCATCGGCTATATTTCAAAAGAAGTGAATGTTACCGGACTGACGAGGATTGATGTCACTCTTGATCTTGATGTAACAGCTTTGGAGGAAGTTATCGTAGTTGGATACGGTACACAGAAGAAGAGTGATATTACAGGCACGGTTGCTTCTCTCCCGAGGGAAAGGCTTGAGTTGTCACCTAACCTCAATATTGCGCAGGCAATACAGGGGTCTATCCCGGGCGTTATGATCCAGACTACCGCGGCCGGAGCAGCCCCGACAGAATCGATCGAGATAAGAGGACGCAATTCAATTCTAGCGAGCAATGACCCTCTTATCGTAGTTGACGGGATACCTTATGGCGGACACCTTAGCGACATAAACCCGAATGATGTGAAATCCATTGAGATACTCAAGGATGCCTCTGCCGCTGCCATCTATGGTTCGAGGGGATCAAACGGGGTTATCCTTATTTCCACAAATGAAGGCAAGGAGGGCAAACCCACAATCTCGTACGATGGAAAATATTCAATTCAGAATTTCACAAATATTCCTGACATCATGGACGGAGGGGAATTTTATAATTTCAAAATGCTGAGGTTACCTTCGGGAATGACACAGTCAGAACAGGATGTTTATGATTCAGGGAAATGGGTTAACTGGCTCGACCTCGGTTTAAGGAAAGGCAACAGCCAGCAGCATAACCTTACGGTGTCAGGCGGTACCCCTAATACAAAATACTACATCTCTGGTAATTTTCTGAATGTAAAAGGACTGATAGTCAATGATGATTTTACGCGTCTGTCGAGCAGGGTAAACATCGATACGAAAATTGTGAAATGGCTTTCGATCGGAACAAGAACACAGCTCACATCGGATGACATGAGCGGAGTGGCACCTGATATGGGAGACCTCTTTTACAGGAATCCTCTGTCTGTACCTTATGATGAGAACGGCAATCTTACGATAACTCCAATAACGGATGATCCACTGCGCAACAACCCGCTTGAAACAACCCTTTTCGATAATATCGACAAATCATACCAGGTTGTAACAAACAACTATGCCATTGTTGATTTCCCTTTCGTCAAGGGCCTTTCCTACAGGATCAACACAGGTATAACGTTCAGGCTTACCGATCAGGCAACCTACAAAGGCCGCGATACAAAGACAGGTCTCGATGCAAGAGGCAGCGCCAGTACTGGGCGCGGGATATCCAATAATACTGTAATTGAAAACATCCTTACTTACAATAAGGAGATAGGAGCCCATACAATATTTGCAACCGCTCTTATGAGCTACGAAGGAAATAAATATTCCTCGAACTCGGTCAGTGCATCAGGATTCCCTCATGATTTTCTGAGCTGGTATTCCACGGCACAGGCCGAAATGGTCAACAACAGCTATTCCTATAACGAGTCAACGCTGGTTTCACAAATGCTCAGGCTCAACTATGCTTACTCGAGCAGGTACCTGATAACCATGACAGTTCGCCGTGACGGTTATTCGGGGTTCGGGACGAGTAATAAATGGGGAGTATTCCCGTCAGTTGCCCTGGGATGGAACCTCAGCAATGAGAAATTCTTTCCCCTGAAAAATATATTCAATGAATTGAAGCTGAGATTTTCTTATGGTCTGAACGGAAATCAGGCTGTGGGCGCTTATGAATCCATTTCAAGGTTAAGCCAGGAGAACATGGTTTCCCTGGGCACATCACTCCCGGGATACAAGCCGAGCAAACTTGGCTCAGACAACCTTGGCTGGGAATCGTCCAAAACCATGAACTTCGGACTCGACTTCGGGATCTTTGAAAACAGGGTTTCGGGTAATTTGAACCTGTTCAGAACAAATACAACCGACCTTCTCCTGAACAGGACCATATCGGCTGTACATGGCATCACTTCGATAACCCAGAATATAGGACAGACACGGAACGACGGAGTGGAGTTTTCCGTTAATTCAAGGAACATTGTGAAGAAAAACTTCACATGGAACACCTCGGGAAATATATCCTTCATTAAAAACAGGATCGTTTCACTGTATGGTGATCTTGATGAGCAGGGGAAGGAAATCGATGACATTGTAAATAACTGGTTCATAGGCGAGCCTATACGGGTTAATTACGGGTTCGTGTTTGACGGTGTATGGCAGACGAGCGAAGCAGCCGAGGCAGCTACCTGGGGATCACAGCCCGGCTTCATAAAAATCAAAGATGTAAACGGCGATTCCAAGTTGACAGCAGAAGACCGGCAGATCATGGGACAACGCGATCCGAAGATGCTCTGGGGTCTTACAAATAATTTCACCTACAGGAATTTTTCAATGAGTGTCTTTATACATGGAGTGCAGGGAGTGACCAGGCAGAACGATCTCATGTCGGACCTCGGCGTCACTGCCGGTGTAAGGCATAATACAACAGTGAAGAACTGGTGGACGCCTGCTAATCCTTCAAATGATTTCTGGATGAACCATGTCGACGCGCACAGGATGGCAGGAGTAGAAGCAGCCATATTCGAATCGGCTGACTTTGCAAGATTGAAGGATATTTCACTGGCCTACGACCTTAGTACTGAAATGCTTAAAAAACTTGGACTCAACAAACTCAAGTTATATGTAACCGGAAGGAACCTTATGACATTCACCAAATGGCGCGGACTTGATCCGGAACTGAGCAGTTCGGAATCCATTCCCCTGCAGAAAGAGTATGTCTTCGGTTTAAACCTTTCGTTCTAACATTAATATGAAGAAGATTATGAAAACAAGAACATTCAAAATAGTGACTGCAATACTTTTCCTTGCTTTTATGCTGGGATGTGATTCCAATCTTGAGGAAAAACCGCCTCATCTTATCACTTCAGAGACACTTTATACGAGCCTGGCAGGATTTGAAACAGGGCTTAACGGCGCCTATTCGCTGATTCGTGCCGAGCATAACGGAAGCATTGACTTTACATCGAGCATGTTTACCTGCGGAACAGATAACCTCTGTGCCAACTGGAGGCAGGGATTCGGAGTCATCGGAACTTTCTGGGGGGATCTTAATGGTCCTTCAAACACCTATTTCAAAAATGTCTTTGCATGGTTATACAGCATCGTGAATGCCACGAATACCATGATTAACCAGGCGGAGAAAAGGAGCAACATCAACTGGACTGGGACCGGTTCATCTGCGGATGATAACAAAAACAGGGTAATTGCGGAAGCCAAGGCTATAAGAGCATGGGCTTACCGCCATCTTACATTTTGCTGGGGCGATGTTCCTCTTAACCTGGAGGAATCCCTTGGTTCCACCATCAAGACGGACTGGGACCGGACACCCGTTGCAGATGTAAGAAAACAGATCATTTCGGATCTGTCATTTGCCGAAAAATACATTCCCGTGGAGCCCGTCATGGCCGGAAGACTGACAAAAGGAGCTGTTCAGCATTATCTTTCCGAAATGTACCTGACCGTCGGAAAAGCAGATAGTGCATTGTACTGGGCCAACAAAGTCATAAACACTCCTAACTATAAACTTATTACAGCACGTTATGGCGTAAAGAAGAGTCAGCCGGGAGTAGCCTTCATGGACATGTTCTATCAGGGAAATAAAAACCGCGAAGAAGGTAATACCGAAGCATTGTGGGTGTGGCAGTTCGAATTTGAAACAATCGGCGGAGGTTCTGATCCGTGTACCAGGGCTCATCACCAGGGAAGATTCATGGATATAAAGATCGGCGGAGTTGTTCCGCTGCAGATCACCTATGAACGAGGCGGAAGAGGAAAGGCTTACACTGCTCCAACCAAATTTGCTATCGACCTTTATGAGAAACAGGACGACAGGGGTTCAAACTATGCAATGAGGAAATATTTCATCCTCAAAGATGCAGCGGGAAATGCACCTTATCCTGCTGATAAGCTTCCTCCGACATATCATTACGGGGATACTATCTGGTTGCGCTGGACCAACGATCTCACACCTGCAACCTGGCAGAGAACAGACTGGCCTTACTCAAGGAAAGTCGAAGGAACCAACCCGGATAATGTGACCCAGAGCCCGAATTTCGATGATTACATAGCTTTAAGACTGGCCGACACCTACCTGCTGAAAGCTGAAGCCCAGTTCAAACTTGGCCTGTTAGCTGATGCTGCTGCCACAATAAATGTGATTAGAAACAGGTCGCATGCAAGCCTGGTGACATCTGCAAATATCAATCTGGATTTCATACTCGATGAACGCTCACGCGAGCTTTTCCTGGAGGAACAACGCAGATATACACTTCTGAGAACCGGCAAATGGTACGAAAGAACAAAAGCACACAATCACTTCGGAGGTGAAAATATTACCCTGAAGGATACTTTGTTCCCGATACCGCAGTCTGTTATTGATGCCAATATAACCAAACCAATGACTCAGAATCCGGGTTTTAATTAAACCTGATGAAATAACAAATTTCCCTGAGGGTGTCATGCGTGACACCCTCTTTTTTCTTAAAATCATCACCCTGATTACTTCATCCATCAGTATCTATAAAAATCAACAACACTGAGATCATTTTTCAACCGGACGTCGACTATTAATTTCTGTTTCACAAAGAAATGACTAAACAAAATCGTTTAGATTTTGTTAAAACATTCACATTAAGCCTTTAAGAAGTCAACACAACCAGCCTTCATTTGCATGTTTAGATGCATAAATGAAAATGTAATTATTGTCGCAATTAATTAAAAAAGATACTGCTATGAAACACATTTACTCTCTACTTGCATTTTGCCTGCTTTTTATTATTAAAGCAGGGGCCCAGAATCCGATTACTGTAACTGATGATACTCTTCATCTTGAAAGCGGCACCGTACAGGCCTTCTCGGTTTTGATACCTGAGACTAATTACGAAACTGTCACTAAAGACTGGATCAAGCTTCTCCAGGAGGGTACCAGGTCGAAAGTTGTTCAGAAAGGCAATTCAATACATATCTATGGAGCTAAAGTGAAGCCTGTGTCTGCCGACCCGGTGAATATTTACAGCGCAGTAACCGACCAGAATGGAGCTGTAAAAGTGAAAGCTGCCTTCGAAACAGAAAGAGATAAGTTCCTGGGAAAATCGGAATTCGCCAATGCACGGAAATACCTTCTCGACTTCGGCAAGGATCAGTATATCGCCGTCGTGAACGATGAGCTTAACAAACAAAAGAAAATACTCAGGGATCTCCAGGGTGATCTTAACTCACTTGAAAGGGAACAGGCAAGGATGGAGAAATCAGATAAGTCAAATGCGGAGAAGATTGAAGAAGAAAACAGGAACCTCGCAGATCTTAAAGATAAGCTTGCCGGCATTTCGGACCAGAACCAGCAGGGTGATACCGCAGTTACCGGAATGGGTGCTCCATCTTCGAGCGACATGAAAGATCTGGATAAGGAAAGGAAGAAGATAAACCGCGATATCAGGTCATCAGAGAATTCGATTGAGAAAGCAAATGCCGAAATAGATCAGAACAAACGTGATATGCCCAAGAACCTGAGCGATCAGGAAGTGGCAAAAAGGAAGCTTAACGATCAGGAGTCTGTAGTGAAAAAGCTTGAAGATAAGCTCGAAAAAATTAAATCATATAACTGATTTCTTGATAGTTAAAAGATTCTCTAGTCACTCTAGTCACTCTAGTCACTTTCTTACGGAACATAGATCATCTTCCTGGTCATTCCTCCATCGACAATGATGTTTACACCATTGATAAAGTCATTGCCATCCCGGGTCAGATACAGGCATGCAGTTGCTATATCTTCAGGCTTGCCTACACGGCCGGAAAGATGTTGCCTGTGATCTGCCTCCCTAAGCTCATTGTAATCGCCTGTTTCGATCCAGCCAGGACTTATGCAGTTAACGCGGATATGATCCGGAGCAAACGAAGCTGCGAGGGCATGTGTAAGCGCCACGATACCACCTTTTGAGGCAGCGTACGCTTCCGTATCGGGCTCTGACATGAATGCACGGGTTGAAGAAATATTCACAATCGACCCTCCTCCTTTTGATCTCATCACCATTGCAGCTTCTCTCGAGCACAGGAAGACGCTCCTCAGGTTGGTGTTGATGATCTCATCCCATCCTTCAACGGAAAGCGTGTAGGGTGATTCCCACCTGGAGATTCCTGCATTGTTTATCAGAATATCGATCCTTTGATACTTTTCAGTCACTTTTCGAATAAGCTCCTTCACGTCATCCGGACGGCTTACATCTGTCCTGATAAAAACTGCTTCAAGATTACGGGAGATGATTTCCTTCTCCGTACGGAGCCCGTGGTCAGCTTCCTTTTCGGCAATGATTACAACTGCTCCTTCGGAAGCATAGCTCCCGGCGATGCATTTGCCAATTCCTTTTCCTGCCCCGGTGACAATTACGATTTTCCTCTGAAAACTCATATGCTTCATTTTGAAACTACAACCTTAAAGTACTTGAAATGTTTGAAATTACACTGCGAACTCTGCGTATACCTTTGCGAACTTTGCGTTTTATTCTTCCTAATTTTTTTCTCTGAGAATGCAGATTCATTCGAAAAGAACGCAATGAAGCTTCTATATTTGCAATTGATGAACTTTTCTCACATCCATCCTGACCTGACTCCGGGATTTTTCATACTGTTCCTTGTGGCAGCTTTAATTCTTGGAATGTCCAAAGCCGGGCTCAGCGGGTTCGGGCTTACGGCAGTTCCGCTTATGGCTCTGATATTCGGCGCAAAGGAATCCACCGGCGTGATCCTGCCAATGCTGATTACTGCCGATATCATGGCGGTGCTCTACTGGCGCAGGCATGCAGTATGGAAACATATAGTACTGGTTCTTCCCTGGGTTGCGGTCGGGATTGTTACCGCACTGATTACCGGCAATTCGATAAATGACGATCAGTTCAGGATCCTTCTTCTTACAATAGTTTGGATCATGCTTATCCTGATGGTGGTTAATGATCTGAGGAAGAAAGATGAAAACCATGTTCCTCACAGCCGGATCTTCTCCATACTCATGGGGTTCACAGGAGGTTTTGCAACGATGATCGGCAATGCGGCGGGCCCGGTCTTTACATTGTATTTTCTTTCGATGCGGCTTCCCAAGAAGGAATTCATCGGGACAAGTGCATGGCTTTACTTCATTATGAATACAGGCAAACTCCCTCTGCAGGTGCTTGTCTGGAAAAACATTACTGTTGCATCACTGATTCCCGGATTAGTGGCTATCCCGGTAATAGCTCTGGGGATCTGGCTCGGTATCCGCATAGTGCATCTTTTCCCCGAAAATGTGTACAGGTATTTCGTGATAGTTACGACAATAGCAACTTCATTGCTGCTGTTTATTTAATGATAACTCCACGGTTACAGAACCTATCTTCCCTCCCATAGGAGGATTCAGCTTGGAAACTTTCACTGTCGCCTTCTGAATACCATTCAGTTCGGCATAAAGAGCATTGAGAATTCTTTTGGCAATGTTTTCAAGAAGATAGGATTTGATTTCCATCTGCTGCTTCACAATTTCATAAGCACGCTGATAATTAACGGCATCCCGGAGGTTGTCAGTTTCACAAGGGATCCTCATATCAGTTTCAATGGTAAGATTTACGAGAAACCTGTTGCCTACAATCCTTTCTTCCCTGAAATGCCCATGGAATGAGTAAAATTCCATGTTTTCAATATGAATCAGGCCCATTGATAAGGTTTTAAAGAGGCATAAAATTAATTATTATATTCTTACACCCTTGCATTTTGTCGATCCCGATCAGTTATTTTATAATTTTTATAGTTAGCTTTGATAAAAACCTATTTCGCTAAACCTATTATTCTACAAGATTTATGGCAGAAAATACCAGTAAACAGAACAAGGCCCTGGTAGCCGTTATCGCTACAGTGGCAGCTACCGGAGGTTTGCTCTTCGGTTTTGATACGGGTGTTATTTCGGGAGCCATCCCGTTTTTTCAGAAGGCTTTCAACATTGATAACAGCTGGGTGGAAATAATCACCACCTCAGGGCTGGTCGGAGCAGTGATAGGCGCCATGTTCAGCGGCAGGATAGCCGACAACTTCGGAAGAAAGAAAGTCATCCTTGCTGCCGGCATTATCTTCATTATCGGCGCAGTATGGTCAGGAGCTTCATCATCAGCCGTTATGCTGATGTTCGCGCGTTTCTTCCTTGGTATTGCAATCGGCGTTTCCTCTTTTGCAGCACCTCTTTACATTGCAGAGATATCTCCTACCAAATCCAGGGGAACTCTGGTTTCGATGTTCCAGCTTCTCATTACTATAGGCATTATGGTCTCGTATATGAGCGACTCTGCATTTGCTGTTCCCGACGGCGATCCTGCTTTCGTGACTGCATGGAGACCGATGTTCTATGTTGGTGTTATCCCGGCATTGATAATGTTTACAGGAATGCTTTTCCTGCCTGAAACTCCGAGATGGCTCATCAGCAAGGGGCATGAGGAAAAATGCCGCCAGGTGCTTGAAAAAGTGGAGGAACCTCAGCTCGTCGAAGAAGTCATTCTTAAAATGAAGCAGGATATTGAAGCCGACAAACAGAATAAGGTCGACTGGAAGGCAATATTCCAGAAATGGCTGCGCGTACCCCTTTTCATCGCTATTGGAATCATGTTTGTCCAGCAGTTTACAGGTATCAACACTATTATTTATTACAGTCCTAAGATATTCCTCATGTCGGGATTCGCTGATGCAAAGGCAGCTGTCTGGGCATCGGTAAGCGTAGGGGTAGTCAATGTTGTATTTACGATACTCTCGTTGTTCATGATTGACCGTCTCGGGCGCCGCAAACTTTATTTCATCGGTCTTGCAGGGATGATCGTGGCCCTGGCCGCACTTGGTGTACTTTTCCTGAACCAGGCTTCACTCAGCGCATCACTGAAATGGGTCACTATTTCTCTCGTATGGGTATATATCGCATTCTTTGCAATAAGCCTTGGCCCCCTCGGATGGCTCATCATCTCAGAAGTATTCCCGTTGAGCGTGAGAGGTATAGGATCAAGCATCGGTGCTCTTTCGAACTGGCTGTTCAATGCAGTTGTTGCTTTCACCTTCTTCAAGATAGTCCGACTGCTTACAGTATCTGGTACCGATATCGTTCAGAACGGGGCTAACCTGGGCAATCCGGCAGGTGCGTTCTTCCTGTATGCCCTCCTTGGTATTGTTGGTTTGATCTGGGGTTACTTCTATATCCCCGAGACCAAGAACATCACTCTCGAAAAAATCGAGGAACACTGGAGGCAGGGAAAACTGCCTCGGGAGCTGAAGCACGGATAAAGTCGAAGCGGAACGGAGATCCCGGGGAAAAAGAAGGGAGAACCACCTTCGCTGAAGCTCAAAGAAGAAAAAGTTTTAATTCTATAATGGAAAAAGGTCCTGCTGCAAAGCGGGACTTTTTCATTAATTTTGCATGTTTAACCAACGAACAAAAGATGAGTACAGAGAACCCGAGGGAAAAGGAAGAACAGAAAACTTCAGTAAGCTTTATCGAACAGATTATCCAGGAAGATTTAAAGGAAGGAAAAAACAACGGCAGAGTACACACCCGGTTCCCTCCTGAGCCTAATGGTTACCTTCATATCGGTCATGCAAAAGCTATCTGCCTCGATTTCGGCATGGCTCAGAAATACGGTGGCAAATGCAACCTTCGGTTTGATGATACAAATCCCACAAAAGAAGATGTCGAATATGTCGATTCAATAAAGGAAGATATCCATTGGCTCGGATTCGACTGGGAAGATCGTGAGTACTATGCATCCGATTATTTCGGGAAGCTGTTCGACTTTGCAGTAAGCCTGATAAAAAGAAAACTTGCCTATGTAGATGATCAGCCGGCAGAGATGATCTCAAAGCAGAAAGGTACTCCGGGCCAGGCTGGTGCGGAAAGCCCTTTCAGGAGCAGACCGGTTGAAGAGAACCTCGATCTTTTTTACCGCATGAATGAAGGTGAATTTGATGAAGGCAGCCGCGTGCTGAGGGCAAAGATCGATATGACCTCGCCAAACATGCACATGCGGGATCCCATCATATACAGGATAATAAAGTTATCACATCATCGTACAGGAACAAAATGGAATGTATACCCGATGTACGATTTTGCACATGGCGAGTGCGATTACTTCGAAGGAGTAACACATTCGCTCTGCACCCTCGAATTCGAAGTGCACCGTCCCCTGTACGACTGGTTCGTCGACCAGCTTAAATCATCTGAAGACTACAGGCCCCGGCAGATTGAATTCAACAGGCTTAACCTGAACTATACCATGATGAGCAAAAGAAAACTGCTTGAGCTCGTGCAGGATGGTAATGTGAGTGGCTGGGATGACCCCAGGATGCCTACTCTCTGCGGGCTTAGAAGAAGAGGATACACACCTGAATCGATCCGGAAGTTTATCGATATGATCGGGTATACCAAGGTTGAGGCCATCAATGATGTATCGCTTCTCGAGTATGCCATAAGGGAGGATCTTAACCTGAGAACGCCCAGGGTATTCGGTGTGCTGAATCCGCTAAAGGTTGTTATTTCCAATTACCCTCAGGGCCGGGTTGAAAATGTTGAATTAGTAAACAACCCGGAAGATGAATCGATGGGAACACGGATGGTGCCATTCAGCCGTGAGATTTACATTGAGCAGGAAGACTTCATGGAAGTCGCTCCTCCAAAGTTCTTCCGGCTTGCACCCGGGATGGAAGTGAGGCTCAAGGGCGCATACATCATCAAATGTGAAGGCTTCAGGAAAAATGAGAAGACTGGAGCTATTGAGGAAGTATACTGCACTTATGATCCTGCAACGAGAAGCGGCGGACACCTTTCAGAAAAGAAAGTCAAGGGTACCCTTCACTGGGTATCCGTTGAACATGCCATTGATGCTGAAGTAAGATTGTACGACAGGCTGTTCAGCCACGAAGACCCCTCAGGCCAGAAGGAGGAAGATTACAGGAAATTCCTCAATTCTGATTCGCTTAAAGTTCTGAAAGGCTGTAAAGTGGAACCTTCGCTTGCAAAGTCAAAGCATCTCGATAAGTTCCAGTTCCAGAGACTGGGTTACTTCTGTATAGATTATGATTCAATGCCTGGTCATCTCGTATTTAACAGGACCGTTCAGTTGAAGGACACCTGGGCTAAGATGGGGGCAGGGAGCAAGGGTCAGCCATCAGCGGGCTGAGCCGTTACTTCTTCAGGTAGACCTGCACCATCGGTGTTTCACCTTTGAGGTCGCTGGACTTCACTGTGAGCACTTTCCCGTCGGCTGAAATTGAGTAGGTTGTAATGCTGCCGTAATCAAAGCCGCTCATTGTCCTGACAAATTTAGTAGTCAATGTTTTCTTGTCGGATGACCACTTTGCGATAATTCTGTCGGTGCCTCCCTCTTCCTCTTTTGAGACTTCTTTCCCGTCGAGATTATAAAGTATAGGCTGCATTGATGTCTGTTTGCCGTCCATTGTCTGAAAGATCTGTTCGACAGACATGGTCTGGGCTGTTTCTTTAATATTGCAAATGATCTGGTAATCCTTTAATTCAGCGCTGCTTTTCGTATGATCCAGTACCCAGGTTCCTGAAAAACCACTAGGATTCTGTGCAAACACCGCCGAAGAAGCTACAGATAAGATAACTGTAAGTGCGGATCTGTAAACCTTTACCAGTGAAAAAGCAATTTTCATGATCAACAGAAGAATGATTTAAGACAAGATACCAAATTTTTCAGATTAATTTGCGTGTTTTGTTTAACCTAATGCCGGATAAAGTTAAATGTACAGTGCTTTTTTATTAAAAATGATGAAGCTGTAAAATAAAACTGCGGATCGTAAGTTTACTAAAAAAGAAAGTCTGAATTTAGAGATTCATTAAGCAGGCAAAATTATGAGAAAGAGAAAAGCTAAATCTAACTGGAAACAGAACCTTGCAGGGTTATTTATTATAGGTGCGGTCACGTTCGTAAGTTGTGCAAAAGATGAACTTGTCCCGGAGGATAAGCCCGGACATTCAGGCACAGCAGTGGGGTCGCTTGCCATAGCACCTGCAGATAAAGGCGCAATACCTCCTGACACAACAACTTTACTCAAATGGCCGTCAGCAACAGGTAAATACAACGTATATTTCGGTGATACAGAAAATCCCGTTATGTTTAGAAACAGCTATACGGTCAATGCTCTCAATGTACCTGTTTCAGAAGGTCGTACCTATTACTGGAAAATCGGTACTGTTGACGGATACGGAGTGGAGACACTGAGCCCGTTATATTCATTCAAGGTCAGGACAAGGCTGAATGTCGATAAATTCACCGGATCATTCCAGTGCACTGAACCTAATTATGCCAGTTACTCTGTCAATTTTACCAGGCTTACAGGCGATACCATTCAGAATGATAATTTCTGGGATCTCAAATGGAGTCTGAAGTATGTTCTGAATGACCTGGGCCAGGTAAACATTGTTCCAATGACATTTTCGCCCGACCCCTCGATGAAAGTATCAGTGTCCGGCACTGGAACCTTCGACAATGCAAAGAACGAGATGAAAGTTTCATACATTGTTTTGCAGGATGCCACACCCGGCACCCCGGTAGCTGTTGAGATCGACAGGAACACGCATACCTTTTTAAAGAAGTAACCAGTTAATAGAATAAAAACAAAAGCCGCCTTGAAGAGCGGCTTTTTTGCTTTGTTTAGCGCATGAATCCAGGAACTGGAAAATGCCATGGCATCCTCTCCCTTGAGGTCAGCGGGCAACAAAACCTGCAATTATTGAAGGATTTTGCCTGAAGCTTCTTCAGTCCAACTGACCAGGGCAGATACTTCCCCGGAATTCAGTCTTGCATCCCTGTGAATAAGAAGATAGGATTTCAGAGGCATGCCCCCTGATTTAACTTCTTCACCAATATGCTCGAGTAAGCTTATCTTCTTCCTTTTGCTGTAATCAGACCATTCGGAAAAGTTCAGGTGATCTTTACCTTCCCTGATATGATCTGAAAGCAGCCACGATGAAGGTGCAACCTTTGCATACCAGGGAAGATTCACCTGGTTTGAATGACAATCATAACATGATATTTTAAGCTGTTGCAGAACAGCCTCTGTAACCAGCCCGCTTTTGACAATGCTCCTGTCATCCTCAGGCGTATTTTGAGGAATACCTGAAGGAATAAACTGGATCGCAATGAAAATTAATATCAATGCTACCAGTAATATCTTTACAGCTTTCATTAACTGAAGGTTGCAGCTATTTTAACAGGCTGTCGGCCTTTGCTTCCGCCCAGGATCTCAATGTTGCTTTTTCATCAGCCAGTAATGCTGCATCAGGGAATTTCTTCAAAAACTCCTCCGGAGGCATTTCATTCTTGTCCAGGACATCAACCATATCATCAAGGGTTGAAACGATTTTATTCTTTGGCAGGCCCGGCAGACTGTCCCACATCAGCTTATCTTTTGCTTTCTGAGATTTACCTTTTATGCTGTGGCAACCATAACATTTGGCATCAACAACCTTCTTAATGCCGGAAGAATAAAAAGCAGTAGTATCCTGGTTTCCAGCAGCCTGCGAGTCATTGCGTAATATATTGCTCCGGACCAGGAGAACAAATGCCAGAATGGCAGCAACTACAATTATTAACTTTTTCATAAAATTCGGGGTTTATTCAAAGATAATCAAAATATATGGTTTTTCCAACATAAATGTTTTGATGATCAGGAATTTAAGAGTAGTTTTTCCGGCTGCCGGCAACCTCCTTGCTATTCTGCTCCGTCTGACATGGCCCGCATGACAGCTTTCTGACCGATGGCTTTTCCCATTATAAGTCCCGTTTCACAATCCCTTCTGTAATGGATTCCACCGTAAAGCCGCGACATGGAAGCTTCATTTGCATATTCATTGAACGTGTCTGCCAGGGCAGGTATCAGGTGTGAGAGGATTGTTGCGGCGGCCCCGCTGAAAGTGGAATGACCTGAGGGGAATGATGGAAAGTTAGGCAAACCGGTCAGTGTCTTAATCTCAGGGTTTATCTGGGATGGGCGCGGATTGAAATAGGTGAATTTGACATCCCAGCAACAGATGGCTGCATCCATCATTGCCAAGTTCAGAAGCGCCAGGTTTCGCGCCCATCTTGCTTCGCTGTAATTCCGGCCGATAAATGCATCGCATGCGATGGCATTCCAGTGACCGGGCGGCGTATAGGTGCCAGCACCATCCGCCCAGAAGTCAACAAGTTTATAATGTTCTTTTGTGGGATGCTGACTGTACCATAATACTTCTTCAACATCTTTTTTAAATTCATCCGAACCTGTTGAAGGTGGTGCAGCCGGCCTGCCATTGATAACGCTTATCGAATCAAGAAGAAAACCTTTGACAACACCAAAACGGGGCAGCATCGGAGGCCTTGACGGACTCTCCAGGCTTTTCCAGGGTATCTCACCCTTATCGACACATTGCTGCTCCATGCTGATCCATAATGCTGCATTCCCTCCAGCCTGTCCGGCCCTGTCTCCACGAGCCCTCGTGATAAATTTCGAAGCTACAGCTTTGCCAAGCTTTTCACCTGCTTCAATGTCGCTTCTCGTACTGGCTCCCGAGATTATCCTTGACAGTTTGTGCTCATCTGCCTTTTGCTGAACAAATGCGATTTCTGTCGGGAACAGAAGCTTAAGCATCTCAACTGTAACTCCATCTATGACAGCTTCCTCCGACGGGTAAGCATAACCCTCAATCTGAGAACGGGGCACCATCAGACGAATACTGTTATTTAATTCTCCCGGAGATTTGCGTTTATATAAATTCCTGTAAAACGAAGCTGCGATCAATGCATCGTATTGTGCTGCGCTGACATAAGCATAGGCACGAGCTGCAAATGGAGGGTTGGAAAAAGGGAACTGCGGGTAGGAAAAAGGGTTAGCTGCATTTGGTACAGGATAAGTACCATCTTCATTCTGGTAGGGAGGAAGATTATGTTTTGCCACCAACTCCCGTAATATTTCATTCCACCTTAATACCCCGCCAGCATTCCAGTAATCGACAATTTCCTGTTGCCTGGCGGTTATATTTGATTGCCAGCCAATTACTTCATTTGCTTCTGCAAGGTAATCAGCTGAACTAACAGGGGAGGGCGGAACAACAGGAAATTCGTCAGGGGCGCTAAGAAGCACCGGTTTCCAGTTTTTTGCAGCGGTGTCCGCATTAACCAGATCCAGGGCAGGATGCGTATCTGATTCAGAGATAATTTCTTTCGAGCAGCTGTAAAAAACAAAGAGAGCTGCCATCGCCAGTATTTGAAACAGGTTTTTCATTATAGCTGCTTTAAAAGAACTTGTTATCAATTGAATATATAGAATACACCGAGGGTTCCGGAAAGTGCCTGCCCGACATTCCGTCCCCGGATTGTGTAAAATGAATTTGCGACAAATGACAGGCCTCCGATTTTTTCAACAGGAATCTTCAGGTTTACACCTGTTCTTATCATATTCATCCTGTTCGACGGGAACGGCATATCGTTTTTCCTGATGTCAAAGCCACCCAGTGTATTCCAGGTATCTATAACTCCTTCAAATATCAGGTCTCCATTTCGGAATCCGGTTCCGAGTTCAGATGAAAAGACATTCGGCATGAAAACCTCATTCGAGTATATCATCCTGTCTGTAAAATATGCCGTCCTGTCGATCCTGATATTGAACCGGTAAATGAAATTCCCTGAAGCGGTTATAAAAAAATGTCTTACCTGGTAATCCCCGATCAGTCTCGCATTCACCGAAGAACTCTTCAAACCTATTGACATGGGCATGAAGTCGGCGGCATAACTATTCAGTGGTGTTGAGCCTCCCATGACTCCGTAAATCTGAAAGTTTGAAATATCACCGGGTCTCATGTATGCGAGCCACTTCAGGAAAAGGCTGAAATCCTGGATTCCATGCTGTCCCATTAAAGTGCCGGCAGAAGAGTGTGTTGCGATATAGGGAAGCGAAAAAACAACATTCAGATGATCAAGTAAACCCCATGCTCCCATTATCGAAAAGGCAGAAGTGGTCACTCTTCCAATATTGTCATTATCGCGCCTGAATGTTCCTTCCCAGTAATTACTCCAGGAACTGTAAGTGTAAGTTAAACCCCCGCAGAAAGCTCCTTTTGACATCCTGATTCCGTCCGATTCGGTTTGGGCTTGTGAGACACTGGTGATCCCGAGCAGGATAAGAAAAGCAAGTTTTTTCATAGGCATGAATTACTTTTATCTCCCTAACATATTTTAATTCAAACCCAAACTCCAATTAAAATGTTCAGATCAGCCATATTGTAAAAATCATATTGAACAATCTTTAAGCCAGGAGGGGAAGCAGAAGTCGGGAGACAAAAGAATTCGTGAGGATAAGGCAGTCCAAAATTTCAGGGATGCCTGGCCTCGATTTCAGCCCACACAGGGAGGTGATCCGATGCTACCGGTTCATGTTCGACAACTGTTTTCGTTGTAACAAAAGTCTTGCCCGGAGCTTTTAATCCAAGAATATAATCAATACATCTTTGGGGATTATTTGACGGGATTGTGGGTATTAAGGTGTTATTCAGAATGTTCCAGGAGTTTTCAATTTCCTTTATAACAGGAGATCCTGGTACTGCGTTCAGATCCCCTGCAAGGAATACTGGTTTTGAATAATCCTTGAACGAGGTGCTTGTGATCTCTGCTGAAGATAACCTGTCTTCATTGTTAAGAGAAAAATGGGTGCAACCGAATACATATTTTCCCATTTCTACAATTAAGAGACTCCTTGGCTCTTCCCTGCCCGGGAGAGGAATTCTCCTCCGGCTTAAAGGTTTTTCCACGGACAGAATCCCAATTCCGTATTTTCCTCCCTGGTAATCTATCGATGCGCCATAAGTGGGAATCATTCCAGTCAGCCTGGCAAGTTCATCCAGAACCACAACGCCTTTACTACGCTGTGTTGCACTGTCAAGTTCCTGGAGTGCGACAATGTCCGGATTTACCCGCCTTATTATTTCTGCGACTCTCTGATAATCCGTACTGCCGTCCATTCCGACGCAGTTCTTGATATTATAGCTTAAAATCTTTACATGAATGTTATCATCCTGGCTGGTCTTGCCAGTATCATAACATGCTGCAGATATTGTCAGAATTGCAATAACAGTGGAGGCAAAGAACAAAATCCTGTTTTTTATAATTTTATTCACGGGCGTCTGAACTTAGTTTAACAATATACTGCTGAAATTATTAAAATCTCTGTTTCGAATTCATCTTTACGTGCAAAATCTTTGTTGATCTGCCATGGCATCCTGCCCCGATGGGGAAGAACTTCATGCCCGAAGAAGCAAAACAAAAAAACCGGCTGTATCAGCCGGTTTATAATTAGCTCCTGAAGCCTTCTAGTGGGCTTTTGCGTAATCAACCATGCCCTGAAAATCAACAACTATGACTGGTTCATTTCCGACAACCCAGGCATCGTGACCCGGTGGTATCAGAGAAACATCACCCGCGTGACATTCGAGTGTTGTCCCATCATCCATTTCCACCATTAAGACACCAGAGACATGATATTGAAAGTGCGGTGCCTCACAACTTTCCGTTCCGGCAATCGGTTTGACTGATTCTGACCACCTCCAGCCGGGTTCAAACACGCCTCGTCCGACGCTTGCACCACCAACCTTCACGAGTTCCAGATAACCCTTCGGGAAATTCCGTACCTCGTCAGGTTTTCCAAAACTCATCACTTCAGCTTTTTCGCTGATGACTTCTGCCATTGCCATAATCACCTCCTTTTATTTAAGCGTATAATAAAAAATTTAGATTTTTCGTCCTGATGAAGAAATAAACAAAATGTGTATTAAAAAGTTAAGAGGAAGACGGATGAATAAAATAAGATGCTGCATCAAAAGTCACTTGGTGATTTGTGTACTCCCGGGCCTTTTGGCCTCTGTGGTTAAGCTAAAACATTGAACCACAAAGGAAACAAAGTTCTACACTAAGGAAATCAAAGGAAAAATCAAGGAATGCCCGGACTTCACCTCAGCCTTGGAAATCAGGATTGGACGGATTTTTATTTGACTTGCATCATTGTCTTTCATAACTTTGTCATAATCAACTGATAATTATAAGCATAGATGGATTTAAATTGAAAATCTTCTATTGGATACTATCCAACTTAGTAATTAGTATTTTAATGAAAAAAATCGCTGGGTTGTTGCTATCAGTAATTATTTTTACATCTGTCACGCTTACCAGATGTTATCTGGAGGATGGTGATCCGACTGATAGTTTCCCGGATAGACCTGACCGTTTATACACAAGCGAAG
Source organism: Lentimicrobium sp. (assembly GCA_035297395.1). Classification (GTDB taxonomy): domain Bacteria; phylum Bacteroidota; class Bacteroidia; order Bacteroidales; family Lentimicrobiaceae; genus Lentimicrobium. Next base: position 125,302 of record DATGZB010000028.1, on the reverse strand, counting down.
TAACATCCGTAACAATGACCACTGCTGTTAGCGGTGGAAGTAGTTTTTGGGGGGGACGTGCCCTGGTTACAGCTAAAGGTGTTTGCTGGAGCACTTCAACAAATCCAGGTTTTGTTATTGGCAAAACCTACGATGGGTCAGGTACGGGTTCTTTTACAAGCAAAATTACGGGTTTATCTTGCAACACGGAATATTACGTCTGGGCATACTCTATTAACAGATATGGAGCTGCACACGGGAGGAAAATACTATTTACAACAGCTCCGGAGGTGCCATTGGTGACTTCCGATCCAATAATAAACTATACTGATATATCGGCAAAAACAGAGGGAAGGGTTACATCAGGAGGGTTGACTGCTATCACGGAAAGAGGTTTTTTCTGGGGTAAAAGTCCTAACCCGGAATTAACGGGAACAAAAGTCCTGGTTGGTGCTGATACTGGCATATTTTCAACAACCCTGACGGGACTAAATCCTGGCACGAAATACTACATTAAGGCATTTGCCACAAACAGCCTGGGCACCAATTTCGGAGAACAGATAAGTTTTACTACACGAACAGGAAAAATCACTGATATTGACGGGAATATTTATTATACGCAAACAATAGGAAACCAGTTATGGATGGCCGAAAACCTAAAAACCACCAGATATGCTGACGGTTCACCTATCCAATTAGTAAATACAAAAACAATGTGGAATGCCCTCTCCATCACTTCAAAGGCCTACTGCTGGTATGATGATAGTATAAAATATAAAGAGATTTATGGCGCAATATACAATTGGGCGGCAGCAATGAAAGTCGCTGCTGGTAGTTTTTCCAACCCAAGTGGTGTACAGGGTGTTTGCCCAACAGGCTGGCATTTGCCAAGTAATGCAGAGTGGAAAGAATTAGAAACATTTCTTGGGGGGCCTAATGATGCACCCGGGAAAATGAGAGAACCAGGTACGACTCACTGGAGAAGCCCAAATAGCGGTACAACAAACGAAAGTGGATTTTCAGCTCTGCCAGGTGGATATCGCGTTTATGAGGGAACATTCGGCGGATACGACGAAAAGATTGGAACTGTTGGAAGGTGGTGGTCTGCTACAGAATCTTTTCCTCCAAACTATGCCTTTAATGATTTAGCTTACGGATATACAATCACTCTGAACAACACTCAGTATTTTACTTTAGGAGATCATAAGCGTAACGGCTATTCTGTTCGATGCATTAAAGACAAATGAACTGATAAACAAACCACCTATCAAGCATTCCTGACAAATGGTTCATTTCTATGTTGCTCTGTCAGGGCTTCCCGACGATCATTCGCAGGATCCTAATAATTTGTTTGAATATCTGAAGGCTCCTGATGTCGGGATGAACTTCTCCCCCTGACGAGAGCAAAATAAAAAACCGGTTAAAGAACCGGTTTTCCGTTGCTCTGTCAGGGCTCGAACCTGAACTTTTCTGATCCAGAGTCAGACGTGTTGCCAATTACACCATAGGTCAGTAACACGGCGCGAAATTACGAAATACTTTTTTTACCAAGCAAACTTTTTGGCTTCTTTTTTTAGAATCAGCCTTATTTACTTCCAATTCATTGGTTTTTAGTCCAGGAGTCCTTTAATGGCACAGTCCGGTTAAAAACCAACCGTCCGGGAATGCTGTCGCTATCGGTACAAAAATAGCCGATACGCTCAAACTGGAATTTATCTAATGGCTTGGTCGATGCAAGCGATTCCTCTACATAACCCTTAACCACTTTCAGTGAATCGGAATTAAGATTGACCTTATAATCAACACCTTCTTCAACATCTTCCGGATCGGGGGTCTTAAAGAGGCGGTCGTATAGTCTTATCTCTGCTTCGATGGCATGTGTTGCCGATACCCAATGGAGCGTTCCTTTCACTTTACGGTTACTCTGTGACCTGCCGCTGAGGGTTTCAGGATCATACGTACAGTGAATCTCTGTTATTTCGCCAGTCGCCGGATCCTTCACGAAATCCTCACATTTGACAATATATGAATACTTGAGCCTTACTTCCCGTCCTGGAGCCAGCCTGAAAAATTTATGCGGAGGATCTTCCATGAAATCGTCGCGTTCAATGTAAAGTTCCTTTGTGAAGGGTACATTGCGTGTACCTGCTTCAGGATCTTCGGGATTATTGATGGCAGGCATGTACTCAACTGTGCCTTCGGGAAAGTTGGTTATAACAAGCTTTACCGGATTTATAACACCCATTACACGTTGTGCCCGCTTATTGAGGTCCTCGCGGATACAGAACTCCAGCAGGCTGACATCAATGACATTGTCACGCTTGGCTACGCCGATGATGTCTGAAAAGTTCCTGATCGACTCGGGGGTATAACCACGGCGGCGTAACCCTGAAATGGTTGGCATACGCGGATCATCCCACCCATTCACGAAATTGTTCTTGACGAGTTCAAGCAGTTTGCGCTTGCTCATGACGGTATAGCTCATGTTTAGTCGCGCAAATTCTATCTGCTGTGGGGCGAATATCTCAAGTTCCTTTACAAACCACTCGTACAGGGGGCGGTGTACTTCGAATTCCAGCGTGCAGATACTGTGCGTAATATTTTCAATTGAATCGCACTGTCCGTGTGCAAAGTCATACATTGGATAGATGCACCATTTATCGCCGGTACGGTGATGATGCCCGTAAATAATCCTGTACATTATTGGATCGCGCATATGCATGTTGGGCGATGCCATATCGATTTTTGCTCGCAAGGTCCTTGAACCCTCGGCGAATTCACCAGCGCGCATCCGGCGGAGCAGGTCGAGGTTCTCTTCAACTGAACGGTTACGGTAAGGACTTTCGATGCCGGGACGGGTTGGAGTACCTTTCTGTTCAGCAATTTCTTCGGCTGAAAGGTCACATACGTAAGCCTTGCCCTTTTTCACAAGCTTTTCAGCAAACTGATAGATCGCTTCAAAATAATCGGAGGCATAAAATTCGCGCCCTTCCCAGTCAAAACCGAGCCAGTGGACATCCTCGCGGATAGAATCAACGTATTCAACATCCTCTTTGGTAGGGTTCGTATCATCAAAGCGAAGGTTGCATTTGCCGTTATATTTAGCTGCAGTACCAAAGTTCAGGCAAATTGATTTTGCATGGCCGATATGCAGGTATCCGTTGGGCTCGGGCGGAAAACGCGTGTGAACCCTTTGGTTATACTTACCTGTTTTAAGGTCTTCTTCAATGATGGCGTGGATGAAATTGGTAGGGGTCTTTATTTCACTGTCTGGTTTATTTTCGATCATCTTATTCAGGATTCTGTTAAATTTAAGGGTGCAAAATTAATCAATATTCCAAACCGTAATAATTGTTCAATGTTCAGCAAATTGAATTCAGGATCAGCCAGAAAAGTTCAATGTTCAATGTTCAACGTTCAATGTTCACGTCTATGAGCAGGGAATTAAAAACAGTAGTATAAAGTTTATCAGGAATCTATGGTAAAAAACAGCGCCGGTATTTTATTGTATCGAAAAAGGGATGGAGAACTCCAGGTGCTGCTGGTACATCCCGGCGGCCCTTACTGGTATAAGAAAGACGATGGTGTCTGGTCAATTCCAAAGGGTGAAATCGATGGTGAAGAGGGTATACTTGACACTGCCATCAGGGAATTTGAGGAAGAAACCGGTTACCGCCTCTCAGGTATCTTTATGAGCCTGAATCCTGTGAAACTGAAAAGTGGAAAGGTAATATATGCCTTTGCCCTTGAAGGTGAGATTGATCCGGATAATATTCATAGTAATAACTTCTCAATGGAATGGCCTCCCCTTTCTGGAAAATTCCAGGAATTCCCTGAAGTTGATAAAGCAGCCTGGTTTGATATTGAAATAGCAGCCCGGAAAATTAACCAAGGACAGGTTCCGCTGCTGGAAGAATTAAAGGATAAAAGCTAAAATCACTCGAAACCCCTCACCCACAACCCCTCTCCAGGAGGGCCGGGTAGACAATGTTTATAAGGAATCCAAAACCAGGAAATCCGGAATCCGGAATCCGGAATCAGGAATTAAAGTTTGTTAATATAGGTATTTAGCAGATGTAAACAACTTGATTATCAATTTGTTAGTAATAAAGTTTGAGGATGCTGATTATCTTTTAACTATTACTAATCTTAAATTAACTTGTTATGAAACTACTTGGTTTTTCAATTATAACTGCAACCATTATTGTGCTTTCAGGTTGTGCAAATACCACACGTTTTCCGGTATCGAGTGTTGCTCCGGCCGCTGATATTAAAGCAAAGACGCGCCTCGACAAGAACAGCAATAAGGTAGTCACGGTTAACGCAAAAAATCTGGCTAGTCCGGAGCGTATCGACCCCTCCAGCACTGCTTATGTAATTTGGGGTAAATCTGATGAATCAGAAGATATCCGGAATCTCGGCCAGCTTCAGAATAAAAATGCTGAAACAGCAACATTAACGACGATCACTCCTTTGGACATCGATGAAATTATCATTACTGCAGAACCGAGCGGAAATGTTACAGAACCTTCCGGGACTGAAATCTCGCGGGTTGAGCTTATTGACCCTTTTAATGAGGAGCCATTGCCGCCTGTTGACGATACCTATTCAACTCCTCCTGCAAATACTGATGATCCATTCGCACCGACCCCCACAACACCGCCGGCAGCGGATACAACAGGAATGAATTAAAGACATTGCCTTTAAAAGTTTCTTTCCGGTTTAGCAGGATTTTACTCAGTCAGTGCTGATTGCAAGGTTTAAAGGCAATAACGTGTATTCATCAAAACCAGAGGTGCTCGGCAAGTATTCGTACCCCTATCAGGAAAAGTACAATACCACCGAGCATTTCCATTTTCTTGCCAAACTGGTTTCCCAGGTTTTTACCAAACAGGATTCCCAGCATTGACATAATGAAGGTAACGCTTCCAATTACCAGCACAGGTGTAATCCATAAGAAAGTATCTGTCATTGCAATAAATGAAAGGGAAACTCCTACCACAAGGGCATCAATACTCGTGGCAACCGACATGGTTAGCAGTACGCTTGGCTTAAGGGGATTGAAATCAGACCGGTCTTCTTCCTTTTTCCTGCTTTCAATGATCATCTTGATGCCTAACAGTGCCAGCAATACAAATGCTACCCAGTGGTCAACAGGTTTTATGTACTCCTGAAGGGTAAGTCCCATCAGCCATCCCGCAAAAGGCATCAATCCCTGAAAGAAAGCAAGTGAAAATGCAATAATGATTGCCTTGTTAAAACGGATGGCTGGAAGAATGATACCGCTGCTGACAGATACGGCGAACGAATCCATTGATAATCCAAAAGCAATTAAGAAGATGCTGATAAGATCCATTGTTGGTTGCCCTGTGTGAGGCCGCAAAAATATTCATTTTTAATTTACTGAACCGCTAAATAATGATTCTTTGTAAAAAAAACAGGATTTAAAGTGCTAAATTTCAATTTATTAACTGTTATCTTCACCTGCGTTCTTAAATAATTTTGGTTCATTAACTCTATAGCTATGTGAAATATTCAGTTGTTTAGATAGGGGAACAGTTGTAAAGAATATCCAGTGGCTTTAAATACTGATACAGTAGAAAAATTCCATAAAATTGCAGTATGAATGAACATTACAGAAGGCTTCTACAAATGGCCGATGACGTTTTTTCCGTTAAGAGCGATCCCACCCAACTTGATGTTGATCAGGAAGTCATAAAGAGACTTCAGAAAATCCATCCGGCTACAGTATCGGAATACAGCGATGAAAAAGGACCGGCCGCCTGGCTGATCCTGATACCAACAACTGAAGACCTGATGAGGAAATTCATTGACGGATCTGTAACAGAAAGAGAACTTTATGACCAGACACCATTGAAAGCGAAATATGATGCCATTTACCTCTCATCAGCCCTTGTACTTGAAGAATACAGAAGAAAAGGTATCATAAAGGACCTGGCATTAAAAGCAATAGAGGCAATCAGGAAGGATCATCCCATTCAATACCTTTTTACCTGGCCCTTTACTTCTGAAGGAGATTTGGCATCGGATAAAATTGCCGAGTTAACTTCCCTCCCATTACTCAAGAGAAAAAAAAGATGATTTTTTAATCAGGAATTTGGAATTTGTAAAAATGGATTTATATTTGCCGAGAAATAATACCCTGAAGTAGTATTTAGAATGAAGTTAAGCAAGACATCTGAATATTCGCTGCGCATCCTGGCTTTTATGGCAAAGGAACCCGTAAAACTATATACCGCCAAGTACCTGATTGATACATTGCACATTTCGGATAAATACCTCCGCCAACTGATGACGGATCTTACAAAAGCAGGTTTGATTTACAGCGTCCAGGGTCGTGAAGGCGGGTACGCATTTGCTAAAAAACCTTCTGAGATATTCCTTTCAGATATTATTGATTCGGTTGAGGGAATGAAAAAATATACGGGATGCATCCTTGGATTCGATCATTGCAGCGATGAAAACCCGTGTGCAATGCATACAATGTGGGATAAGACCAGGGATAAATTCATACAAACATTCACGGAAAAAACATTAGATAAGCTTGATTTCGAGGGAGTAACTAAATACTGATTTTTTTTACTATTTAAATACTACCTCACTATAGTATAATAATCACAAACAATCCAATCATCCATGAAACAAACATTACTTGACAAATTTATGAGCAGGAAGGGGCTTTACACTTCTTTTTGGATCATTGCGCTGATCATGGTCACCATGCTCATCTATTACACAGCAAACCTGCAGAAAGAAGTCCCTCCCATTCCAAAGGAAGTAAAATCAGTCAGTGGCGAGGTTTTGTACACCTATGACGACGTAGTTGCAGGTAAGGGCTATTTTCAGCAATTTGACCTTATGGACTGGGGTACGATGCTCGGGATGGGTGCTTATATGGGACCTGATTTCTCAACTGATTTCCTTCATTACCGTGCAGAGTTTCTTTACGACCATTATGCAATGGAAATTTACGGCAAACCCAACAGTCAGCTCACACAAGTTGAAAAGGGCGCAGTAAAAGAGCGGGTAAAACAGGATTTTAAGGCACAAACCAAGTTACTGGAGGGTACCACAATTTACACAGATGCATCGGCAGCTGCTTTTAAAAAGAATGTAACCTACCTGACCAACCTGCTTGTAAACGGTGATCCTGAAAGAGCGCTCAGAGGTGGCATCATCCGTCCGGATGAAGCTGCCAAAATAGCTGCATTTGTTGACTGGGCACAACTGGTTGCTTCATCCTACAGGCCAGGCACAGATCGCACATGGTCGAACAACTGGCCCCCGGAACCACTCATTGACCAGGATATCACTTTTCTTTCACACAAGATCTCACTCTGGGAATTCCTGATCCTTTGGACCTTAACAATTGTTGTGATCTTCCTTGCTTATGAATTCCTGTTCAAGAAAGAAGAGAACGAGAAACTCGAGGAACCACTAAAGATTACCACGCTTTTCCGCTCTCAGAAAAAATTGCTGAAGTACATCCCTATTGTGGCTGCGCTTTTTGTGGTTCAGCTTTTTATTGGCGGATACCTTGCACACTTGTATACTGACCCAAAAAATGATTTCCTGGTATCACAGGAACTCCTTCCATTCAACGTATTGCGTTCAATTCACACACAATTGGCTATCTTATGGGTAGCTGTCGGCTGGCTTGTCGGAGGTCTGCTGATAGCTCCCTGGGTTGCCAACCGTGACCATAAATACCCCTGGCTGGTTGATGTACTGTGGATTGCGCTGGTTGTTGTGGCCGTTGGAAGTATCATCGGTCTGTACATGGGTGCCACAGGCCAGTTACGCGAAACATGGTTCTGGCTCGGAAACGAAGGAAGAGAATTGGTTAACCTCGGCCGTTTGTGGGACATCGGTTTGGTGATCGGGCTTGTATTCTGGTTTCTACTGATTATTTCCCTTATCAGGAAGGCCGCCACCAACAATCCTATCGTCAGCACTATTATCTGGTCGGCTTTCGCAATAGCAACACTCTACATAGCAGGAATGATGCCAGTCCACAAGATCATGCCCAACTACACGGTTGATGATTACTACCGCTGGTGGGTGATCCACCTTTGGGTTGAACTGACCTTTGAACTCTTTGCCGCAGGTGTAATAGCATTCTTCACGGTATCATTAGGCCTCATCACTTATAAGACAGCTGTCAGGGTTATGTTCTTTGAGTTGTTCCTGATTTCCTTAAGCGGAACGTTGGGAATAGGACATCACCTCTGGTGGCAGGGGCTTGATGAATACTGGATTGCCATAGGAGGTATATTCTCGGCACTTGAGCCTTTACCGCTTGCATTGCTGATCGTTGAAGCCTGGAAGAACAAGAGGGAGCGTCTTCATTCAGGTGAAGACTTCCAGTTTTCGGTGCCCTTTATGTGGATAGCAGGATCAGCAGTACTTAACTGGATCGGGGCAGGGTTCTTCGGAATGGTCATCAACACGCCAACCATCAGCTATTACTCACATGGAACATACCTGATCATGCCTCACGGACATGTTGCACTCCTTGGTGCTTTTGGCTATATTTCCATCGCCTTTATCTATCTCACTTCACGCGCCAATGCACTGGCTAATAATCTTGAATGGGATAATAAACTAAGCAACGCAGGCTTCTGGATACTCACCATAGGTGCCCTGTTGTTCACCATACCAACTTATATTATTGGAATGCACCAAACTGAAATGGCAATGGAAATGGGTTATTTCTATACCCGTACACGCGAAGCCATTGAAAGTATGCGAGGATGGATGTGGGCAAGAACCCTGCCCGACGGTATGATGATCCTTGGTGGTCTCATCATTCTGTATGACTTGGTACAAAAGACATTCCTGGCAAGGAAAAGAGCATAAACCCGGATGATAGATTGCTGTGTTAAAACCGCTTACTTTTGTAAGCGGTTTTTTTATTACTTAAACCTGCAGAAATTTAATGTACAAGGGGCGAACAGCTGTAATTATTGTAAATACGGGCACTCCACATAGTCCGAAGGTAAGGGATGTTCGCAGGTACCTGCGTGAATTCCTTGGCGATGGAAAGGTCATCAATATGCCATGGCTCTTCAGGAAAATGCTGGTGAATTTTATTATTGCTCCAATCAGGGGACCAAGATCAGCGAAACTTTATCAATCTATATGGACAAGCGAAGGCTCTCCCCTGCTGGTCAATAGCCTTAAATTCAGCAAGGCCCTGCAGTATGAACTTGGTGATGATTTTAAGGTAATCACAGCCATGCGGTACGGTTCACCCTCCATGGATGAAGCAGTTGAGGAAGCCGCCAAAGAAACATATAGCCGGATAATCCTGTTCCCGCTTTATCCCCAATATGCCGATTCAACCACAGGAACAATTGTTGCTGAATTTAAAAGATTAGTCAGAAAGCATAAAATAAAAAAGGAGTTCAAAGTAATCCCACCATTCTTTCGTAATGATGGATTTATTAAAGCATTCAGCCAGAAAATCCTTTCCCTCTCCCCTTCCCAATATGACCATATCCTCTTCTCTTTCCATGGATTGCCTGTAAAACAGACTGAAAAGATGCATCCGGGCAAGACCTGTGAAGAAGCAAATTGTGCCAATGAATATAATAGCAAGAATAAAAATTGCTATTATGCATCCTGCCATGAAACCGCAAGGCTTTTAGCTCAGGAACTCTCCCTTGGAAAAAATCAATATACAGTCACTTTTCAGTCCCGCTTAGGCATGAACTGGCTCAAGCCGTACACAGATGAGGTAATAAAAGAAATGGCCTTAAAAGGGCTAAGAAAGCTTCTTATAGCTAGTCCTGCTTTTGTGGCCGACTGCCTTGAAACGATTCAAGAACTGGGAGTGGAGTACAAAGAGCTTTTCATAGACCATGGGGGTAAAGAACTTACCTTGGTTGAAAGCCTGAATGATGATGATAACTGGATTCAGACAGCAGCAAAATTGATCAGGGCAATTTAATTAAATCCTATTAACTAAATCCTAAACGCCATCCAGGTTATAATTTTCCAATTTTAAAAGCCGATTAACTGAAATATGGCTTAATACCTTATGACTGTAGGATAACAATCAAAAAATCGGTAGGATATCGGTAGTTGGTCGGTAGAATGTCGGTAGGCCATCGGTAACTTGTCGGTAGCCTTTCGGTATGTTATAAGTCAAAGAGCAGCTATAATCTGTCTTTTAACCTCAGAAAATTGAACGTTGAAACTTAAAATCGAACGTTAGCGGTTAGTAGATCATCTCCGACATCTCCCTCCCCTGCTTGATCCTGTCGCTCATGCCAATGCCTCCGCAAAGGTTGCCGCCAATGACCAGCCCCGGGTATTTCTTCTGAAGATGTTCCACCATTTCAAGCCTTTCTCCTGTCGAGAGTCCGTACTGTGGAATCGCATGGGTGTAACGGGTGATCTTTAGCAAAGAAGGGAAGAATTCCTTTAAACCGGTCATAGCTCTTACTTCCCTATCTAAGATTTTAATGACATCCTGATCGGGAAGTTCTGCAAGGTGAGGTTTACGAACGCCACCCATAAAAACGGATAAAAGTGCACCGCCCTCCGGCGCCCTGCCTGTGAGAAAAGATGAGAGAAATAAGATACCAAGCACGTCGCGGTTTTCCTTAAAAGGCACTAACCCGCCAAATGCATCCAGTGGTATTCCTTCCCATTTATCAAATCCTATGCTTGCCTGAAGCACTTTCGCATAAAGAAGATTATTGAGTTTATGAGCTTCAGTAGCATCAAGAAAAGGAAGAATTCCGGGCAATTCATGTGAACCTGAAGTTGTGATGAGGTACTTTGAACTGATTTCAAGCTCTTCACCATCCTGTTTCAGCTTGATTTTGTAATTGTCACCATTATCAAGCCTGTTGAATTTATTTAACCCCTGCCTGACAGGCAATGCTGTTAAATCTGCAGTATTCAGCAGAATATTTTCATTTCCAATCCTGGCAACCAGTGCATTTATCAGGTTGCTTAAACCTCCTTTAACAGAGAATACTTCACCGGTAGCAAGTTTTGCTCTCTCATCCTTCTTCTCAAATCCTTTCTTTACAGCTCCACCAATGAAACTGCCATATTTCTGTTCCAGGTTATACAGCTTTGGCAAAGCATATCGTGTAACAAGATAGGAAGGATCACCAGAATAAATTCCTAATATAAACGGATCTATTGCATAATCAAGAAAACTCTCACCCATTCGGCGTCTCACAAGTTGAGCCAGTGTTTCGTCGGGATTTTTACCTCTTGGCCTAAATGGCTCGCCAAGTATACGTATCTTATCTTTTAGCGTGAATAGTGGAGTATTAACAGCTGCCTTAAATCCTGAAGGCAACGGCTGCCATGCATCCCCTTTCCATATCCACCGTTTTTTGGCAGCAGCATTGGCGATCTCAATTTCGCAAAGTCCATCTAATTCTTTGAATAACTCGGCAGTATCAGGCTGTGATAACACCCCTGTATTCGGGCCGGTTTCAAATATAAAACCGTTTTCATGATGTGTTGAGATAACACCTCCGGCATCAGGCAGTTTATCCAAAACAATAAAATCAATGCCCTTCTTTTTCAGATAATAAGCAGTGGTAAGGCCTGTTATGCCAGCACCCACAATGACTGCCTTTTTATCGATCTTCTTCATAAAAAAAGTGTAATCAAATGGATTTGGAAAACTTCTTGTCAGTCGGAACGCTTAATGCGGGATCGAACAGGACTGCAATATTCCTTATAAAAAACCTTCCTTTATCAGTTATGGTAATAACATTGTCTGTAACATCAAGCAAGCCGTCGGAGGTAAGGTCGGTTGTGCGTTCAGTCTTAAATCCTGTAATAGCTTTAACCTGATCCCTTGTAATTGAAAATCTTTCTCCGATTTCATCCCATTCCATGAAGCGGTTGCACATAATGTGGTTGATCACTTCGCGAACCACGGTTTCATTGAATGACAGCCTGTAGCCTTTTTCAACCGGGAATTCACCACTGTTTATTTTTGCAACATATTCTCCCAAATCCTTAGTGTTCTGGACATAAGAGTCGTGAAGCTGACTTATTGAAGATACTCCGAAAGCATAAACCTGCCCGGTAGTGCGGCGGGTACAGTATCCCTGGAAATTCCTGTGTAGTTCATTGTTCTTAAGCGCAAGTATCAGTTCATCATCACCTTTGGCATAATGATCCATGCCGATATCACTGTACCCGTTTTCAAGCAGCGTTTTATAAGCTGATTCAAAAATGCGGATCTTTGTTTCAGGATCAGGCAAACCGGCTCTTTCAAGTGCCACCTGATGTTTTTTGAACCAGGGGACGTGGGCATATGAGAATGTTACAATCCGGTCGGGTGAGTAGGGCAGGGCCATCCGGATGCTTTGGGTGAAGCTTTCAGGAGTTTGGTGTGGCAGGCCATAGATAAAATCGAAATTGATCTTGATCGTTGGATCCAGGCTTCTCAGGAAATTTGTGAGGTAATTCAGCGGAAGTTTTGAAGGTTCACGGTTTGCAGTTTTAAGCACTTTCAGGTCGAAATCCTGAATACCGAGACTGAAACGGTTGAATTTACAATTCCTGACCAGACGTTCCATGTACTCCTCAGTGAGATGCGCGGGGTGGCATTCAATGGCAATTTCAGGGCCCTCAATGAAATCGAATTCATCGAAGATCAGCTTGTTAATCCGCTCAATGTGCTCAACGGGTATTGCATTGGGTGTGCCACCTCCGTAATGTAGCTGGGAAACCTTTCGAGAGGGGTCAAGTGTGGCCCTCACCATCCTGATCTCCTTAACTACCGCATCAATATAACTGTCAACTGAATTTATTCTTGGGTATTTAACTGAATTACATCCGCAATAGAAGCATATCTTATGACAGAAAGGAATGTGCACATATAATGAAATATTCTCAGGATCCTTTCCGTTCGAAGCTGTCAAAAGTTGTTTGTAACCATCGCTGTCAATACCTTCAGTAAAGTAGTTTGCAGGCGGGTAGCTTGTGTAGCGCGGCAGTGATTGGTTGTATTTATCTAAAAGTTCTCTTGGAATCATAATTCTTAAAATTCTTTAATCGATTTTCCTGTATAGTGGAGCATACCCTTTTTTTAATTGATCAGAAATTACTCATTTTCAGGATCCTGTATCATGGACAATCATTTGCTGGTCATCATCCAGTTCTTTGACCAACGATTCATTTTCACTATTTTCTGATAATTTTTCCCTGTAAAGGAATGGAAGGAATGCTAAGACGAGCGCTGCCATAACAGATTCAACTATAAATAAGCCTGAGAATCCGATCATATCAGCAAGTTTACCGCTGAGGATGGTGATGAGCAGTGCGCTTATATGTGTAATAACAATCTGTATCGTGAAATCAGTTCCTTCCCTGCCTTTTCTAACAATGTCCATTGAAATGGTGTAGATGGCAACGGATGACATGCCGTAACTCATCCATAATAAGACAACAGCTGTGTAAAGTTGCATATAGGTCATTCCGGTCTGCAACATAAATACGAACCATAAAGTAACCAGGAGACTAAATGATGCAAACAGGTATAGGCACGTTTTGCGGCCGTATTTCTTAATAAGATAACCGCCGAGAAGGGCACTTAAGGCACCGCTTGCAGTACCGCAAATACCCGAAAGGATGCCTATTTGCTTTATTGTAAATCCATGATCAACTAGGAAAGGTTTCATTAGTGAAAGGATTCCGATAATTCCTGAATAGAAGAAGAAGAGCAAGACTATGCGTTTAGCTATTCCTTTTTGTTTGAAGAATAGCCCGATATCTTTAAAACTAGCTTTTTTGATTGTAAGGTCATGACCCCTGCCGATGCCAGTATAATTGTCGTTATTCTGTTCTGCTGCGGCAATTTCAGGTTCACCAATTATATGGTTCTTAGCATCTTTGTGTTTATAGAAGTACAAAGGAATAAGGGCGACCATAACAAAAGCTGCAAGGCAATACATCATACCCTGCCAACCGAAAAAATGATAAAGTACCAGCATAACACCGCTTCCTGTCATCGTTCCAAGGAATGACCCGGATGATTGCATGCTGTTACCGAGGCTTCTTTCTTCTTTCCTGAGTATCTTTATTGCAAAGGCATCAGTAGCAATATCCTGGGTTCCTGAGGCAATAAATGCCAGCATCATCATGGCGACGATCAGCATGAAGTTAAACTGCAGGTTAAAGAAACCAATTGAAATAATGATAATAGCATAAGCCAGTTCAGAAGAAAATATCCAACGCTTGTAGCTTGCCTCGCTACTTGTATACCTGTCAATCACAGGAGCCCACAAAAACTTGAATATCCAAGGGAGCTTTATCAGTTGCAAGAGGCCGATCATTGCAAGCGAATACTTCTCCTGGCGCATTATGACAGGCACAATGGTGGAGAAAAAGCTCATCGGGATAGATTGAGCAAGATAGAGGCTAAGCAAGGTTGGATATTTCTTCATTTACTGAACGATTTATTTATTGATTGCTTAGAATTCTTAAAAATTAATGATCAGATTGGCGCCAAACTGTACTGGTTTCCCCATCTGTACAAATGACTTACCCAATGAGCTGAAATAGAACGAATGGTATTTATTATCCATGATGTTCTTTGCCCACAGGTCAAGTCGTGCGTGTTTTGCTACCAAAGAAATCTTACCATTCACGATTCCATAATAATCCTGAGAAGCGCTGTTTTCTTCATTCCAGTAAATCTTTCCCTGTCCCTGGTAGTTGGCAAAGAGAATGATCCTGTCAATTAAACCTTTTTTCATCCTGAATGAATAATCCGCACCTGCCATAACTGTATTACCGGGAGCATATGGTATGTAGTTTCCTTTATAGTTCACTGTATCTAACCTTTGGTAGTCAAGGAATTTAGCTTCAGTATAACCATAACTGGTGTAAACAGAGAAATTGCTTGTTGGTTTGGCAATGATTTCAAGTTCAGCACCTTTACTTTCAGAGTGTCCTGCATTTTTAAGCATGGAACCGCGTCCGCTGGGTACCTGCTGATATATTTGCTGGTCTTTCCAGTCAATATAGAATACGCTCATATTGGCTAACAAAGCTTTCTTGAAGAAGATTGTCTTTACACCTGCTTCATAATTGCTGCTGAACTCAGGTTTGAAGCTTCTGTCTTCCGGGCGTTCGAATGTAGTGTTGAATCCTCCGGTCTTATATCCGTTGGTTACCGAAGCATAAGTTGATACATTTGAATTGATGTTGTATGCTAAAGAAACTTTGGGAAGCACTTCTGAATAATCAACTTTTCCCTGGGAATCATCAAGTGTCTTCTGTGTCATTCCACCTTCAGAAACAGGAACATAAGTGTTATAAAGGTAATCCTGTACGGCATCTTCATAATCCAGTCGCAATCCTGCTGTAAGGGTTAAGCCTTTTGTGAAAAGGTTATTAAGGCTTCCTTCACCAAATATTGCAGCTCCTTTAATGACATTATCATAATTTTTAACGGATAATTCACCGGGGGTCTTCTTGAGTGCAGCAGCATCAGTGCTGTATGTTACAAGAACGTTATCCTGGATATACTGAAGGAAACCGAATGCACCAACGATCCATGAAATTTTATGGCCGGGTTTATTCTTTAAGGTAAATTCCTGTGAGAAACTATTCTGGTAGGTATTCTGGTTAACAAATACCAGTGCCTTTTCGGTAAAGTCCTGGTCTATATTCTGGTCATCCTGAAGGAACTGGTGACTTGTTACAGATTGGAAAACAAGTTTTTGGGTTGAGTGGTCAACTACGAATGCATTTGAAAGTATGTCACGCTCGTAAGTGCTGTAAAAATCATAATTGATAGGGGAGACCTCTCTGGTTTTAAGATCAATCTGTGCATAGGGATAACCGCCCTGCTTGCTGTGTTCGTATCCTGAAGTGAACATCAGTTTGGTTCTGTCGGTGGCATTATGCACAAGTTTAACCCTGGCACCATAATAATCATCTTCATCAACCGGCGAGTTTAGGAATGCATTTTTAAAATAGCCACCGGTTGTTCCATAAAATACAGAAGCCGAAATGCCTGTCTTGCTGCTTAATGGTTGTGAATGGGTCACATCACTTCTGAAGTAACCATAGTTACCACCTGACAGGGAAAGTTTTGTATCTCTTTTTTCAGTTGGATCTTTGGTGTAAACCTTAATAAGCCCTCCCATTGTATTTCTGCCGTACGAAGTACCCTGCGGTCCGCGAAGAACTTCAATGCGGTCTATATCATTGAATTCAAAGTCGAAAGCAGATTTTTCAAAATATGGAACATTATCAACATAAAGGCCAATGGAAGGAGAGTTGATCCTTGAGCCGATTCCGCGGATATAAACCGGTGAAGTTAAGCGGGAACCGTAATCAGGCATAAAGAAATTAGGCACAAAACCTGCCAGATCCTTTAAGGATGAAAGGTTATTGTCCTCGATAGTCTTTGCTTTCATTAGAGAAATGGAAGCAGGCAGGTTCTTGATCATAACGCTGCTCTCGCGCGATGATTTAACAACTATTTCATTGAGGTTTATGGTTTTAACTTCTGATGAGTCGGGAACAGTTGCATGATATTGGGCTGAAACGTTTAATGCGAGGGAGATGCAGCCCGAAAACAGGAATAATAGCTTTTTATTCATTGTGTTTATAAATTTGACTGATTATACTAATGTTGTGGATTATTTGCCTGAATTCACAAAGTGAAGCCAAGCCGGATTCTTCCCCACAGGGATAAAAGAATCTTGATAAATGGAACGGAATAACTGATTAAGCGACAGGAGGACCCCTCAGTGCATTAACTGAAAGAGGTGGATCAGATATTAAGGTTTCAAAATAATCCTGGTCAATATATTTTATGTCAAGGACAACAGGGCTGGCATTGAATTCAAAACTAACAGCGATGACTTCATCAAAATTATAGCTGTGCAGGTTGAGAAGCGCTGTATGGTCATCGTGCTGTAATGACCCAAAATCCTGCTTATTTACTGAAGAGTGTGTGAAACAGGATGGAATAAGATACTTTCCCCATATCCTGTTCTGGTGGAAATTGACAAGGTTGCCAAGATAAAACCAAAAAATGGCTGATGCCCAAAGGATCAGGAATCCTTTATGCAGCAGTGATTTTACCTTTTGTACCTTGTTTAATTTCACGTATGCAGATTTTGCGATACAAAAGTGTGAATTATTGTGAAACAAAAAACAACCTGAATATCTTTTAGGTGAAATTTATAATCATTCCAAATAACCAAGCTACTGATTAGTTGGCATTTATATTCGTTATTGAGAGCATTAGGTGATAATTCACCAGTCTTTCATAAATACAGATGAACATGTATGCCTATAAACTTCACCCTGTAATTTCTGTTTCCATTAAGTAGGAGTCATTCAGTTATTAAAGTTTAAACTTATATCTTTAATCAAAAATACCATACATGAATAATTTTTGGAGAGCCCTGATTGCAGGTTACGGGGCTAAGAAATTAGGAGGAGGATGCCTCTCAACCATCTTGATTTTTATACTTCTAGGGGTATTGCTTGGGCAGTGCAGTTAGATTTGAGATTTGAGATTTGAGATTGACCAAGTCTTGTAATATATGGTCTCAAGTCATTTTAGAAAAATTCGTACGAATTACCCATCAGGGTTAGGAATTTAATGAAATCCTGGTACTTGATCACTAAAGAGGCACGGTTGTCATTCGGGTGGAAGGAAATTTTAGGGTTATCGCCCAGATCTTTGTCCAAAAAGAGATGAACATGATGTTCTGAATCATGCACGAGTCCGAAAGGAGAAACAGAACCAGGCTGTAATCCCAGGTATTTTTCCATTCTCTGCGGTGAGGCGAAGGTTAACTTACCTTGTTTGAGATACTTTTCCAGGTCATGGATCCCGAGATTCTTCCTGTGGTCGAAGATTACCAGGTAATGCCTGTTGCCTTTGTGATTCCTGAAAAAGAGATTTTTACAATGAGTGGTTTCTAGTATATCCTTCCAATACTGAACGGCGATTTCGATGGTAGGTGCCGGCGGATGTTCATGGTACTCATACCCAATGCCAGCCCCATCAAGCACTTTATAAACTTCCGGATCTCCAATCATAATTTATTCACCTCACCCCAACCCCTCTCCTCATGGTTCGACTTCATTTCATTACGCTCACCAGCCGTGAGAGGGGCTTCTCCATGATGTTTACTTTTTACTTTGTCCCGAAGCTTCGGGATTGCCTTTTGCCTTATCCTTTTAGCCTTTTAATCCTTTCAATCGTCTTTTCTTTCCCAAGCACAGAAATTATTCCCGCAATTCCCGGTCCATGAGCCGATCCAACAAGCGCAAGTCTTAGTGTATTCATCACCAAACCTAAATTGAATCCCTGTTGCTGGATAAAGTCTTTCAGGGCAGGCTCCAGAACTTCAGCTGACAGGTCCTTCTGCCCTTCAATAAAACCAATGATAGACTTTAGCATTCCGGGAGTTTCAAGCCGCCATACCTTATCCTTTAGTTTTTCATCGTAATCAAGTGTGTCAGTAAAGAAAAACCTTGATTGCTCCCACAGGTCAGGTATAAGGGTTGCCCTTTCCTTTATAAGTGCAGCAATTTTTACAAGGGTATTAATATCTGATTGGATGCCTTTTCCCACAAGCTGAGCTTCGAGCAGATGCGCAACATCAACATCGCTGAGGTTTGAAAGGTAATGGTGGTTGAACCATTTGGCCTTCTCGGGGTCAAATTTTGAACCATGTTTGCCAACCCTCTCGATTGAGAAAGCTTCAATTAACTCTTCCATTGAAAAGACTTCCTGTTCGGTTCCCGGATTCCAGCCAAGTAATGCAAGCATATTTACAAATGCCTGTGGCAGGTAACCCGATTCGCGGTAACCTGATGAAACTTCATCCGTCTTTGGATCGATCCATTTCAGCGGGAAAACAGGAAAACCAAGCCTGTCGCCATCTCTCTTGCTTAGTTTGCCATTTCCATCCGGTTTCAGCAATAGTGGGAGATGTGCAAACTCAGGAGCCTGCCAGCCAAAATATTCATAAAGAAGCTTATGCAAGGGTGCAGAGGGAAGCCACTCTTCACCCCTGATCACATGGGTTATTTCCATTAAATGGTCGTCAACAATGTTGGCCAGATGGTACGTAGGCATCCCGTCGGATTTAAAAAGCACTTTATCGTCGAGTGTTGAAGATTGTACAACAACTTCTCCCCTTATAAGGTCATTAAGCTTTATTTCCTTATTTTCAGGTATATATACTCTTATCACATAATGCTCTCCACTTGCAAGGCGTCGATCAACTTCTTCCTTGCCCAGAGTGAGTGAGTTCTTCATCTCGCTGCGCGTAAGATGATCATATTGGGGAGTAGCTACTCCTTTTTTGGTAAGCCTCTCGCGCATAGAATCGAGTTCTTCAGGGGTATCGAAGGCATAATAAGCTTTCCCTTCTTTAACAAGTCGTTCAGCATATTGGAAATACATCTTCTGTCGCTCACTCTGGCGATAGGGTGCATGGGGCCCGCCTATATCAACACCTTCATCATAATGGATCCCACACCAGTTGAGGGAATCAATAATGTATTTTTCGGCTCCAGGTACATATCGGTTCTGGTCAGTGTCCTCAATGCGAAGAATGAAAATTCCTTTATTTTTTTTCGCAAAAAGATAATTATACAATGCTGTTCTAACGCCTCCAATGTGAAGAGGCCCTGTCGGACTTGGCGCAAAACGTACGCGGACTTGTTTCATAATTGAGTTATTGTTGCAAAGATAGGAAAACAAAAAAGTGTTGCAGGGGTTCTTTATTTCTTAACACTTGTTAAACTTATTGGTTGTGCAACCTGACATGCTCTAAATTAACTAACTTTGTGAGTTAACACAGGGCTTTGTCCTTAATAATTATTGTTATGGGACGTTCCGGAAAGAACTATACTGTTCCAAAATACCGAACCGGCCGAATATTCATATTCCCACTCCTGCTTTATTTGCTGCTGGTTTATCCGGTTCTCGGTTTGATGCTCCTTAAAAGCTTTCCTGCACTTAAAGAAAAAGGCAGGCTTGAATTGATGAAAGAATCAAACGAAACAAGCAACAGCCAGAAGCAAAAAACAGAATCAGGCTTGGTTCTTGAATTAAAAAGCAACGAACCCGGTGATATTAGTGTTGTAACCGGTGACGGTGACAGCACAAATATTGCAAGGATTGCACCACCACCGCAACATGCTGACCGGTCTACCGGAGCATCTTCCATGTATAAAATGTTCCAGCTTGTTTTTCTTTTTAGTGTGATACTGGGCATCATCTTCAATCTTCCTTTTAAAATCTATTTCTACAGAAAGCGAAGGGATAAAACTATTTATAAAGGACTCTATAAATATTGCAGGCGTTTCCTGCTAAAAACACCGATTATCAATTCAGGAATTGTTCTACTTGCTTTCCTGGTAATGCACATCATCATGATTGTCAGGATTCAGAACCCGGTAGGTTTTGAAGATGAATTGGGAAGGCAGATTTATTTCAACTACCTTTTCATTTCACTTGTTGCATCTCTGTTAAGTGTACTTTTTATCTATTTCTGGCAAAAACACCTGGTTCACATAAAATACATTGAGTATATCTATTCGAAAGAGGAACTACAAAAACGCATCTTTGGAAGGAACCCCGGTAAGATTAAATCAAGGCTTTATATTGCAAGTGCCATGACAACCCTGTTGCCGTTGATCATTGTACTCTTATATCTGCTTCTGAGCCTCACACCGATTAAAGACATGGGTGAAGTCTCCACCGCCGAATTAAGGATCATGCTTGGAAGGCTGACTGATATTATGGGTCCGGATGTTGACCTGAAAGATCAGTTTGGTAGTTCAAACCTTCAGTATATCAGTGCTTTGGATGCAGTGCTGATGTTTGGTGGTATTCTTAGCGGAATACTGGTTGCATTTATTTACATACTCTTCTTTGTCAGTTGGTCAACCGCCGATATCGTAAGGCCGGTAAATGAGCTGGTAAAGAATATGCGAATGACATCTGAAGGGATGCTTGATAATTACACCATCGTAAGAACCAACGATGAGATAGGGGTCATGTCGGAGGGATACAATCTCATGACTTCGAGGTTAAGGGATTATATCTTCAAGATATCGCAAATGAATGAAGCCTACTCCAGGTTTGTTCCTAACCAATTCCTTGAATTCCTGGGGAAAGAGAACTTTGTTGATATTCAGCTTGGTGACCAGGTTCAAAAGGAAATGTCGGTCCTGTTCAGTGATATTCGCGGGTTTACTGAATTATCCGAAGGACTCACACCTAAGGAGAACTTTGATTTCATTAACCATTACCTGGGCTATATGGAGCCTGTAATTAGGAAAAACAACGGCTTCATCGATAAATTCATTGGCGATTCCATTATGGCTCTTTTCCATGAGTCAGTCGACGATGCCATCGATGCAGCCATTGAGATGCGTAAAGCTTTACAGCAGTTCAACTCCGATAGGTCAGATGTAAGCCTCCCATCCATCGATTCAGGTATCGGTATTCATACAGGAAACCTCATGCTTGGTGTAGTAGGAGGGGAGGGAAGGATTGACGGGACTGTGATCTCTGATGCTGTTAACCTGGCATCACGTCTGGAAGGCCTCACCAAAATTTATAAAACATCAATCATTATCAGTGAAGATACTTTAATCAAACTGAAGAATCCCGGCAGGTATAATTTCCGCTTCCTTGATGTGGCCAGGGTGAAAGGGAAGAAAGAAGCTGTATACATTTTTGAGGTCCTTGATGGAGAACCTGAAGAGGTAAAAGCCCTTAAGACTGAAACAAAAGCTCTTTTTGGAAAGGGAATTGAAGCTTACAAAAACAGGAATTTTAAAGAGGCTATTGAGATATTTACTGAAGTTGCACGCATTAACCCATTAGATGCCGCAGCAACCTTTTATATAAACCGTTGCAGGAATATCACCGGCAAGCAGTTGCCTGATGACTGGAGCGGTATAGAGGTATTTGATGCCAAATAGAATAATCAAATACTGCATCCGTTATTATTGACAGCATTACCTTTGCAAATTAATTATGCAGGATAACTACAACATACTTATAGATAAACTTGATGCTTTCATCAGGAAGTACTATACTAACCAGCTGATAAAGGGCATTTTATATAGTGCAGCGTTGCTGGGTAGTTTCTTCTTGATCCTTGCCCTCACCGAATCTGTAGCCTGGTTTTCGACTACTGTAAGAACATTGCTGTTTTATGGTTTTATCGCCTTGGGATTGTTCCTTCTTGTAAAATATATTATAATCCCACTACTGAAGCTCAATAAAATCGGTCCGCGTATTTCACATGAAATGGCAGCCGGTGTGGTTGGCCGTCATTTTAATGAAGTAAAAGATACCCTACTCAATACCTTGCAACTCAAGAGGTTATCTGACAGCTCACCTGAGAATTATGAACTTATTATTGCAAGTATCAATGCAAGGTCAAAAAGACTCATGAATGTACCTTTCAAAGCCGCGGTTGATTATTCATCCAATAAAAGGTACCTCTATTTTGCCTTACCACCTTTGCTACTGATAGGAGCCTTTATGGTAGCATCACCAAAGATGCTGACCGAGCCAGGTACCAGGTTATTAAAGCATTCCGTTTCATTTGAGAAACCATTGCCTTTTAAAGTCAATATTAAAAACAAGGAACTAACCGCAATCCAGCAGGAAGATTTTATTCTTGAAATTGGAGTAAATGGGGAAGAATTACCCTCTGAGATACTCCTTGAGATGGATGGTAATGAATTCAGGATGAAGCAGGAAGATCGCCTTAACTTCACCTATACTTTTAAAAAGATACAACACGACAGGGATTTCAGGATCATTGCTGCGGGTTACACCAGCGATGAGTACCTGATCAAAGTACTGCCAAAGCCAATTATCCTTAATTATGATATTGAGGTTGATTATCCTGCCTATCTCAATCGTAAAACTGAAATTATTTCCAATGTGGGTGATATTAACGTTCCGCAGGGAACCACATTAAACTGGAGATTTTACACCCGCGATGCAGAGAATATACAATTCAGGCTGGGTAAGGAAATCAGAAACCTTACCTCCGGTAAATCAAATATCTTTTCAACCAGCCACCGTCTGATGGAAGGCACCGGAATAACCATCACCAGTCGCAACCAATACATGACAAACGATGATTCACTGCTCTTTTACGCAAATGCCATTCCAGACCTGTATCCGGGAATTAATATAGAGCAATATCGCGATAGTATTTATGATAACAAGCTCTATTTCAGGGGGATAATACAGGATGACCATGGATTCCGCAATATGGATTTCAGGTTAGCACGCATCAATGATGATAAGGCAGGAGCCGAAATGTCCATGCCTGTCCAAATTCAGAAAGACGTTACAGAACAGACTTTCTACTATTATTTTGACCTGTTGTCATTAGGATTAGCCCCCGGCGAAAATATCAAATATTACTTTGAAGTTTGGGATAATGATGGCGTAAATGGCAGTAAATCAGCCCGTTCGCAAGAAATGACCTTCAAAATACCTACCCTTGAAGAGATTAATGCAATGGTAGACAAGCACAGTGAGGAACTGAAGGATGATTTTGATGCAACCATCAAGGAAGCTAAATCCATTCAAAAAGAAATTGAAAAACTGAACCAGAATCTGATTGATAAGAAAGAGCTTAATTACCAAGACAAGCAGCAGATAGAAGACCTTATAGAACGTCATAAAGACCTCCAGAATAAAGTTGAGAAGATGGAACTGGAGAATAAGCAGATGAATTCAAAGGAATCCCAGATCAAGCAAGTGGATGAAAATATCATTGAAAAACAGAAGCAACTTGAGAAACTGTTTGAAGATATTATGTCGGATGAGATGAAGCAGATGTTTGAAGAACTGCAAAAAATGCTTGATGAACTCAACAAAGACAAGATCCAGGATATGCTGGAGAAGATGAAGTATGAATCAGAAGACCTTGAAAAAGACCTTGACCGCAACCTGGAGCTATTCAAACAGCTTGAATTTGATAAAAAGCTAACTGAGTCGATTGATGAGTTAAAAAAGCTCTCAGAAGAGGAAATGAAGCTTTCCGAAGAAACTTCCAACAGCAATAAGAAAGAGAGTGATGAACTTAATAAGCAACAAGATAAGTTAAACGAAAAATTTGATGACATTTCAAAGGATCTTGAAGAACTTAAGCAGTTAAATGAAGATTTGGAAGAACCTAATGATTTTGAGATACCACAGGATGAAAAACAGGACATAAAGAATGAGATGAATGAGAGTACCAAAAATCTTAAGGAATCTCAAATGAAGAAAGCATCAGGCCATCAGCAGAAAGCATCGGAGAAGATGAAAAAAATGAGTGAGATGCTGCTTCAAATGCAAATGGAAATGGAAAACGAGGCGATGGGAGAAGATGCTGATGCGTTAAGGGCAATATTGGAAAACCTGGTCAAAATATCCTTTAGCCAGGAAGAGTTGATGGATATTCTTAAGAATATTAACCGTGCCGACCCAAAATATCCCTCAATTGTAGAGAAACAGAAAAAGATCCGTGATGACCTTGAAATGGTCGAGGATTCATTATTGGCATTGAGCAAGCGACAAACGATGATCGAGAATTTTGTGAATCGCGAAATCAGGGATATAAACAACAATACAACAATGGCTCTTGAAGGTATGCAAAACAGGGCAACTGCCATGGCAGCATCCAAACAGCAATATGTTATGACTGCTGTCAATAATTTGGCATTGCTTCTGTCAGAAACATTGAAAAACATGGAGCAAGCCCTTAGTATGAGTGCATCAGGTAAATTTCAGAAAGGCAATCCCAAACCAGGGCAGGGCAAAAGCTCAATGAAGTCTATGCGGCAAATGCAAGAGAAGTTGAATCAGCAGATGGAGGAACTCAGGGAAGGCAAACAGCCTATGCCTGGGAAGAAAGGTGAGCAGGGTCAGTCAGGTCAATCAAAAATGAGCGAACAACTCGCAAGGATGGCAGCCCAACAGGAAGCGCTAAGAAAGATGCTTCAAAAGTACAGTGAAGAACTTCAGAAATCGGGTGATGTTAATCAACAAGGTCTTCAGAAGACACTGCAGGAAATGGAAAAAACGGAGACTGACCTTGTGAACAAACGTCTTAACCAGGAAACCATGAAACGTCAGCAGGAGATACTTACCAGGCTTCTGGAATCAGAAAAGGCTGAGATGAAGAGGGAGCAGGAAGAACGAAGGGAATCGAACGAAGGTAAGGAACTGCCAAAACCTGATCCTGCAAAATATTTCGATAGTATTGGTATTCCATCAAAAGAAACTGAGCTTATTAAAACAATTCCTCCTTCATTAAAGGATTATTACAGGAATAAGGTAAACAGCTACTTTATACAAATACCTGGGGAAAGTAAACCGGCTAACAATGGGAATTAACTTTTTTTCAGAAGAGATAAGCTTTACTCTTGATGATCCAATGGCCATCCGTAATTGGATCTTCGAAGTAATAAAAGATAAAAAATCACATCCTGGAACCATCAATTACATTTTCTGCAATGATAATTATCTCCTGGCTCTCAATCAACAATATTTAGGTCATGACACATTCACTGATATCATCACATTTGATTACAGCAAGGAAAAAGTCGTGAGCGGAGATATTTTCATCAGTATTGAAAGAGTAAAAGAGAATTCTGCCAAATTTTCAATACCGTTCAGCAATGAACTCAACCGTGTGATTATTCATGGGGTTCTTCATTTATGTGGCCAGGATGATAAAACAGAAACTGAAAAGAAATCCATGCGTCAGATGGAAGACCATTATCTGCAGAGGATATACCAATAATGCCATTTGCCATGTGGCTGACTTTTTTAAGCAGTCACTACAAACAAACTACTTACAAAGTATTAACCCTCTATCATCTCTACCCCTTTGGGGTCGAGATGCCATCTTTATAACATTGTGCACTCCTCAAAAACTGTTTCTGTAACCTATTCCTGCGGTTGGGGAACCATCCCATTTTAAATCCTATTTGTTTATTTAGTAATTTTGCGGCTCGATTTAAAATTCCACATCGGAATAGTGTTCCACGTGAAACAATACCAATGTTTAAAGATTATGACATAATAGTTGTAGGTGCCGGACATGCCGGGTGTGAAGCGGCGGCCGCTGCTGCCAACCTGGGGTCATCTGTGCTTTTAATTACAATGAATATGGCACAAATGGCACAAATGTCCTGTAATCCTGCAATGGGTGGAATCGCAAAAGGTCAAATTGTTCGTGAAATTGATGCCTTAGGTGGGTATTCAGGAATTGTCACTGATTCTACAATGATCCAATTCAGGATGCTTAATAAATCCAAAGGTCCCGCAATGTGGAGTCCCAGGGCTCAAAGTGACAGGATGCGCTTCTCAGAAAAATGGAGGCTTATGCTTGAACAGACTCCAAATTTAGATTTCTGGCAGGACACAGTAACCGAAGTTATGGTAGAGGGCGATAAAATAGCAGGAGTAAAAACATCAATGGGCCAAACCATTTATGCTAAATCTGTAGTTTTAACTAACGGTACCTTCTTAAACGGAATTATACATATAGGAACTAAACAGTTCGGTGGTGGAAGAATGGGGGATAAGGCAGCTGTTGGATTGACAGCTAACCTGATATCATTGGGCTTTGAAGCAAAACGGCTTAAAACGGGAACTCCGGTAAGAGTTGATGGCAGATCCGTAGATTTCTCAAAGATGGAAGAGCAAAAGGGTGATGATTTACCCGGTAAATTCTCTTTCACCGACACCCCTTCATTAACAAAACAAAGGAGTTGCTATATAACTTACACCAATCAGAAGGTACATGACACTTTAAGATTGGGATTCGATGAGTCACCTATGTACTCAGGAAGAATCGGTGGACGGGGACCAAGGTATTGCCCTTCGATTGAAGATAAAATTGACAGGTTTAGTGATAAATTAAGGCATCAGTTATTTGTGGAGCCTGAAGGTTGGGACACCATTGAGTATTATGTTAATGGTTTCTCATCATCTCTTCCTGAACACATTCAATTCAAGGCTTTACAGTTAGTACCCGGTTTTGAAAATGTAAAAATATTCAGGCCCGGTTATGCTATCGAATACGACTATTTTCCGCCTCATCAACTGAAACCAACACTCGAAACACATCTGATACATAATCTCTATTTCGCAGGACAAATAAACGGCACCACAGGTTATGAAGAGGCCGCAGCCCAGGGTTTGATGGCAGGCATTAATGCGCATCTTGGCTTAAAGGAGCAAGATACTTTTATACTAAAGAGATCTGAAGCATACATTGGAGTTCTAATTGATGATTTAATCACAAAAAGTATTGATGAACCATACCGGATGTTTACTTCAAGGGCTGAATATCGTATCTTACTAAGACAAAGTACTGCTGACATACGTCTGACTCCCTTATCGTATAAGATTGGTCTTGCAGGCAAAGATAGAATGGACAGGGTAGAGGAGAAGATAAAACAAATAAATGAGGTTAAAGAATTGATAGCATCTGTTTCACTTCAGCCTGCCGAAGTAAATAACTTACTCGAATCATCCGGGACTTCACCGGTTATTCAAAAGACAAAACTTACAGCATTGGCGTTGCGGCCACAGATCAATTTAATTGATCTCATTGAATTAAGTGAACCTTTAAAGGCAAAGGTCACTTCAATGGATGGCATTGCAAATGAAGTAATGGAAGAAGTTGAAATTCTAATCAAGTATGGTGGTTATATCGAAAAGGAGAAAGACCTGGCTGATTCACTCTCAGAATATGACAATATTCCCCTCAAATCCGATTTCAATTATAACGCCTTACCTTCACTGTCTTTTGAGGCACGTGAGAAGCTTTCGAAGCAACGACCATCAACTATTGGTCAGGCAAGTCGAATTAGTGGTGTTTCACCCGCCGATATTGCCGTTTTGATTGTATATTTGACCCATTAAGTATTAAGTGTATTTTGAAGTTCATGGTTTCAACCCTGCCTAAGGAATTCGAATTATTTATCCTCTAAAAAATAAATGTTTCACGTGGAACAATCTGCTGCCGAATTTATTGAATCTTGTCCATTATGTAATCATCCTGAACACGTATCTTACTTAGAATTAGATGATTACTTCCTGACTCATGAGAAATTCTCTATCCTTAAGTGCACGGAATGTGGTTTGATGAGGACCAATCCACAGCCTTCAGGCAGAAATATAGGCCGTTATTATGATTCGCCAGAATATATATCCCA
The DNA here is from genome assembly GCA_035297395.1 of Lentimicrobium sp. Lineage (GTDB taxonomy): Bacteria > Bacteroidota > Bacteroidia > Bacteroidales > Lentimicrobiaceae > Lentimicrobium. The sequence continues at coordinate 97,072 of DATGZB010000028.1, read as the reverse complement.
TTCAACAGCCAGGAAAAGTTTTAAAGACAGGTTGTATGACCTTGTCAGAAAGAGGACTCTGGTTGCAAAAAAGAATATCCTTGATAAGTATTCCAAAGGTAAAAGCTTACTTGATATTGGTTGTGCAACTGGAGTTTTTATAGACTATTGCAGAAAAAAAGGTTATACGGTACAGGGTATTGAACCTGATGAGAAATGCCGTAATTATGCAAGGACTGTCCTCAACCTTGAGGTTAATGATACCGATGCCATGAAATCAATGAAGGATAAATCATTTGATGTTATAACAATGTGGCATGTACTTGAGCATGTAGGTGATTTGAATGAAAGGATGATGCTCATCAGCAAAATGCTTAAAGACGATGGAGTCCTTATTGTAGCTTTACCTAATCCTGATTCATATGATGCCAATTATTATGGGAAATACTGGGCAGCATATGATGTGCCCCGTCATTTATTTCATTTTACGAAAGATGCTTTCAAAAAATTATGCAATAAATTTTCTTTCGAAGTGATAAACATACTTCCTATGATGTTTGATTCATTCTATATATCTCTTTTAAGTGAAAAGTACAGCAAGGGAAAAACTTCGCTGTTTAATGCATTTCTTATTGGATTGAAATCAAATTTAAAGGCACAAAGCGGTACTAATCATTCTTCCCTTATTTATATAATCAGAAAAAAGAATTGACTACCCGCTTGACTGCAAACAAGTGGTCCAGAGATATATAAATTAAAGATGATTTATCGTATTTGATTGACAATATCTTAATTAAAAAAGATTTGACTAAACGGATGGTTTGAAACCGTTTGGAAGACTATTGGTTGGCTTAGCAAAACTATTCCTAAAAAGTTTAACTTTGATACCTGCAGTTTGGTAGCAAAAGGATTATAAGGCGTTTTTCAAAATAAACGGTCTGATAATTGATGCAAAAGCTTAAATAAATCCCAGAAGGGCTATGGCGATTCCCGGAAGATTCAGACTTCCACTTTCTTTGGCTGCAATGTCAGTGCTGACTTTCCTGGCAACAGTTTTCATTTTCAGTTATATCAGGAAAGCGAATTCCCCACAAAAACAAGTTTCTGAATTCAATATTAAATTGAATGATAGATATCTTATCGTCCAGAACCTCGTTAGAGATTTAGCCGATCAGGAAAGAAATTGGGACAAAGAGCTATCTCAGAATAATAGGCTTTTTCACGACACGGGGTCTCAGAACCATGTACAATCTCAACGGGATACACAATCTCCGGGAAATGTACAATCACAGGGGAATGAACTATCTAAGGCAAATGCGAAATCCCAGGCAACCGGGCCATCTCAGGATACGAGGCGATCCCAGGAAACCGAACAATCCCAGGTGAATAGGGAGCTTCAGGGAAATAAACAGATTCAGGAGTATGAGCATTTTAATGCCCTTGCGCTAAAACTACCGCAGGGTATCAGTTTATTTGTTCTTAAAAATGATTTGCTGGTTTTCTGGTCCGATAACTCCATTTCATTTGATCCCGAAAGAAGTTATCCCAGGATCGTCCGGACAGACAATGGCTTTTTTCAGCAGAATAAATTTGAAACAGGTGACCTTACTTTCATACTGCTTGACCTTATCAGGCATCAGTATCCTTATGAGAATGAGTACCTTAAATCAGATTATAATCCAGTCTATAACCTAAATTCAGAATATGAAATCGACCTTGCAAAAGGAGATTACAGGATTACCGATAAATCAGGGAATACATTGTTTTACATTAACCCCTCGGGGAAGCAAATCCTGACTGGTGAACAGGAGTTTGTGCTATATATATTGACTTTCCTGAGCTTTATCCTTGTTGCCTTTTCTATATATTACTTCAGCCGTAACAGCGGCTTGTCAGTAAATAAATCGTTCCTTATTCTTACCCTCTTCATTATAATCACAAGGTATGTTCAATTTGTTGCAGGTATTCCTAAGTTCTTCAGTGAGTTTGACTTGTTCAGTCCGTTAAATTATGCTTCTTCTCCCTGGTTGCCTTCATTGGGTGATTTCTTAACCAACGTTTTCCTGCTTGCAATCCTAAGTTTTCTCTTATATCGTGATTTTAAGAATCGTGAAATACCTCAGCTTAAAAGAGTACTCAAAAGTATTGTTACAATCTTGTGCTTGCTTGCTGTCAATTTCCTTTATTATTTTTCATTGCATCTTCTGGATACGCTTATCCTTAATTCTGCTTTTGAGCTCGACCTTTCTAGGATTCTTGATTTTTCAGTTTACAGCTTACTGGGCTATCTCATTATTGCCCTGATACTCTTAAGTTTATTTTATATTAGTTACATCCTGGTCAGGATATCGGTTAAACTTATTGGTAATGTTAGGTTTGCTATACTTTTTGCCTTTGTAAGCACCGGTATCTGGTTGATATTACATTCCCTTGGCCTGTATACACCACAATGGCAGGAACTGGTATTGTTTTTGCTTTTTGGCGGTCTGCTCATCATTGTTATCAGCCGGATCATTCCTTACCCGCATATTACAGCCAGCACCCTTCTGATACTGATCCTCACATTTATTTCAACTTTCTGCCTGTACCATAATACGATTACAAAGGAGCAGGAGGAACGTAAATTAATGGCATTAAGGTTATCCTCTGAGCAGGACAAGATAGCTGAATTCCTATATACAGATCTTGAAAAGACAATACTTGCAGATACTATGCTGTTCAATTACTTTATGAGTGGATGGTTTGATCCCTCATTTGAAGATTACTGCATTGATTATCTTAAATCAAAGTATTTAACAGGTTTCTGGTCAAAATACAATGCCCAGGTAACACTTTGTTATCCCGAGAAAGAACTGATGCTTAAACCTTCGGGTATCGTTGTAAGCTGTAATGAATATTTCAATAGTATAATCAGCAATATCACCAATAAGACTTCCAATAAGACATTTTTCTACATCAGGGAATCGTATGGTGTGAATAACTACATTGCAAGGATCCCTGTTTATAACTCAAGGTTCAGGCAGGATTCTGCAAGTATTGTTATTGAATTCACCCAGAAATATGTACCAAAAGGCCTGGGATATCCTGAATTACTCCTCGATCAGTCGTTTATTTCTTTCTATGATCTTAGTGTCTATTCTTATGCTATTTATTCAAGGGGAGAGCTGATCAAGAATGTTGGAGAATATGCCTATAGCATCTCTGAAAAACCCTTCCTCTCTTTCAAGACCGACTATCATTTCTTTAACAAGAATGGTTATAACCATTTATATCATATTGTAAACGACAATACTTCTATTATAATAAGTAAGAAGAATCCTTCGGTACTAGATAAGTTTGCGCCTTTCACTTATCAGCTTATATTCCATATCTTACTGATATTCATTCTTACGACTACATACAGTTTACGTCTGACTATACAACGTTATCCTGACCTTAAAACGCAGCTCCAGATCATGCTTGTGGCGCTGATCTTATTTGCTTCAATAATTACCGGATCAACCACCCTGCATAATATCAGGAGCCTGAATGAAAAGAAGAACAAGGATATGCTGAGTGAGAAAGCCCATTCGGTACTCATTGAAATTGAACATAAACTAGATACGGTCAGCAGGATCGAAAACGCACAAAAGCCATATCTACAAGAGCTCCTGACAAAATTCTCACTGGTTTTCTTCAGTGATATTAATTTGTATACAACACAAGGCAGTTTACTGGCAACCTCCCGGCCTGAGATATTTAATGAAGGACTCAGGTCTGGTTTCATGAGCACTGAAGCATACAACCAGATTGCAATTAACCAGCGAACATTCTTTGTCACCAACGAGCAGATCGGCAGCTATAAGTATCTCTCAGCTTATATTCCGTTCAGGAATAAGGAAAATGAACTTATTGCCTATATTAATCTTCCGTTCTTTGCCCGTGAGCATGAACTGCGACAGGAGATTTCGTCATTCCTGGTCACCTTTGTGAATGTTTATATTATACTCACAGCCATTGCGGTCTTTATCTCCCTCCTGGTTGGAAATTACGTAACAAGGCCTTTACAATTGATAAGGGATCAGTTCAGTCATGTGAAACTTGACCGGAGAAACGAAAAGATAAGTTACAACAGGCATGATGAATTAGGCAACCTGATCAATGAATATAACCTGATGCTTGATAAACTTGCTGAAAGTGTTGATAAGCTGGCCCAGTCTGAGCGTGAGTCAGCCTGGAAAGAGATGGCCAGGCAGATTGCCCATGAGATAAAAAACCCGCTCACTCCTATGAAGCTGAGCATACAACATTTATACCGTTCCTGGCAGGATAAGGCCCCCGATTGGGAAGCCAGGCTTGAAAAAACCACGACATCAATTATCCAGCAGATTGATTCACTCGCTGCAATTGCTTCTGCTTTCTCTGATTTTGCCAAATTCCCGATGCCTTCAAATGAGAGGCTCGAAATAAAACAAGCTATTAAAGATACCCTGGCATTATTCGCTTCACAAACTAATTATTCAATTTCATTTATCCTTCCGGATGCTCCTTGCTTTGTTTATGCCGACAAGAAACAATTATCGCGTGTTTTGGTCAATCTTGTCAACAATGCCATACAGTCAATACCCGCTGACCGTAAAGGTCAAATTGATATAAGGCTGCAGTCAGAAGGCGGGGAACATATTATTTCTGTAACTGATAACGGCACAGGAATACCTGAAGAACAGAAACCAAGGATATTTTCGCCTAATTTTACAACGAAATCAGGAGGAGCAGGATTAGGGCTGGCAATGGTCAAAAACATTATTGATTCATTTAATGGGAAAATAACCTTCAAGTCTCAACCAGGGGGCACAACGTTTGAAATAAGGCTTCCGTCGAGAAACGATGCAAATACAGGCAATTGAATCCATTTAAAAAATTAGCAGGCCAGACAGCCATTTACGGATTACCCACCATAGTGGGCAGGTTGCTGAATTATCTTCTTGTACCCCTTTATACCAGGGTTTTTGCTCCGGCAGAATATGGGGTAGTAACCGAAATCTATGCCTATGTAGCATTCTTATTTGTGGTCCTGACTTACGGAATGGAAACATCCTTCTTCAGGTTCTCAACCAGTGAGCATGATAAGCAAAAGGTTTATAATACCTCGCTTTTTTCATTGTTTTTCACTTCAGCGTTTTTTGTACTTCTGGTATTTACTTTCTCGAAAGGGATTGCAACAAGCATGGGCTATCCGGGCAATCCGGAGTACATTAAATGGTTTGCCATGATACTTGCGGCAGATGCCTTGAGCAGCATACCTTACGCATACCTGCGCTTACATAATAACTCCTTCAGGTTTGCAGTGATAAAAGTGACCAACATTGTTGTTAATATCTTTTTCAACCTGTTGTTCATTGTTTTCATACCTCAGATTCTAAAAAACGATCCGGATTCAGCATTAAGCAACTTCTTTGAATTATTCTACAATCAGGAGACAGGAGTGGGTTATATTTTCATTTCAAACCTTATTGCAAGCCTTGTTACACTGCTCATGCTCTTGCCTTCTATGAAAATCAGCAGTTTTAAACCTGATAAAGATTTGTTGGTCAGAATGCTTAAATATGGCTGGCCCTTATTGATCTTTGGTTTTGCAGGCATTATCAATGAAACATTTGATAGGATCATCCTTAAACATTTACTGCCTCCCGAAAGCAATCCAATGGCCCAGCTTGGCATATACGGTGCATGTTACAAGATCTCTATCCTTATGACACTGTTTATCCAGACCTTTAAATATGCGGCTGAACCTTTCTTCTTTGACCATTCAACCCAGAAAGATGCCAAAGATACCTATGCCCGCCTGATGCATTACTTTATCATCGTTTGCCTCTTTATTTACCTCCTGATAATGCTAAATCTTGATATTGTATTACTGTTTATTGGTCCGGAATTCAGGGAAGGAGCAGCGGTTATACCTATTCTTTTATGGGCTAATTTATTCCTGGGTGTATTTTATAATTTGAGTGTATGGTTTAAATTAACCGACAGGACCGGCACAGGAGCCATGATTTCAGTTGCAGGAGCTGCGGTTACCCTCGTGTTTAACTTCCTGATGATCCCTTTAATGGGTTACATGGGTGCTGCATGGGCAACTTTTATCTGTTACTTTTTTATGATGGCAGCATCCTGGTATATGGGAAGAAAATATTATCCTGTCAATTATAACCTCAGCGCTGCTGGTATCTATGCCATGATAACAATCATTATCTATATTATTTCACTCTTCACCGCGAAAATGGAACGTGAGATTGCTTACAGCCTGAACTACCTGATGCTGATTTCTTTTGGCATACTTGTTTTCTTCAGGGAAAAACGCGATGTGAGGAAACCTGGTAAGATGGCACTATAGTTGATAAAACTGCATTTATGAACACTTAACCGACAAGGCAGCGTGTACTTAATGAGAACCGTTATAAATTTTAATGTTTATTTTTGCGAAATTATTAGGCAATCAAACCGTTTATAAAATTGTACCATTGTTAAATATGAAGGTCAGAATAGTAAATAACTCCAAAAACAGCAATCCCTCCTACGAAACATCGCACTCGGCAGGTATGGATTTGAGAGCCAATTTAGATGAACCGGTAACATTACAGCCGCTCGAAAGAGCAATGATCGCCACAGGCCTTTTTATAGAACTGCCTGAAGGTTATGAAGCCCAGGTAAGGCCAAGAAGTGGACTTGCTGCCAAATCAGGAGTTACGGTGCTAAATTCGCCTGGTACCATTGACGCTGATTACAGGGGAGAAGTAAAAGTAATACTCATAAATCTTTCAGCCCAAACTTTTGTTGTTAATCACGGTGACCGCATTGCCCAAATGATAATAGCCCGGCATGAGAAAGCTGAATGGGAGCAGGTTGAGGTTCTGAATGAATCTGAACGTGGCCATGGCGGTTTTGGACATACAGGCGTAAAATAATCTGAACATAGAGATTCTGTAGATGAAATATAAAGTAATAATATATTTAACCCTCTTTCTTTTCCCCATAGCCCTTTTTGCCCAGGAATTGCCCGAAGGAGGCGAAGAAATGGTAACCAAGGAACAGGCTCGGTTATTCAGGGATAAAAAAGTCGTGGAATCAAAATTCTTTGAGGCCAATAAAGCAAAGATCACCGATAATCCGGGTGAAGCCATGTATCTTTTTAAGGAGGTAACATCGCTTGACCCATCGCATGATGCCTCATGGTTTGAGATTGGTTTGCTTTATTACAAGCAAAGGGATATCAATAATGCAATCATCAATATTGAAAAAGCTTATAATTTAAGGCACGACAATGTCTGGTATGCACTCACCCTGGGAAGCCTCTACGCGCAGAACTCACAATTTGATAAAGCTATTGATGTTTATGAGGCACTGCACAAACTTGAGCCCAACAACAGGTCATACGCAATGGAACTGGCAAACCTGAATCTCAAGGCAGGCAATCCAAACCGCGCCCTTCAACTCTTTGATGAAATAGAATCACGCGAGGGGGTATCAGAAGAAATCTCATTACGAAAACATCATATTTACCTCGCCGACGGAAAAAAGAAAAAAGCACAGGAGGAAATTGAAAAACTTGCTGCAGCAAACGCCTATGACAGCAGGATACAATCGTTACTGGCTGAGTATTATATGATGAACGGCATGGAGCAGAAAGCTTTTGAAACCTACCAGCAAATTCTTTCAATCGATCCTGATAATCCTTATATCAACATATCACTTGCCGATTATTACCGTAAAAAGGGCGATCTCAAGAAATCGCTTGAAGCATTAAAGAAAGGATTTTCAAACCAATACCTGGATGCCTCTACTAAAATGCAGATTATGAGCACCTATTATTCCCAAACAGGCAATTATGAGGGTATTGAAGATGATATACTTGAACTTTCGGGAATTCTCGTTGAACAACACCCCGGGGATCCTCAAGTTCTTGCATTCCGTGCACAAATGCTCGCGATGGAAGAAAGGTATGCTGAATCTCTTGACTTATTTAAAAAGGTCAGTGAACTGGATCCGGGCAAATATGAGGTATGGGAGAACATACTCAGGCTTACCGCATTAAAAGAAGATTACGACAGCCTCCTTATTGTCAGCAAGGAAGCTATTGAACTCTTTCCTGTCCAGCCAATGCCATATTACTTCAATGCGGTGGGTCAGGTTATGTTGAAACAGTATGAAGATGCACTGGTTTCACTAAATAAAGGTGTTAAACTGGTTTTCAATGATAATCTGATGATGTCAGACTTCTATAACATGATCGGCGATGCCCTTTATCAGCTTGACCGTAATGATGAAGCCTTCAGTGCTTATGAAAACTCTATAAGGTACAATTCTGAAAATGCGGTTGTGCTGAATAACTATGCCTACTATCTGTCGCTAAAAAACCAGGATCTTGAAAAAGCCGAAAGAATGGCTATTAAGGCTAATGAATTATCACCTTCCAATCCGACTTACCTTGATACTTATGCTTGGGTACTCTATAAAAAAGGCTTGTATAATGAGGCTTTAGCACAAATGGAAAAAGTGCTTCAACTGGAAAGCAATCCTTCAGGTGCTGAACTTGAGCATTATGGTGACATACTTTTTATGCTTGATAAGAAAGAAAAAGCTTTGGAATATTGGAGAAAAGCAATGGATGCAGGTGACACATCTGAATTACTACCTCTTAAGGTTAAAGAAGGTAAACTATATGAGTAAATTGCGCTTATTGATTCTTTTCTTTGGAGTATTGATATTAACTGCATCATGCAGCACTTCGCGCCGGGCAATCAGGGAGCCCCTTAAAGAACAGGGAGCTGAATTCCTCTTCAATAATCTTAAAACCAATGAGCTTAACTTTAATTTTTTCTCTGCTAAGTTTAATGCCGATATCCGGATCAATAAAAAAAGCAACCAGATAACCGGTCAAATCAGGATAAAACGTGATAGTGCCATATGGATATCAATTTCACCATTAATGGGAATTGAAATGGCAAGGCTTATGATCACCAATGATTCAGTAAAGTACCTGAATAGAATTGAGACCACTTACTTTACAGGAACTTTCGAACATATCAATAAGCTTATCAACAGCACCCTCGATTTCGACATGCTCCAGTCCTTCCTCACTGGTAATGATTTTTCCCGTTATGAGAACACTTCTTTCAAAGGAGGGATTGATGCTATGCAATACACCCTGCAAACGACTAACAGGCGAAAACTGAAGAAATTTGTGAAGAGTAATGATGATATACAAATCCCCATACAACACATATGGCTGGAACCTGAAACCTTCAAAATAGTAAGGATAATGATACGGGAGGCTTCAGCAAACGGACGAAAAGCAGAAGCAAAATATACCCATGAAAAAATAAGTGACCAACTGGTTCCTGTAAATATTAATTTTGAGGTGGAAACTTCATCGGAAAAGTCGGAAATGAAGATTCAATATTCGAAAATCACAATCGACCAGGAGTTGCAGTTTCCATTTAAGATTCCTGACAAATATAACAAGATTGGAAAACTCTAACTCAATCTGAACATGAACTTTAAATTACCTTCAGGTAATCACCTCCTTATATTTCTTTTTCTTTTACAGTTTATTAGCCTTTCTTCGTTCGCCCAGGATAAGAAGAGCCAGCTCCAGGCACGTAAAGCCAAGATAGAAGAGGACATAAATTATACTAACAAGCTGCTTTCGGAAACAAAAAAATCAAAGCAGGCTTCATTGAACCAGTTGGTCTTGCTGAATAAGAAAATATCAAAACGGCAGGAACTGATAAACGCCATTAACGGTGAAATTCAAAATATTGATAAAAAGATCAAACAGACTAATGATACTATAAATGAGCTCACCGAAACCATAAAGAGGCTAAAGGAAGAATATGCGAAGATGATCTATTATGCCCAGAAGAATAAAAGTTCATATTCACGGTTGATGTTTATTTTTTCGGCTGAGAGTTTTAACCAGGCCTACCAGCGTATTAAATATTTCCAGCAATACAGCAGTTACCGGAAAAATCAGGTAAGGGTGATAAAAGAAACACAAGAGATACTGACAGGAAAGGTTGCTGAATTAAAGAAGCATAAAGAAGTTAAAGAACAGCTTAAATCAATGGAAGAAGGTGAAAAGCAAAAGCTTTCAGTTGAAAAGAACCAGCAGGATAAAACAGTTCGCCAGCTAACACAAAAAGAGAAGGAATTATTAAAGAAGCTAAGAGAAAGTGAAAGGGCGGCAAAGAAACTGCAAAAAGCCATTGAGGATATAATTGCCGAAGAATTAAGGAAGGCACGTGAAGAAGCTAAGAAGAGCGGTACCAAACCTGCACCTGAAAATGCATTTGGCCTGACACCTTCAGAAATGAAACTATCTTCCGAATTTGCCGGCAATAAAGGAGCACTTCCCTGGCCAACAGAAAGAGGATTTATTTCTGCCAGTTTTGGCGAACATCCCCATCCTGTTCTTAAAGGCATAAAAACCAAGAATAATGGTGTTGACATTAGTACCCAGGAAGGTTCTGAAGCACGTGCAGTATTCGAGGGAGTAGTCACCTCAATTATGCAGTTGCCAACTTATAACAATGTAGTGATCATTAAACATGGAGAGTTCCTGACTGTCTATTCAAATCTCAGCCAGGTATACGTTAAAAAGGGAGAAAAAATCAGTACAAAGCAGCGGATAGGTAAAATAGAAACTGACGATGCCGGAAAGACACGGTTGCATTTTGAATTATGGAAGGGTAAGGTTTTGCAAAATCCTGAAAGTTGGATTGCTCGAGCAAAATAAAACCACTTATAGTCAGTTTAATACTTACTTTTGTAGAAACTAAAAAGCACAGATATGGAAGCATTCATCTTGATGGGTGTAGTAGGACCCTGGCAGGCAATTATAATTGTAGCTGTTATATTGCTGCTCTTCGGAGGTAAGAAGATCCCTGAATTAATGAGAGGGCTCGGAAAAGGAATAAAGGAGTTTAAGGATGGAATGAATGACAATTCTGACCAGAACTCCCAGAAAGAACCAAAGGAATAGGTAGTCCATTATTTCGGACTTATTTATAACTTTAAATTGTAAGACCATAGTAAGAGTTAACCAAGAGCAATCCAAGAGAAATCTTTAACTGGAACAGGAATTAATTTCTTTTATCCGGTGACGAAATTTAACAGGAATGAATCAAATTAACATTAATGGATACCCAAAAAAAAGAAGCTGTCAGAATTCTGACAGCCTCTTTGGTTTTGTGGAGCGTAGGGGAGTCGAACCCCTGACCTTTAGACTGCCAGTCTAACGCTCTAGCCAACTGAGCTAACGCCCCTCAGGTTTAAAAGGGAAGCAAAAATAGAAAAATTTCTTCAAAAACAGTAATATTTTTTTAATCCTCAATATCTACACAAAGCTTTGATTTATGGACAGTTTGCGTTTGTTCGCTGCCATTCACATTGTACCCGACGACAACTTCCTGATGACTTATGAAGGGTTAAAACAAGCTCTGGATTATAATATCATTAAATGGGTTGATCCAAACAATATTCACATCACCCTTCGCTTTTTCGGTGACACGAATCCTGATGAAATACCGGTGATATCACAGGCACTTTCCAAAGCATCCAAAAATATCAGGCCGTTTACCTTAACACTTGAAAAGACAGGGATCTTTGGCAGTAAGTATGATCCAAAGGTTATATGGTTTGGCATACATGAAAATTCACCCCTTCAGCAACTTCACTCCCATATCACTGACTGCCTGGCCGATGTGGAATATTTTGCCGACAGGCAGAATTTTGTACCCCATATTACAGTAGGAAGAATCAAAGAGATCAAGGATAAAAGGTTTTTTCAGGCTATTATTGACCGGTTTGCAAATGTGTCACTGCTTGCCAGAAATATTACGGAATTCTCGCTTTATAAAAGTGAATTAAAAAAAGAAGGCCCCATACATACTGTACTGGAGACCTTCAAATTAGCTGAATAAGGTTTAATTTACTGTCCGTAAGATCAATTCTTGTCTTAACGAAAGCAATTCAATCGTGGAAAACTTCTTCGGCTTTCTTTTCTTTCTTTTGTTTCCTGATGATATTCTTTTCAATAAGATAATCAATGATAAGCGCAATACCACCAAAGAGTGCTACGAATGAAAAATAAGCAGGTTCATCGTCCATCACACCAACTGCCACAATGATGTTTGCAAGCAATATGCCCAACCCAACTCCTGTCAATAGTAGGCCATATTTAAGAGTTGAGAAATTTGTGTTTTGATTTTCAAAACTGCGCGGGTCAAGGCCTCTGTCAAGCAGGGCCATTCTCTCTTTTTTTCTGATGAAAAGGAAAAAAATTCCGAAGACTGCTGCAAAAAATGCTATTGGAATCAGAAAGTCGTTCATAGTTCAGGTTTTTTAGGATTTGTTTTGCCTTTTTGACGCTTTGAATAAGTGAAGGTTACATTTTTGCGTATTTAATTGTTAATTTTATCTCCCCTGATTATTGAGTGCTTAAAGAATTTGTAACCTGATTGGATGATATACGTCTAAGATTCAGATTATGATAAAGGACGAAGCCAGGATACTTGATCAGATCCGGAATGGAAATTCTGCAGCTTACAGGATTGTGGTTGAATCCTATAAGGATCTTGTCTTTTCACTGGTCCTTAAGATCATCAGGAACCGTGAAGAGGCCGAAGAAGTATCACAGGATGTTTTCCTGAAGGCTTATCATGCCCTTGGATCATTTAAGTTTGAATCAAAGTTTTCAACCTGGCTCTTCAGGATCGCATATAATACGGCAATCTCAAAAACAAGGAAGAAAACCATCATAAATTCATCTATTGATGATAATGTTATTCAGAACTTCAGTGTGGATACAATACAGGAGAACCTTGAAAGGACAAATGAAGAAGAGAGAATAAGGATGATGAACAGGATAATATCGGAACTGCCGGAAGAGGAACAACTGCTTATTAATTTGTTTTATTATAACCGGCAAAGTGTTGAAGATATCAGCCTTATAACCGGATTAACCGACTCAAATGTGAAGGTAAAGCTTCACAGGATCAGGAAAAAGATATACAGTACTATGCAGGATCAGGTAAATAAGATGCACGTTAGCGGATATTAAATTTTAAAGTGATGAAAGATTTAATGGATATGAACACATTAAGGGATCCTTTCCTGGAAAGCATGATCCATAAGTTGCCACAGCCAAGGACAAATGAGGAATTTACCAGTGAGGTAATGAATCAGATATATGCAAGTGTTGAACCTGAAATTGAGCCTGAAGTTTACAGAAGGCAAATGTTGTGGGCTTATGGTTCAATCGGTGCCGGTATTATACTTATAGCCCTTATTTTCTTTGCAATATGGCCTTTTATCGATTTTAAGATCAATTTGGGAAATATACAGATACTTGATATTATCAACGGAACCCTGAGATTGTTTGACGGTATCACAAATGTTATCAACTTTATTAAAGCATCATCTGTCCAAATAACCATCTTCCTTTCTGTTTTTGTACTTTTCGTTATTGAAAGGCTTTTCAGGAGAGGGGTTTCAAACAGTACATTTATTTTCTGATATGCTTTCTCCATCCATTAAGGAGGCGGTAAAAGAATGGCTTCATTATAATATAGATCCGGAGCTGGAAATTACCGGCATATTACCATTATCAGGCGGTTCAATAAACGATGCATACCGGCTTAAAGCTACAAATGGCGATTATTTTATTAAAATCAACAAGGCACTTCGATTTCCCGGAATGTTTGAAACCGAATTGGAAGGCCTGAAATTGCTTGATAGTACTGAAACTGTATATGTACCAAAGGTTTACTATTCAGGTAGCAGTGGTGAATATGCCTTTATTTTATTGAATTATGAAATCCAGGCAACGCCATCGGCAGATTATTGGACAATATTTGCCCAGGAATTGGCCTCGCTTCACAAGGTGCACAATGATCAGTTTGGTCTTGGTTACGATAACTACATCGGATCCTTACATCAATCAAATAAAAAGTCAGCAGATTTGTATGAGTTTATGGTGCTTAACCGTTTCCAGCCTCTGGTAAGGTCTGCCAGAGATAACCGCTTATTTAACAGGGAAGACCTTGTGTTTTTTGATGTGCTTTATAAAAAACTTCCTTCCCTTATACCCTATGAGGAACCCTCACTGTTGCATGGCGACTTATGGAGTGGCAATCTTATAATGAATTCAAAAGGCAATCCTTGCCTGATAGATCCTGCCGTTTATTATGGCCACAGGGAGACCGATATTGCGATGACCAAACTCTTTGGTGGCTTTCCCGCGAAATTCTATCATTCCTACAATTCCATTTTCCCTATGGAATCAGGTTGGGAGGACAGAATCAGGATTCATCAGCTGTATCCCTTGCTGGTTCATGTGAATTTATTTGGAGAAAGCTATTCTTATGATGTACGCAGGATCCTAAAATACTATACCGTTTAATTATAAACACCAGACTTTCTAATTTTGAACACTACTGTGTTTAATTAATATGTTTAATATTTATTTAAGATTTTGGAGTGTGGCAATTAATTTTTCCCTTCGCGACGCTCTTCCCAAAGTTGTTTGAAGCTCTTTTCGCTGATTTTAGGGAAAGTTCTTTGCTTGCCCCATTTATCAGCATATATTTTTTTAAGGAAAATGTTTTTCCATTTTGCATTGCTCTTGTCCATCCATTTTCTGTTACTGAGAACAAGATGCCATGCTTCCATGGTCATTTTTTCGCCTGAGGAATAATTTTTCATCCTGATTGAATCATTCCTGTTGTAGAGTAGTTGCTGGTGGATATTTATGTTAACAGGACAGATTTCCGTGCAATGGCCGCATAAAGTACTTGCATAACTCTGATGGATATATTCCTCCATGCCGTTCATCCATGGATTTAAAACTGATCCGATTGGACCCGTATAGGTTGTGTCGAAAGTATCACCGCCGATCTTCCTGTATACCGGACAAACATTCTGGCATGCGCCACAATCTATACATCCGAGTGCCCTTCTTTGATGCTTTTGGGCGAGGACTTCACTGCGGCCATTATCGAGCAAGATGACATATAATTCAGAAGGGCCATCCGTCTCATTCTCAGCACGTGGGCCGCTTATTATGGAATTAAATGCATTAATCCGGTCACCTGAACTGAAGCTCGAATAGAGTGGAATCAGTGTATCCAGGCTTGAAAGTGAAGGAATGATCTTGTCAATACCACATAGTATGATATTGACTCCTGAAACTGCATTCAAAAGAATACCATCCCCATGATTTTCAGATATGCACAACGATCCGGTATCGGCAATCAGGTAGCTGGCACCTGAGATGCTAACATGAATATCTTCAACGTTAGTCCTGCTGATATTCTTTATAAAATTGATAACTCCGGCAGGGTTGTGCTTAAAACCGGTGCCATCCTTATCAGATATTTTATCAATAATTTGCTCAAGGCTTTTTTCAATGAGGAAAGAAGATGCATGTCGCGGTTTTTCTTCAAACCGGTTAAGAATCCAATCGGCCGGGCTGACCTTCACGCTCTCAATATTTTCGCTTTCAAGGAAAGCATCCAGGTTTATCTCATCCGAAACGAGCGTCCTGGACCTGATGATCCTTTTAGTCTTATGTTTCTTTAATATTGAAGATATTTCATCTAAAGCTTCTTCAGCCGACAAGGCCCATAAAAGCTTACCGCCATTCTTTTCGAAATTGGATTCAAACTCGATCAGGTACTTCTCAAGGCTGTTAATTGCTTTAAACCGTATATTTCCGGCTCTCTTCCTTGCAAGTTCAAGATTCTGAAATTGGGATAGGGCAATGTTTAATGATGTATTGTAATTGGCAATGTTATCGTCAAATACCTCCTGCCTGACAATATCATCAACTGCTTTTTCAGCTTTGGTTTTAAATTTTTCAGGACCTTCCACTTAGATAATGCATTGTGATATTTTATCAACTCTTCTCTGATGCCTTCCTCCTTCAAAATCGGTATTCAGGAATAGCCGGACAGCTTTCCATGCCTCATCAAAATCAATAAACCTGCCGGGCAGGGAAAGTACATTGGCATTGTTATGTTTTCGTGTCAGTTCAGCCTGTTCACTGTTCCAGCATAAGGCACCTCTTACGTTGGGATATTTATTGACAACCATGTTAACACCGTTGCCGCTGCCGCACATTACAATCCCTCTTTCAAATTCGCCTTTATCTACAGCAGCTCCCAATGCATGGGCAAAGTCAGGATAATCGGTACTCTCTTCCGAAAAAGTTCCGAAATCATGTACTTTATAATTTTCTGACACCAATTTCTCTAACAGGAATTTCTTAAGCGGAAAACCTGCATGGTCACTTGCCAATGCCAAACTCTTTTCTTTATCCCACATTGTTGATAAATTTTAATTACAAATTTAAATATAAAACCATGCCACTGAAAGTAAGCTTAATTATTAAGTAGTTAAGTGAAGGTCCAATTTGGCTTGCTTTTTGTTATACTGCTAATAATCAGAATACTACCAAATTATTAACCAATAATTGTTGGTTTTAGGTACAATTATGTTGAAATAATTTGATAAGTTGGTCAAATTGGCATTAAATCTTAAATCGTGGGGAAGATTCTGAAAGTTAGAGCTTATTTATCATTAAATATCAACATCAGGAAGAGCTAACTTTTCATTTTTCAGGACGAAAAAGGATGTGTGAAAAGTTTCTTAACCAATTGTTGATAATTTTGCAACCCCTTGAAGGCTATAAGTGAAAGGTAATTTTACCTGTTAATATGTTTTTAATAAACTGGGGATATTGAGAAAAGCAAATTAAAATTGCATTTTTTGTGAACACTATTAACAGGCTTATTATTACCAATATCTTATTTTTAAAAAGAATATTAATAATAGGAAAAAATGGAAGTCCAAATAAAGAAGTCTCTTTCCAGGATGTCAGATGAAGAACTGGTATCCCGCATCAACGATTTTAGGATCAATAAGAATGCGGTAATACTGGCTCATTATTACCAGGTGCCTGAAATTCAGGAACTGGCTGATTTTGTTGGCGACAGTCTTCAACTGTCACAAAAAGCCGCAGAAACTAAAGTTGACATCATTGTATTTGCGGGTGTCCATTTCATGGCTGAAACTGCGAAGATATTAAATCCGGGAAAGAAAGTCCTGATACCTGATATGAATGCGGGATGTTCCCTGGCCGATAGTTGCCCTCCTGATCAATTTAAACCCTTTTTAGCAGCATATCCCAACCATAAGGTAGTTTCGTATATTAATTGCTCAGCAGCCATTAAAACCATGTCAGATGTAATCTGTACCTCAAGCAATGCAAAAGCTGTTGTTGATTCTTTCCCGATCGACCAGCCGCTGATCTTTGCTCCCGACAGAAACCTTGGGGCATACATAAATAACCTTACAGGAAGAAATATGGTTTTATGGGACGGAGCCTGCCATGTTCATAACCAGCTAACTGATGAAAGAACCATTCAACTAAAGCTCGATAATCCGGATGCAAAGCTGATCGCACATCCCGAGTGTCGTGGCCCAATATTAGCAATAGCCGATTTTGTGGGATCAACAGCAGCATTGCTCGAGTTCACCAAGAAAGACCCAACCAATAAGTACATTGTGGCAACTGAAGGCGGCATTATCCATCAAATGAAAAAAGCCAATCCGCACAAAGAATTTATCGTTGTTCCTTCAGATGAAACCTGCAACTGCAATGATTGTCCTTTCATGAAACTTAATTCACTTGAGAAGATATACCTGAGCCTGAAAAATGAACAGCCTGAGATCTTGCTTGATGCACAAACCATTGAACTTGCCCGTAAACCGATAGTAAGAATGCTGGAGATATCTAAAAAGACAGGTTTGGTTAAATAATATAAAGGCTGCAAGACGTTTATCATAAATAAGTGTTTCATTGTTTATGATTCATTAACTTTGATACTTATAAACCAAATGATAAATATCACCCGGTAAATGATTAGATATCTTTCCTTAATCAGTGCCCTTCTTATTTCTGTCGCTGTTATAGCCCAGGAGAATACCATAATTCCCGATGGCCATAATGTTTTTTACCATCCCAATGGCAAAATAGCCAGTGAAGGTACCATGCGGGAAGGTAAACCCGACGGTTACTGGAAAACTTATAATGAAAACGGAATACTGATTTCAGAAGGCAATCGCGTGAACTTTGAGCTCGACAGTACATGGAATTTTTATAATGACTCTGCAAAATTGGTACTGCAGATCAATTATAAAAACGGCTTAAAAGAAGGCATACGCCGAACCTTTAGGGAAAGTGAAATATTAGAGGAAAACTTCTCAAACGATGTAAAAAATGGCCTGACAATTACCTATTATCCGGATGGTAAAATAAAACGTACGGTAAATTTTGTCAATGGATATGAAGATGGGGTGGCCAGAGAATTTGCACCCGACGGGACTGTTGTCACTTTGATTGAATACAGGAGGGGTTTGATAACTGATCGCGAGAACATTAACCGAGTGGATAAACACGGACAAAAGCAAGGGCGCTGGAAGTACTTTTACGATAACGGCAGTGTAAAACTTGAGGGTATTTACCGTGACGACAAGAAAAATGGATACTTCAAGGAATATGATGAGAAAGGTATGCTGGTTAATATTTCAAAATACGTAAATGACCAGCTTCAGCAGGAAACTCCCGAACTGGTTAAACTTGATGTCAGGACGGATTATTATCCAAACGGGAAACCAAAGACAGTAGCCAGCTATAAAGGTGAAACACCTCAAGGTATACGTAGAGAATATGACTCAACCGGAGCTGTTGTTGCAGCTTACACTTTCAACAATGGAAAGGTGATTGCTGAAGGTATCATTGATGATGAAGGGGTAAAAGATGGTCCTTGGAAAGAGTATTATGAGGAAGGAGAGTTAAGGGCTGAAGGAACATATAATCTTGGCAAAAGGGTCGGTAAATGGAAATTTTACCATCAGAACGGCGCGGTTGAGCAGGAAGGCAATTATAATAACCAGGGCAATGCTGAAGGAGCCTGGAAATGGTATTTTGATAATGGCAACGTTGAACGTGAGGAAGCATTCAGGAATGGTCTGACGGATGGCCCTTACGTTGAATATGATGAGCTTGGAAAAGTTATCGTTCAGGGAGAATATGTTGAAGGCCTTGAGGAAGGATTCTGGAAATACCAGTACGGTGATATCCGTGAAGAGGGAACATACAGGGGCGGAAAGCGCAATGGTGAATGGAAAACCTATTATGATAACGGTGAATTAAGTTTCGTGGGTTCATTTATTGACGATAATCCCAATGGCAGGCATATTTGGTACTGGCCTGACGGTAAAAAGAAAGATCAGGGTGAATTCATCATGGGAATGCGTACGGGCGACTGGGTTCAATTTGACCAGGAAGGAAATGTTTTCCTTGTAATTGCTTATGAAAACGGAATTGAAAAACGTTACGACGGCATCAGGATAAAACCCGAATACGACGAATAGCCGGTTACTTATGAAGGCTGCTTACTTCTTCCATGAAGTAGTTTCAAGCATGTGCATTATATCTTCTTTCAGGAATTCAATTACAGGAGCAAGTGAATCATTATTTGGCAGTGTATTGAAATAAAGTGCTCCCCTTAAAAAATGCCGGGTACTATCGGTGATATAAAACTGGTAAGGTGAAGCGGCCCCTATTCCTTGAATATCATAGACGATTCCGTGTACATTATTTTTCTCATTATCAATCCTGATTTCATCAATTGCACTGGCTTTTGGTATGTGTTTCATTACCAGTGAATGGGCGTCTTCAGCAAATACTGAAAGATTTCCATCAAGTGGTTTATAGCTGAGGTGAAGGTTTGCCCTAAACCTTGGAAAATCAACATTTATCCAGTAAGGTTGATCAGGGGCATGCAGATCTCTATTGATTACCGCATATGACGGATAATCAAATTTATAGGGGAAAATGCTATCTAGTGTCTTGTAGCTTTTTTCAGGCAAGTCAATGCGGAAATATCCACGGGGTTTCGGAACAGCGTTGTCTCCGCATCCCCAGATCAGCAAGGTGAAAATTGTAATAAAGAGAAGATTGGTAACGATCCTGGAATATTTCATGATTGTAAAAGCAGGTAAGTGTTTGTGTTAGTCTTCGGCTTTCAGTTCTTTAATAGTGACCTTGATCCTTTTGATACTTCTTTTATCAACGACTTCGGGCTTGAAAGTAAAGTTTTCAAATGTAAATTGTTCTGTGGCTTCAGGAATGCGCCCGGCCATTTCCAGAAGAAGTCCGGCAAGGGTATCCGATTCACCTTTTATTTCCGTAAAGATGCGGTCATCAACCCCGATCACCTTGCAAAAATCGTTCAGAAGTGTCTTACCTTCAAAAATGTAGACGTTGTCTTCAATTTTTGAGTAATTGATCTCATCCAGTTCACTGTCAAATTCATCATTGATTTCACCAACGATTTCTTCAAGAATATCCTCAAGTGTAACAATACCCGACGTTCCACCGTATTCATCAACAACGATGGCCATATGGATCTTTTTAGTCTGGAATTCCTGCAGCAGGTCGTTGATCCTTTTATTTTCCGGGACAAAAAAAGCAGGTCTTTGAAGGGGTTGCCACACAAAATCAGGATTTTGCCTGATATGGGGGATTAAATCTTTAATATAAAGGATGCCGGTAACGTTATCAAGATTTTCAGTATAGATGGGTATCCTTGAATAACCTGACTCATCAATAACCTCGAGCAATTCAGTAAATGATGCTGAATCATCAACGGCTGTAACATCTACCCTGGGACGCATAATTTCACGAACAGCTATATCACCGAATTTGATAATGCCTTTCAATATCTTCCTTTCCTCATCGGGAGAATCACCTTGGGTATCCGTGAGGTCCAATGCCTCTGATAACTCATCCATAGTAATATTGTGGCCCTTATGGGCAATTCGGCGTTCAACAAGATTGGTTGAATTAACCATCAGAGATGTCAGCGGATAAAGCAGTTGCTGGATGAATAATAACGATCTGGACATCAGGCATGCTATCCTCATATTATGGCGGGTAGCATAGATTTTCGGGAAGATTTCGCCTAATAGCAGGATAAGTGAGGAGATTACAATAATTTCGAGTAGCAGGATCCCTAATGAATCAGCGCTTATTCCAAATAAATTTAACATCAGGAAAGAAGCAAGTATAACGATTGTGACGTTAATGAAAATATTGGCGACCAGGATCGTTGCCAGTAATCTTTTTGGATTATCGAGCAAAAGAACAATAATCCTGCTCTTCTGGTTATCGCTCCTTTTAATACTGTCTATTTGAAACTGGTTAAGCGAAAAATATGCTGTCTCAGAAGCGCTTAATAATCCTGACAGGAACAGAAGGACAAAGAAAGCTATAAATCCTGTAATAAGTTCGAAGGATAAGCCGTTGACCATCAAGCTGGAAATAATTAACGGCAAATTAAAAGATAAATCAGGTCCAGGATCTTCCAAATCAAAGTTTATTAGTGAATACCGGATGTTCTGTGAAACATCATTGCAAAAATAATCAAACAACAAATAACTTATTTGTATTCAAGTACTTCTATTTCGCCTTTCATTACTCCAATGGCATCCTGTGCAAGGGCATCTATTTCATCCTCATTGGGATAAACTGAAATAGGGGCAATCTTTTCAATGCGGGGGATCAGGTGATTTGTAAAGGTTGAATACTGGAAAAGATCGCCTGATAAAATGATTATATCTGGTTTTCCTGACAGTACAGTGCACATTGCACCAATTTCTTTTGCAACCTGGTAGGCCATTGCATATATAATAAAGGCGGCTTTTTCATCGCCATCAATAATCCTTTTTTCAATAGTTGAAAGGCTTGTCGTTCCAAGATAGCCATTAAGTCCGCCCTTAAGGGTAACCAGGTCAATCATTTCCTTCTCAGTATATTTTCCACTGAAACACATCCTGATCAGGTCACCGATTGGTAAACTTCCAGATCTTTCCATTGAAAAAGGGCCATCGCCGTCAAAAGCCTGGTTTGTATCAATGACATGACCGTTTTTATGGGCAGCGACTGAAATTCCTCCCCCTCCTGCATGTACAACAAGCAGTTGAAGGTCTTCGTATTTCCGGTTTACGGTTTTGGCATATTTTCTGGCGACCACTTTCTGGTTAAGCGCGTGAAAAATGGATTTCCTTTCAAAAAGAGGATGCCCTGATACTCTTGCAACATCCGTTAGCTCATCAACAACCACCGGATCAGCAATTAAAGGAAGTGCATTGTTGAGTTCAGCGATTTCTGAAGCAATAATACCACCTAAATTGGTGGCATGCATACCCATGACCCCCTTCAGCAAATCCTGTTTGAGTAAGTCGTTTACCTTATAAACCCCTGATTTTACAGGTTTTATTAATCCACCTCTTGCAATGACAATTTCCAACTTGTTGATGTTGATCTCATTCTCTTTCAGCTCACGCATGATCGCCTGTTTTCTCATTTCAATCTGACCGGGGATGGTTCCGCAGGCAGCGATTTGCTCTTCTGTATACTTTATGGTTTTCAGGAAACAAAGCTTTGAATCTTTGTAAACAGCGATCTTTGAAGAGGTGTTTTTGGGATTAATAACCAGGATAATTCCAAGTTTCATGGTTGTTGTATTTATTTAAAGTTTATTTAACCAGTAAAGCAACGATCTGTTCAAGGTATTTTGCATCGGTCTCTGTAAATGACTCAAAATCCTTGCTATCAACATCCAGCACTCCGGTAATTTCACCTTTACTGTTTTTAACCGGAACAACTATTTCACTGTTTGACCTTGAATCACATGCTATATGGCCGGGGAATTTATGCACATCGGGCACTATGACCGTAGACTTTCTTTCAACGGCTGCAAGGCAGACACCCCTGCCTTCGAGTACCTGGCAGGCAGCCGGGCCCTGGTAGGGACCAATCCACAACTTATCATCCTGCATACGATAAAAACCACACCAGAAAAAATATTCCATTTTATTAAAAAGCACCGATGCAATTGTTGCCATGGCGGCCTGTTCGTCAGGGCTCTTTTTTAAAAGGTCTTCTATTTGCTTAACCAATCTTTGGTATCTTCCGCTTTTCTTTATCTCTTCCATTACGCTGTTTCTTGAGTTTCAAAATTAATCAAAATCTCACTTACTCAGATATTAATACCTTTTCAACATATAATAACATGTGAATAAAGTGCTTAAAAAAAGATTAATACATTTATCAGCAGTAATTATCACTAAATTTGAACCTCTGATTGAAGATAAACAAAACTATAACCAATTAAACGCATGAATAAAGTAGTAAAAGATGCCCGTGAAGCCATAGAAGGTATTGAAGACGGCATGACCCTCATGGTAGGTGGATTTGGATTAAGCGGTATTCCCGAAAATTGCATCAACGCATTGGTTGAAAGTGGGATCAAGGACCTGACCTGTATCTCAAACAATGCCGGAGTGGATGACTTTGGATTAGGATTGCTTTTGCAGAAAAGACAAATTAAGAAAATGATCTCATCGTATGTAGGTGAAAATGCTGAATTTGAAAGGCAGTTACTTGCAGGTGAGCTGGAGGTTGACCTGATACCACAGGGAACACTTGCTGAGCGTTGCAGGGCAGGTGGAGCGGGCATACCGGCTTTTTATGTTCCGGCAGGATATGGAACCGAAGTGGCCGAAGGCAAAGAAATAAGAATCTTCGATGGGAAACCCCATTTGCTTGAGCATGGACTCACAGCTGATTTTGCCATTGTGAAAGCCTGGAAGGGAGATACTCATGGTAACCTTATTTACAGGAATACAGCAAATAACTTTAATGGACCTATGGCTACGGCAGGAAGAATTACCATTGCAGAAGTTGAAGAACTGGTGCCGGCAGGGGAGCTTGATCCAAATGAAATACATACACCGGGCATTTATGTTAAGAGAATCTTCCAGGGTGTTAATTATGAGAAGAGAATTGAGCGCAGGACTGAGCGTGAATAATTTATCAATCAACAAAAAAATAAAGATTTAAAGGAAATTTTAGAGATATAAGACATGGCTTTAACTAAAGAACAGATAGCACAACGCATTGCCAAAGAATTGAAAGATGGCTATTATGTAAATCTTGGAATAGGCATACCTACCCTGGTGGCAAATTATATACCGGAAGGAGTGGAAGTAATACTTCAGTCGGAAAATGGAATGCTTGGTATAGGTCCCTTCCCGCTTAAGGGAAAGGCTGACCCCGATTTGATCAATGCCGGGAAACAGACGGTAACTGTATTACCGGGAGGGTCATTTTTTGATTCGGCACTGAGTTTCGGCATGATACGGGGCGGACATGTAGACCTCACCGTATTGGGCGCCTTTGAAGTAACTGATAAAGGTGATATTGCAAGCTGGAAAATTCCGGGAAAGATGGTCAAAGGAATGGGTGGCGCAATGGACCTTGTTGCTGCCGCTAAGAATATTGTTGTTGCTATGCAGCATACAAGCAAGGATGGCCAGTCAAAGTTGCTTAAAGAATGTACGCTTCCATTGACAGGTGTGGCATGTGTGAAGAAGATTGTGAGCGACCTGGCTGTAATTGATGTGACTGATGAAGGATTTAAACTGATTGAAAGGGCGCCGGGAGTTACGGTTGAGGAGATTGTAAAAGCAACGGAAGGAAGGTTAATAGTGGAAGGGGAAATCCCTGAGATGCAGTTCTAAAATGAACATTTGAAGAGAATTGCTTGTTTTCAGTCGGCATGTCTGGTTGATCGTATAAACTGTATACAGATCTTAAGCTAATTCGGGCTGCTTAGTGTAAACCCGTAATTATGAATCAACACTTATAAAAGTATTATGATTTTTCCAAAGAAAGTGACCATTGGGGATATCACTGTTCGTGATGGCTTCCAGCATGAAGAAAAATTCATTCCTACCGAAGCAAAGCTCTGGGTAGCTGAGCAGTTGATCCTTTCAGGTTTTAAGCATATTGAGGTTACCAATTTTGGCAATCCGGCAGGAATGCCCCAATTCAGGGATGCAGAGGAATTATTCAGGAAAATACGGACAAGTAAGACAATTTCGCACCTGGTCAACGGTGTTAGCCTGACGGCAATTACCATCCGTGAAAAGGCAATTGAGAGAGCCATCAGGGCTAAGCTTGAAGGATGGGGGCCTGACCGGATATTGCTAATGGTATCGACCAGCGAATCACACCATAAGAAGAACTCAGGGTTGCCGCTCAAAGAATATTGGGATATGGCTGAGAAATATATTCCGTTGGCTCATGATGCCGGTATTAAAGTTAACGGCACTGTGAGTACCATCTGGGGCTGCCCTATTGAGGGGCCGACTGAGATGTCAAAGGCAATAGAGTTCACAAAAAGGTGGCTTGACATAGGTGCCAATGATGTTGAACATGCAGATCATGACGGAAGTGCTTCTCCCGACAGGGTATATAAGTATTTCTCCATGCTTCTCGATAATATACCAAATCCTGAGAAACACATCGTTCATTTCCACACTACCCGTGGATGGGGATTGGCAAATGTACTGGCTGCTTTACAGGCCGGTATGACCAACTATGAATCCTCTTTGGGTGGGATCGGGGGACAGCCTGCCAACTTCATCGACGGTGTTCCTGTTGCTGGCACCGGGGCATATTATTATAAGGATCCCGGAATTACAGGACTTGTTCCTACGGAGGATTTGGTTGTTATGATGGATGAAATGGGAATTGAGACTAATCTTGATATAGACCGGGTACTTGAAACAGGTAAAATGGTTGAGAGGATAGTCGGCCGGCGATTGCGTTCAGAATCTATCCGTACGGGACGAATACCAAAGACTTTAAGTGGTAAAGTATAGAAACCCGGAAAATCTACACTTTACTTAAATTAAAATGGCAGGTCATCAGGCTCTGTTGTCGTGAGAGGAGCAGTGGTATGATTGGTGTTGTTAGTTTCATAACCCTGTGTTCCTTCATTGTTGTGCCGTGAGCCAAGCATATTGATATTGTCTGCTTCAATATCGGTAATATACTTTTTCTGACCGTCCTTTTCATAGGTTCTGTAACGGATACGCCCTTCAATATAAACCTGCGACCCTTTTCTGAGGAATTTCTCTGCGACGTCTGCGAGGCTTCTCCAAACAACAATGTTGTGCCATTCGGTTTGTTCCACATCCTGACCTTCCTTATTCCTGTAGATCTCAGTAGTTGCGAGTGAAAATGTTACTTTCTTGACCCCGGTATCGAAACTGAAAACTTCAGGATCTTTACCCAGATTACCTATCAAAATTACTTTGTTAACTCCTCTTGCCATAACGAACTTTTATTTTTTGGTTATTAGGTAAATACAAATGTAACATCATTTTATTCAGTGCCAAAAAAAATAATCATTCCTTTCCAAAAACTTTTCAATTACCCTTGGAAGAGGATAAATGTGTTCATGAGGATTAGCCAAAACTTTATTGTTATTTAACTCAGAAAGTATCGTTTTGACCCTAAAGGAAAGAAACCTGATCTCAAGGATCTGATGTGTTAATTGATGTTTATAGTCATAATAATCAATGAAGTCGTATACGTTACTCACTTGGTAATTATGAGTTTGTGAGGCTTGAGAACCGGCTTGAACTGTTTGTGATTCAGGAGAAATTACAATATCCGGATTTTCAACCAGCAAAGCGATGGCTTCTTCAGGTTTAAATAAGATGTTTGCTTCGACCAGGGGAAACTCCCATAAATTTAACCAAATATCCTTTTTTGTCCTCTTTTGAATGACAACCTTGCCATCGGGGGTTATAAAGTGAAAATAGTTGAAATACCTTGTTTTACGTTTGATCTTCTCTTTTTTTGAAGGAAGCAAGGTGGTCATTTTATTTTTAAAGGCATAACAAGATAACCTCAAGTCGCAGATGGAACATCCCGGTGCAGCGGGGGTACACAATTTTGCGCCGAATTCCATCACTGCCTGATTATATTCACCGGGATTGTCCTTAGAAATATTTTCACGGGAGATATCTAAGATAATTTTTCGTTGTAAAGAGCCTGATTTTTCAGTTACACCAAAAAACCTGCTTATAACCCTGATAACATTTCCATCCACCGCAGGGTGTACTTCGTTTTGACAAATTGAAGAAATGGCAGCTGCGGTATAATCACCTATTCCTTTAAGTTTTATCAATTCTGTATAATTTCCCGGGAAATTACCTTTATGCGCCGACATAACAATTTGTGCAGTATGGTGCATATTCCTTGCCCTTGAATAGTAACCCAGCCCTTTCCAGGTGTATAATACATCTTGTTCACTGGCCCCGGCGAGTGCCTTAATATCAGGAAAAGCTTCCAGGAAGCGGAAATAGTAGGGCAATCCTTGTTCAACCCTTGTCTGCTGCAGAATTACTTCGGATATCCAGATTTTATATGGATCTGATGATTCCCTCCAGGGAAGTTCTCTTTTATTGTTCTGGTACCAGGTAAGAATTGTGTGACAAAAATCCATTTCAGGGCCAATATTAAATAGAATTAATTAAAATAGAGACATTTGGGTGTGAAAAAAGTGGTTTAATTTTTCAGTTGTTTCAATTTCTTTTATATTTGCATCCCGCTTTAAAAAATTTATTATCAAATCATTAAAAAAAAATAACCAACATGACAAAAGCAGAGATTGTAGCTGAGATCGCTAATAAGACCAATCTGGAGAAGGTTGCCGTACAGCAGACCATTGAGGCTTTCATGGAATCAGTAAAGAGTTCACTTGCAAAGGGTGAGAGCGTTTACCTAAGGGGATTCGGCAGCTTTACAACCAAGAAAAGAGCTGAGAAAACCGGACGTAACATTTCAAAGAATACCACAATTATTATTCCCGCACACTTTATCCCCGCGTTTAAACCTGCCAAGACTTTCGTGTTTGACGTGAAAAACAAGGTTCAATAAAGTTTGTTCATTTAAAAATACTTCAAACATGCCTAGCGGAAAAAAAAGAAAAAGACATAAAATGGCTACGCACAAACGTAAAAAACGTTTGCGCAAGAACAGACATAAAAAGAAATAAATTTTTTCTTGTTTATCGGGACAAACCATCACGTACCATTTAATAGTTGTTACATGGTACGTGGTGATTTATCTGTTGTATGGATCTCATCTGCAAAATCAGGACAGATGAATTCAGGTTATTAAAAAATTAAATGCCAGGGGATTGAATAAGGAACTTATCATCAACTCTGAACAGTCGGAAGTAAATATTGCCTTACTTGAAGACAAGGTTCTGGTTGAATTAAACAAAGAAAAAACCAACAATAACTTCGCAGTAGGAGATATTTACCTTGGAAGGGTCAAAAAGATCATGCCGGGCCTCAACGCTGCTTTTGTTGATGTTGGTTATGAAAAGGATGCCTTTCTCCACTACCTCGATCTCGGCCCTCAGGTCAACTCCCTTAATAAGCTTCTTAAGATATACCTGTCGGGAAGGCCCGACAGTCCTGCCTTACAGGATTTCCAACCTGAACCTGATATAGAGAAGACAGGAAAGATTACACAGGTACTCACTCCAAACCAGCAGGTACTGGTTCAAATTGCCAAGGAACCGATATCTACCAAAGGTCCAAGGATCTCTTCAGAGATATCCTTTGCGGGCCGCTATCTTGTGTTGGTACCATTTTCTGAAAGAGTTTCCGTATCACAAAAAATTAAAAGCCTTGATGAGCGAAACAGGCTCAAAAGGTTGATTACAAGTATAAAACCAAGGAATTTTGGGGTTATAATACGAACAGTTGCGGAAAACAAGAAAGTAGCTGACCTTGACGCAGATTTACGGAGCCTGGTGGAGAAATGGGATTCATGTGTCTCAAAATTAAGCGGTGCTAAAGCCCCATTGAGGGTTCTGAGTGAAATAGACAGAACGACCGCTATTTTAAGGGATTTGCTGAATGAATCATTCAACAATATTTATGTTGATGATGCATCAATTTATGAGGAGATCAAGACATACATCAGGACTATTGCCCCTGATAAGATCGAGATACTGAAACTTTACAAAGGAAAAGTACCCATTTTTGAGAATTTCGGTATTGATAAACAGATTAAAAATTCTTTCGGTAAAATAATAACCATTAAGAGCGGTGTTTATCTGATTATTGAGCATACTGAAGCACTTCACGTAATTGATGTTAACAGCGGCCACAGGGTGAATTCAGAAATCTCCCAGGAGATGAATGCCCTGGCGGTTAACCTTGAAGCAGCCACTGAGATAGCAAGGCAGTTACGTTTACGCGATATGGGTGGGATTATTGTGATCGATTTTATCGATATGCATGAAGGCACCAACAGGCGGAAACTTTACCAAAAGTTAAAGGAGGAGATGTCGCGTGATCATGCTAAACATACCATCCTGCCTCCGAGTAAATTTGGCCTGGTTCAGGTAACCCGTCAGCGCGTAAGGCCGGAGATGACTGTTCAAATCCTTGAAAAATGTCCTTCGTGCGGAGGTACCGGAGAAGTTAAACCTACCATAATACTGGTCGACCAAATTGAGAATAATATAAGATTCCTCATACAAGACCAGAATGAGCCATATATAAAAATTGCCCTTCATCCCTATATCCATGCTTACCTGACCAAAGGTTTAAAGTCGATAAGGTTGAAGTGGTTCTTTAAGTTTAACAGATGGATCCGGCTTAAGCCTATGAGCTCCTATCAGATGCTTGAATACCATTTCTTCAATAAGGCAGATGATGAGATCAAAATGTAAACTTAACTAATTGAATTAAACTCATGAGTATAGTAGTTAGTGGAATCAGGCCAACAGGCAATCTTCACCTTGGAAATTATTTTGGTGCCCTGCGGAATTTTATTAAAATGCAGGATTCGGATAAATGCTATTTCTTTATCGCTGATTATCACTCCCTTACTACTCATCCCACTCCAATTGACCTTCATGGCAATGTGAAAAGTGTGTTGGTGGATTACCTGGCTGCAGGGCTTAATCCGGAAAAAGCAACACTTTACCTGCAAAGTGATGTCCCTGAAGTTGCTGAACTCTACCTGTTCCTGAATATGAATGCCTATAAAGGAGAACTTGAGAGAGTTACTTCGTTTAAGGATAAAGCCAGGTCACAGCCCGATAATATCAATGCCGGATTACTCACCTATCCTACTTTAATGGCTGCTGACATTATAATTCATAAAGCCCATAAGGTACCGGTTGGAAAAGACCAGGAGCAGCATCTGGAAATGACCAGAACCTTCGCTAACAGGTTCAACAGGATGTACAAAGTGGATTACTTTCCCGAACCGGTTGCCTATAATTTTGGTGATGAGCTCATTAAGATCCCCGGTCTTGATGGAAGCACCAAGATGGGCAAATCAGAGGGTGAAGGGAATGCAATTTTCCTGGGTGATGATGCTGCTATTGTTCGCAAAAAAGTAATGAAAGCTGTTACAGATAGCGGCCCAACTCATCCCAATCAACCAAAGCCCCAGGCCATTGAGAATATATTCTACCTGATGAAGGTGATGTCGAATCCTCAAACGCTCTCTTTCTTTGAAGACGCTTACAATAATTGTAACATCCGTTATGGTGATATGAAAAAGCAACTGGCTGAAGATATTGTTGCATTTACGGAACCATTCAGGGAAAAGATAAAAGAGCTCTCATCCAATAATGAATACCTGAGGAAGGTTGTAAACATGGGACGCGAGAAAGCCCATGAAAGTGCCGCCAGGACAATCAGGGAAGTTAGGGAAATAATCGGATTTAAGCCTTTCTGACCACGTAGTTTCAAATTCGTCACCTATGATTGCACGCTTTTATCCCTGCTAAGGGGGTAGAGATGATATATGGTTAGTAGCTTGAAAGTACAGGCTTATCTTAATCGTTTTAACGCTTTACATCCAGCGTTTCTTTTTGAAAAGAAAGATCATACTACCTGCCAGCATGACCATAAAAGCCATTAACAGCCAGAATGAGTGAGGTTGATCCTGGAACGGTAAACCAATATTCATACCGTATAAACTCGCTATAAAAGTCAATGGAAGCAGGATTGAGGAGATCAGTGTAAGTACCTTCATGATCTCATTGGTTCGGTTTGTCTGGAGAGAATCGAACGTTTTTGAAAGACCTTCAACAATTTCCTGGTAGTCTTCGGTCATATCCCACATCTTCTGGTAGTAGTCGAGGATATTGCCCCAGTAATCTTCCATGTTCTCTGCAAATCCTTCTATTTCACCTGATTCGAATTTATGGAATAGTCGCAACTGGGGTTTAAAGATCGTATTTACAAGGATAATGTTCTTTCTGGTAAGGGATATACGCTCAATAGTTCTTTCAGCCCGCTTATTGAAAAGATCCCTGTTTATCAGGTCAACTTCAACACCCAGTTTACTTAAGAGCGATAAGGATTCAAGCATCAGGTGCTCGAGTATCTTATACAACAGGGCGTCACTGGTTCCTACTTCCCTTACCTGGTAATTATCATCCGGTTCACGGCCACTGTTAAATAAGTTCTTTACTACCCAATGCGATTTTCCGATAGTGATAATAAAATCGGAACCCCAGAATATCTTTACTTCTTTAACCTTGAGAAACCTGTTCCACCTGTCAAAATAGGGGAAATGAAGTATCATAAAGTAGTAATCGTCGTAAATGTCAATCTTGGGACGCTGGTTGGCGCGGCTTCGGCAGTCTTCAATGTCAAGGGGGTGGAAGTGGAAGTTTTCTTTAAGGAATTGTAAATCTTCATCCGAAGGGTCAAGTATTTGATGCCACTTTAGCGTACCTATTTTTATGGTCTCAATCATTGGAACCCTCCTTTTTACTGTATTTACAAATTTCTACATTCCCTTGGGATATTTTTTCGCCGTGCAAAAATACAAAAATGATTCTACAAATGATCGGATAGGTTAACTTTTCTTACTCGGTGATTTTATGAATGGTGAATGAGGAATAGTGAATAGTGAATTAACGCCGAACAATCTGAACTATCCTGAACAATCGAAACAATCGAAACAATCGAAACGGGAAGATGAAGCAGATTCTATGAACAGAGGACTAAGGCCTGTTTGTTAAATCCGGCTGGGTGAATTCAATTTCATAGGTTTCTGAGGCAATGAGCATTGCCTGGGAGAGTGCTTTATCGTTGATCCTGGAGGGGATTTTATTTTCCCGGATAAATTTCAGAAGATTCAGCGTATTCAGGTTACCAATCATTTCATAACCGGTCATCGGGCAACCCCCAATTCCGTTTAACACACCATCAAATGAGTAACAGCCTGCATCCCATGCGGCCTTGATCTTGTCGTGCCAATCGTTCGGTTTTGTATGGATATGAAGTCCGAATTCTGTCTCGGGCCAGGATGGTATCATGGTCTCAAAAATCCTGCTTATGGAGGAAGATGTTGCAACACCAATTGTATCGGAGAGGGTAATGGTCCTGATTCCAAGATCGATGAATCTGCCGATATGCTTTTTCATCTCTTTGATATCCCATTTGTCGCCATATGGATTACCAAACGCCATGCTCAGGAATATCCTTAGTTCTTTGCCCGATTGCCTTGCTATTTCAGCAAGGTATTCAATTGTATCCAACGCCTTTTCAGTGGTTGAATTGATGTTCCTTTTTAAAAAAGTCTCTGACATTGAATAGGGAAAGCCAAGAATATCCACTTTTTCCTGTGCCACGGCATCACGGCCGCCTCTTTTGTTTCCGACAATAGCCATGAGTTTTGGGCCTGACGGAACCTTATCCACCATTCGCAACACCTCATCTTGCTGAGCCATTTGGGGTATAGTAACCGGAGAAACAAAACTGCCGAAATCAATAACATCAAAGCCCACCTTCATCAGGGCATTGATATAGGCTGCTCTTTTCGCAGGGGGGATAACATAAGGAAGACCTTGCTGAGCATCGCGTGGTGTTTCTGTTATCTTAATTAAAGAGCCGTTTGTGATCATACAAAATTAACGGAAGTAAAACCTAAAATGTTTTATGAAAAATCAGGTTAGAAGTTTTAGAGCTACAAGATTAAATGGGGATTGATTATCAGTTTTATTCACCTAAAATGTACCTTGAAATGACCATTCGCTGGATTTCTGAGGTTCCTTCTCCGATCTGTAATAACCGCTGGTCCCTGTAAAACCGCTCAATGGGATAATCCTTCATTAAGCCATAACCGCCATGGATCTGCACGGCTTCATCTGACACTTCTTTAGCAACTTCAGAGCAATAAAGCTTGGCCATTGCAGACTCTTTCGCAAATGGCATATTGTTGTCTTTAAGCCAGCAGGCTTTGTATAAAAGGTTCCTTGCTAATTCTATTTTCAGGGCCATATCGGCGAGTTTGAATGAGATAGCCTGGAATTTTGAAATAGGTTGTCCGAATTGTTTTCGTTCTTTGGCATAATTTAATGCCAGTTCGTATGCTCCCTGTGCACAGCCAAGGCCCATTGCTGCAATGCTTAACCTGCCCGAATCGAGTGTTGACAGCATAATACGTGAGCCTTCGCCTTTCTTACCAAGGATATTTGATTCTGGTACATGGCAATCATCAAAGAAGAGTTGGGCAGTATCCGAGGCCCTCCACATCATTTTCCCGTGCATGGTTTGACGGGTAAAGCCGGGAGTACCTTTATCCACTATAATTGTGGTGAACTCCTTTTTCCCATTTGATTCACTTGTAACTGCCTGTACGGTGGCACCAATTGAAATGTCAACGGATCCATTGGTAATGAAAATTTTTGACCCGTTGATGATCCATTCACCGTTTTCAAGAACAGCGCGTGTTTTTGATCCCCTTGAATCACTTCCTGCATCAGGTTCTGTCAGTCCGAAAGCCCATAGGGCATCACCTGTGCAGAGTTGAGGCAGATATTTTGCCTTCTGCTCTTCAGAGCCATAGTAATAAAGCGGACCAATACCCAATGAGTTATGGGCAGCAAGGGTTGCAGCCTGTGAACCATCGATCCTGGCAATCTCTTCAACCGCAATAATATAAGCAAGATAGTCCATGCCCTGCCCACCATATTTTTGGGGAAGGTAAATACCGAATAGTCCAAGTTCACCCATCTTCTTTGTGAGATCAGGAGAAAATTCGGCTTTCTCATCTAAAGCTGCAGCAAGAGGTTTAATCTCCCTTTCAGCAAAATCCCGCACGGTCTGGCGGATCATCAAATGCTCTTCACTTAATCTAAAATCCATTATTATTACTGTTTCCTTGTTAATTACAAATTGAATTCAAAGTAAATTATATTAAGCCCTATCCGTTACATCTGCTGATAGTTTTGTGAGATGCATAAGATGAGAGCTTGCATCAACATTATCACCCACTTTCACAAGTATCTTATCAATAACGCCATCATAGGGTGCCAGTATATTGTTTTCCATCTTCATTGCTTCAATTACCATCAGTAACTCTCCTTTATTGATATTCATTCCTTCGGCAGCTTTTACTGCAAGTACCTTACCGGGCATCGGTGAAATAATATCGCCGGAATCAGCTTTATGAATCTGAACAGATGGGAGCGTAATATGGTCATTAGCAGCAATGTCCTTACGGTCAAAATTAAAGATATAACCACCATACTGAACCTGCACATTATCAGGCTGACCTGTGAGATACAGCTTATATTGCTTTCCATTAAGTTCCAGATTATATGATCCGTCAGTATTTTTGCTAAGCGCGGCTTTGCCTGTGATCTCATCCAAGGTATAATCTATTGAACAACCTTCTTTAGAATTAATGATGATTACATTTTCTTGTTCATCGAGGGTTGTATGGATCTGTTGATATAACCGCCAGTAGCCTATCTGTTTCCAGATATTTGGTTTTTGTAACCGGCTGTTACCTGAATGTGAATGCAAAATACTGCTAATTTCCCCATTTTGTGCTTTGTGGTTCTTTTCAGGCGACTTGCTGTGTGAATGGTAATTGAGGCTGTAAATAAGCGCTCCAATAAGCGGAATCTCCTTATTCAAAGAATCTTTAATACGAGAGGATAATGCATTTATTTCTGTGAGGTGATCATCAATATACCTTGTATGTAACCTGTTAGCGAGATAATCCGGGAGTTTAAGCAAAGTGAGCAGGAAAGGGATATTTGTGTGTATTCCGAGTATAGCGTAATGAGGCAGGAATTCAGTCAGGCTTTCAATAGCAGCATCCCTGTTTTCTCCCCATGCGATTACTTTAGAGATCATTGGATCGAAATTGCTGAACACCTCGGAATTGTGATGTAATTTCGGCTCTTCCATCCTTACTGACCTCTCAGCAGGAAATGAATAGTATTTTATTTTTCCAGGTGAGGGCATGAAATTGCTGGCAGGATTTTCTGCATATACCCGCACTTCAACAGCGTGGCCTTTGATATTGATATCCTTCTGGGTGATACTCAATGGTTTTCCTTCAGCAACAAGGAACTGCTGCCTTACGATGTCAATACCTGTTATCATTTCAGTTACCGGATGCTCAACCTGGATCCTTGTATTCATCTCAAGGAAATAGAAATTAAGGTCTTTATCTACCAGGAATTCTATTGTTCCTGCGCTGAAATACTCAATAGAACGGGCCATCTGAACGGCGGCTGAACATATCTTTTCCCTGATCTCAGCGGTAAGTGTGATAGAAGGCGCCTCTTCAATGATTTTCTGGTGCCTGCGCTGCATGGAGCACTCTCTTTCAAACAGGTGAATTATATTACCATGCCGGTCGCCAAGAATCTGAACTTCAATATGACGCGGATTTTCAAAGAAACGCTCAATGTATACTGTACCGTCACCAAAGTAATTTTTTGCTTCACTTGAAGTGGACAGGATGGCTGATTCAATCTCATTCTCTGTCCTCACAATGCGCATCCCTTTGCCTCCGCCGCCTGCTGCGGCTTTTATCAGCACCGGAAAACCCACTTTGACATGGTCTGCAAGCAATTGTTCAGGAGTTCCTGTTAATCCTGGTGTAACCGGGATTCCATGGTCAGTAGCGATTTTACGTGCCGCTATCTTATTTCCCATTGCTCTGATGGCTTCAGAAGACGGGCCTACAAAAATGATCCCCTCTTTCTCACAAGACTCAGCAAAATTTGGATTTTCAGATAAAAAGCCGTAGCCGGGATGAATGGCATCGGCTCCTGTTTCTTTGGCTGCTTTAATTATAGCGTCAATATTCAGGTAAGTATCAGAAAGTTTATCGCCTGGCAGATAAACTTTTTCATCGGCAAGAGTTATATGAGCGGCCTCTTTATCCTGGTCAGAATAAATGCCTGCTATAGAATAACCCATTTCTTTAGCTGTCCGCATAACCCGCAGTGCTATCTCTCCCCTGTTTGCAATCAGCAGTTTCTTTATCTTCATTCTTTCATTTAGTCAGAAAATTTCTTTCAGTTTCTTAATAGTGCCGTTTTATTCTGATATGAAGGTTTAAAGCAGTGATTATTCTTTTATCCAGTTGGGTTTCCTTTTTTCAAGGAAAGCTGCCATTCCTTCCTGTCCTTCATCTGATGATCTTATTTCAGCGATCATCCCGGCTGTATAAGTTAAAGCCTCTTGCAGGGAAATCTTGTTGGACACCTGGTCGATCAGCACCTTACAGTGACCGACCGCTTTGGGTCCGCTGCTCATAAGCATTTCTGTGAGGTTATCCAGATATGCTTCAAGATCGCTTGCAGGCATTGATTTATTTACAAGCCTGAACCATTCGGCCTCTTTTCCATTTATCCTCCTGCCGGTGAGCATCAATTCCTTTGAGCCATATTCACCGACTCTTTTTATAACAAAGGGAGAGATACAGGCAGGTACAATTCCAATTTTAACCTCTGATAATGAAAATACGGTATCATCGGTACAAACCGCTATATCACAAGCAGAAAGCAGTCCATTTGCACCTCCTATAGCTGCTCCGTGAACCACTGCAATAGTCGGGACGGTGCAGTTATATATTGTGTTGAAGCATTCAGATAACTGAAGGCTTTCTTTTAGATTCTGCTCATAATTGTAATTAGCCACATCACGCATCCAGTTCAAATCTGCCCCGGCACAAAATGCTTTACCTTTCCCCCGAAGGAAAATGACCCTCGTTTCTTCCCTGGACTGTGCTTCCCTGAATGCCATGATAAGCTCACTTATCATTATCTCATTAAAAGCGTTCCTGATGTCGGGCCTGTTAAGCCATATGGTGACTTTCTTACCGCTGTATTCAATAAATAATGTTTGGTATTCCATCTTTAGGTTTAATAATAATTACAAAGATTGCTTCATTCAGAATAAATGAAAGATTACCGGTCAGCCACTTGCTACATTCTGAAAACTCCATATTTTGTATCATCCCAGACTTTGTTCAATGAGGATGCGATTCCCATTGCGATTACTTTCCTCGTATCAAGAGGGTCTATAATTCCATCATCCCATAACCGGGCTGTACTGTAATAAGCTGAGCCTTCTTCTTCATACTTGCTTAAAATATTTTTTTTCAGCTCATTGCGTTCCTCATCAGGAAAGGGCAATCCTTTTGTCTTAAGCTGCTCTTCCTTGACAGTTGTAAGTACACCGGCAGCCTGCTCGCCACCCATTACAGATATTTTGGCATTTGGCCACATGAAGAGGAGGTTTGGATCATAAGCCCTTCCAGCCATTGCATAATTACCGGCACCGAAAGAGCCTCCAAACACAACAGTAAACTTTGCCACATTAGCATTTGCCACTGCATGAACCATCTTGGCGCCATCGCGGGCAATACCCCTGCGCTCATATTCCCTGCCTACAATGAAACCAGTGATGTTTTGGAGGAAGAGAATAGGAACATTCCTTGAGGTACATAATTCAATAAAATGGGCACCCTTAAGGGCTGTTTCGCCGAAAAGGACTCCACTGTTGGCAAGAATACCAACCGGATAACCCATTATATGTGAAAAACCGGTAACAAGGGTGGGAGCGTAGTTTGCTTTAAACTCATGGAAGCGGCTTTCATCAACCAGCCTGGCTATGATCTCTTTTGAATCCACCGGTTTGCGGAGGTCGATGGGTGCAATGCCATATAATTCCCTTGGGTCATAATAGGGTTCAGCGCTTTCAATGATGTCAAGTGGCTGTTTTACCGCATGTTTTAATGTCCTGAAGATATCCCTGCAGATTTGGATGGCATGTCTGTCATCCTCGGCAAGATGGTCAGCCACACCGGAAATGCTGGTATGCACAATGGCACCTCCGAGATCCTCTGCAGTTACTTCTTCGCCTGTTGCTGCTTTTACCAGTGGAGGCCCGCCAATGAATATAGTTCCCTGATCCCTCACAATTATAGTTTCATCGCTCATAGCGGGAACATAAGCTCCACCCGCTGTGCATGAACCCATCACTACAGCTATTTGCGGAATCCCCGCTGCTGACATCCTTGCCTGGTTATAGAAGAACCTGCCAAAATGGAACCTGTCGGGGAAAACTTTTGCCTGATCAGGCAGAAATACCCCACCTGAATCAACCATGTAAACGCAGGGAAGGTGGTTTTGCATCGCAATTTCCTGAGCCCTTACATGTTTTCGGATTGTTTGCTCAATGTATGTGCCTCCCTTGACAGTGGCATCATTGGCAATGATCATTGCCTCCCTGCCATGTATAACACCAATTCCTGTCACAATACCTGCTGAGGGGAATTCATTGTTATACATATCAAAAGCTGCCATAGGCGAGAGTTCCATGAAGGCGGTGTTCGGATCAACCAACAGGTTTATCCTTTCACGGGCAAGCAACTTTCCTCTTTCCTTATGTTTGCTGATGGCTGCTGCAGGACCTCCTGCCGTTACATTCTTTATCCGCTCCCGGTACACTGAAAGGATGGCTGCAAATGCTTCGGAATTCTTCCTGAATTCCTCTGATGAAGTATTTACTTTAGATTCAATACGATACAATGCAGATGAATTTATTGTTGTTAAAAGGTTGTGGAAATATACAACTTTTTGAATAACTCAAAAACATCTGAATTAAACAAAGGTTTATCCGGAAGTACTTCACCTGCCTGTTGATGAACCAAATTCAAGCCCGGGAACCCTAAAAGTGCGATTAATGGTAAAGACTGTACCGTGCCTGGTGATTCCGTTCAGGACAACCGAATAAGTGCCCGGAGTGGGTGGAGCCGTAAATTTAATTACAGCCTTATTATTCTCATCCAGTTTAAGCTGTGGTTGGAAATAAATGGTATTTCGACTGTCGGGTAACTTGTTATCAGCAATGAAATTATTTCCACTGTAAACAGGATCAAGAAAATGATAACTGACAAAGAAACCAGCCTCAGGGAGGTCAATTCCGGCGAGGTCTCCTTTATTAGTGATGATACTGATTATACCTCCAAAGAGAACATCACCTTTCAGGTATGGGGTATTAACCATTTCGATCCTGTTAATATTGGCAGGCGGTGCTTCAAGTATCTTTTCAGGGTCATCAATGTAAACACCATCAACGAGTATCAGCGGTTCATGCGTCTCCATTTCAGGTTGGTCGCCATATATTTTAAAATACTTTTTGCCTGCTTTCCTTCTGACTTTTACATATCCCGGCAACTCATTGAAATATTCCTCAAGAGTTGGCAACTGCACATAATCCTTTAAATAGAGAACATAAACGGGTTTACCATAAAAAGGATGCTTAATTACGTGGTTACTATTTGATTCTTTACCCTGTAATGAGTCAGGGTTATAAATCCTGCTTATCTCACGGTTCTGCGCCATACGCAAAGCAACTTTTCTTTCACTTTCTGAGAGTGAAAATACTGGATTCGGCAGCTTTGAAGGCAGCATACAGTATTCATTGTCCACAAGCAATTCCCTGGGCTCACCGTTATCATCATTTAAGCCAATATAAAGATCTGCAACCTTGTCCAGATCCGGCAATAGGAAAAGAAACCGGCCGGTTGAATCGGTCACCTCAGACTGAAAGTCGTGGTATTTTTCAATCAGGGAGAGATTAACAGGAACATTCGCAATGGGTTTTTGATCATGTTTTACCATTCCCGATACAGTTAATCCGTATATTTCCGGTATATACATTAACTTATCCACTATTCTGCTTTTTCCGGGAAATGAAATTTCGTTCCTTGGTGCTGCATCAGATGGAACAACGGATAGGGTGAGGCCTGTAAAAGTACCCTGGGCGGGCAGCAGTGAGTGTATGGTTGCTGTAACAGTTTCTCCAGGGAGGGCATCTTCCTTATCAACTGTAATATTTACCTGGCTTGAAATCTCATTATTATTCGTTCCTTGAGAAGAAGCCAGAGTATCAGAACCGGGCAGAACTTCATTCCTTCTGGGATTTATAATCTTTAGTGACAGGATCGCATACGATTCCGGACCTGCATTACGCATATATTTTGTATACGCCCTGATAAAATAAATACCAGTAACTATCTCATCAGGTATCGTAAGGCAACCGGATGATTTAAAATCAGCTATGGCAAATTTACCTGCTGTAAAGCTTCTCCCTTCGGATGATATGACCTGCACATACAAAATGGTGCTTAGGGCAGGTGTATGGTTTTCTTGTTGGATGAAAGCAGAAAAACAAACCTCTTCGCCGGCAATATAAGTTGACCGGTCGGTAAAAAGGGTTACTTTTTCAACTTCCGGTAATGAGCCCTGCGCATATATCATAACTACATTCAAAAGAAGAATGCAAACAACAACCAACGGAATATATAGCGTTTTTTTCATTTTAATTCGGCCAGTAATCTGGTTTAACGGTCACTCCGCCTGCACCGGTGCATTCAACACAAAGCTTATCCAAAAGTACAGGTACCCATCCTTTTTCATCTCCATATAAGTAAGCAGGATAATCGGAAGGAACCAATTCTCTCAGGCCTTTTCTTAATACCTGCAAGTTACACAAGGTGGTAAACTCGAGTTCAAGCCCTGGAACATTGCTAACAAATATCCTTTTTTCTTTAACAGATGAGGCAAAAAAGTAACCAAGCACTTCCTCATCAGGATTTGTTATATTATGCAGATTTCCTTTTATTGCCAGGGGTTGCTTATCGTATAAACCGCCCTGCTCCTGACTGTTGGTTTTTAGCTGGTCCCAGTAGATATATGCTGACCGGGTTAAAGAATACTGTACAGTCAGCAGGCTGTATAAATGGACTAATCTTGGAGAAATGTTATCAACAAAATGCAAAGGCAGCTTTTTAAATTTGTTATCGCTAAGCTGCTCTGTTGTAAGTGTATAAATGTATGGTACCTTTTGTGTATTCCAGCAGAACATCATTGATGAATCGGGAGGCCATTTCATGTGGACTTCTCCATCATACCACCAGATAACGGGGTAGTCAGCATGATATTCCCATGTTTCAGTCAATTCCCATTTGTAATAACGCGAATCACTTACTGAGTTATTGACATCCACCAAAAACCTTATTCCCTTGGTAAAATCTCCGGGAATATTACTTTCAATATCCTCCCTTTCATAATAGACCGAGTCAACACCTGAATTTGAAGTCATCTCTTCGTCGTCGGAAACAATGGTTTCACTTTCGGGTGTAATGATCTGGACTTTCCATTTTGTTCCGGGGGTGAGATAAGAAGGCTCAATGTGACAAGCATAATTACCATTGGCCATATCAGTGAAAATAAATGAATTACCACTGTTATCAATAGCACTTACCTGGCAATTTAATACAGGAATATATTCAGGTGCTTCAATTTGGGCTGTCCTCGATATATTTATTATTTGTACCTGTTGATTATCCAGGATAGATCCGGAGACAACCAATTTCTTGGCATCTTCAGCTACTATAACCGGATCGTATTCCTTAATGCAGGAAACCAGCGATGCAAGGACAACTAAAATGAAAGGTAATATCTTAGTCCGAAGCATAATTTCCCAGTTTAAAGATCCATGTAGCGGTTAAAATAGGTACTCCGATAACTGAGTATCTGTAGCTTTTAATTCTTCCTTTCTCGTTGCGAAAGTAAACTGAATAAGGATTTTCTCTTCCGGTAAGGTTATAAACACTTACAATGAACGAGCTGTGCAAGAGTTTTTGTTTTCTTAAATTGCCTTCAAGGGTGAGTGAAATATCGGTCCTGAAATAATCAGGTATCCTGTATGCATTTCTTTCTGAGTAATCAAGGTAAGGAACCCCTTCGATATAATAGATTGAAACAGGGTAAGTGATTGGTCGCCCCGTTTGATAGGCTATGATGGATGAAAAAGTCAGTCGCCTTGTCATATGGTAATTAAACACCATATTCAAAGAGTGCGGGATATCGAAGTTTGAAGGAAACTCTTTTCCATTATTGATTTTTTCCCAATCATTCACCCCATTGACAATAGTTGATGTTTTTGAGTATGTGTATGATACCCATCCATCGAGTTTTCTGTTACTTCTTTTCAGGAAAAATTCAATACCATAGGCTGTTTGTTTTCCCTGTAGCACGGTTGTCTCTGTTTGTGGAGTTTGTAAGAAATCAGCTCCATCTTTGAATTCAGGATAGTTATCAGTTAGTTTGTAATACGCTTCGACGGATGCATCAAACCCTGATTTTCCGAATACCCTGAATACACCGGCTGACACCTGGTTACTCCTTGAAGGTTCAAGATGGTAATCGGCCAGTTTCCACTGTGTATTTGGTGCGACCGTAATGGTATTATTCAGCATGAACAGGTTCTGGTTCATCTGGTTAAAGGCAAATTTCACTGAGCCCATAGGATCAGTTTCAATATTGACCGCTATCCTGAAATCAGGTTTTGAATAATTCTGGATTGTTTTTAAGTTTCCAAACTCAAGGGTATCGGCAATATACCTTGTATCGATGGGTGAGTTTGGAAGATAAGTATATACTGTTTTTGGTCCGAGTGCTGAAAATAAAGTATACCTGATGCCGCCTGTGATATTGAGCCATGGTAAAGC
This sequence comes from Lentimicrobium sp., assembly GCA_035297395.1. Lineage (GTDB taxonomy): Bacteria > Bacteroidota > Bacteroidia > Bacteroidales > Lentimicrobiaceae > Lentimicrobium. Next base: position 54,249 of record DATGZB010000028.1, on the reverse strand, counting down.
ATCCCAGGAATCGGAGATGTATACTGAACTCTCGAGCCCCTGTTCTTCACCAAGGTCAACGGGTACCCGAAGTGATTCAATACCAAACGGAGTTACCTTGCCTCTGGAAAGCTTGTAATAAACAAAATCCAATCCATAATCAAGTGAATGAACGTCACTAAGCAGGTGCTTCAGGTCAGCCCTGAATTCGTAATGTCCCATCTTGTATCCATGACTGTAAGCACTTGAAACCTCCTGTTTATCAGTTGTATTGAATTCATACTCAGAAGCCACAATTGAAAAATCGCTTTTCAGGATAGGTGAAAAAATCCTGCTTAATGAAAAAGAGGCGCCATTGTTTGTATAATCATACTCATTAATGTCTGACAACTTGAAGTGGTCATAACTATGATAAGCAAACAAGGCAATCTGAGTTTTTGCAACACCAAAATTCACCCCGGCCGAGAAATCATTGAAATTTGCTGAGCTTTCCCTTATTGAAGCATCTTTTATTTTTTTTAGTATCCAGTCGGAATAGGATGAACGGTAGCTTAAAAGCACAGAGGCAGTATCTTTCTTTATAGGCCCTTCGAGGACGATATTTGCTGTAACAGGACTAATACCTCCATGCATTGTAATTCTTTTTCGGTTGCCTTGCCTGGTGATGATATTAAAAACCGATGACAGCCTTCCGCCATATTGTGCAGGTATGTGACCTTTATAAATAACGAAATCTTTAATGATATCTGAGTTAAATGCAGGGAAGAATCCAAATAAGTGAGCAGTATTGTAAATTGGGATCTTATTAATATAGAAAGCATTCTGGTCGGAGCTTCCCCCTCTTACGTTAAGGCCTGAAGAACCTTCACCGGTTGTAATAATTCCCGGCAGCATTCCCGAAACCTTCAGAATATCCCTTTCGCCCATCATCATTGGCAACTCCTTAATGGCTTTCATGGATATTTTTTCCAGCCCCGGATCTTTTGCCTTCATATTCATCTGCCGGTCGCCATATACAACCACTTCTTTCATTTGGATGACAGCTTTATTAAGGCTTACCTTCATTTCACCATCCGACAGAACTTCAAGCAGATAATTCTTTTTCTCATAACCAAGTATTTCAATGATAGCATTGTATTTTCCCGGTTTAAGAAGTATAGTAAAAAAGCCGTTAAGGTCAGTTACACCGCCAGTCTTTAATTCCTTTATAAAAATGGTTGCATTGAAGAGTGGCTCACCGGTTTCGTTATCTGAAACCTTTCCTGTTATCCTCGCTTTGGGCCCGGTTATCCTGCCTCCGGATCTTCCAATCCTGATGGTTTCTGTTACAGCTGACCTGCGCCCGGTGAGATATCTTTCCTCAGCGTCCGATAACTCTGTTTGCCCGTCGCTATTGTCAATTGCTGTAGCTTTTTGCCTGTATTCAGGCAATGTGGTTATAAGTTGTTCTGTTTGAGTGAGAATGATATCATTGTTCCACTCTGATACCTTCAAACCGGTGCCGCGAAGAGCTTCTCGGACTGCCTCTGTAACACTGATATTGTCAGCGTCAAGGGTAATTTTTATATTCTTGACCCATTCATCAAGATACCAGATTTTTATTCCGGTTCGGGTCTGAACATCTTTGCTGAATTCAGTGAAAGGCACATCCTTATAATGGAAGGATGTGACTGTTTGCTTTTGTGCAAAAGTGGATAAGGTGATGGTTAAAATCAAAAGGAAGATAATTCCGGACCTCATATCAGTTGACTGCAATATGTTAATAAACTCATCATTTCCTGATCACCTGATTTTTTAACATTGATCCTGTTTTTACGCAGAAATTTCTTTAATTCCTGTTTGTGTTGTTCATCAAAGAACGATACAAATGTTCTGTTATTAGTATACCGGTGTAATTTATCCCTTGATGCCAGGTAATTAATTCTAATTGGACTCGAGAACTGCATTCTGGTTGAACTGATAGTGTTGTCCATTATCATTTCTTTCCTAAGTTCATAAACCAATTTAAGTTGATCGGTTTTTAGCACTTTGCATAATACCGGAACTGAATCGCCAAGTTCAACAGGTTCAAAGACAGACCCATTTACTTCAAAGCTTTCAAGCCAGGCTTCTGAAACTATTATCCTGTTTATACCTCCGCTTTCTGAAATATATTGTAATACAAGTTGCCTGTTGTAGATGTCAAAGTTAATAGATTGATCCTCATAAACCTGACCGCGTAATGTTATAGTTCCATTGTTGAATTTATCAAATAAAAATGGTGTGCCTTTAGTCAAACCGGCATAAAATCTATAAAGCTTTCCATTGAAAAGCAGCGGGTCGGAGCCATATACTTTTTGGAAATCAACTGATTTTTGGGAATAGACCCTTCCGTTGATGAGGAACATAGAAAAAACCATTAACGGAAAGAGCACATTTTTCATTTTATCAGGCTGAATGAGCACATGGAAATTAGTTACCATGTGTTTTGTTGAAGAATTTATTTAACGTTTGAGATGATCAATTAGTAATAATAGTTGCATTAGTTGACCACAAATATATGAAAAATGATATTAAACTTATTAGATATCTTTTAGCATAAAACTTTCGGTTGCTTTAAATCCTTTTTCTGATTTTTCAATTGAAAAACACTCATTATATGCATCATGTTCAAGAAAGATAATATATTCATTATCAGCAGCTTCGTTGACGAATTGCTCTTTTTCTTCAAGTGTTATCAGTGGACGGGTATCATAACTCATTATCCATGGCAGAGGTAAATGTGCTTTTGTTGGCAGTGTGTCACTTGTAAAAACCACTTTTTTTCCTTTATAAGGTATAAATGGAATAGCCTGACCTTCTGTGTGTCCGTTGTATAGTCTTACTTCGATATCCTTAAATACTATATCGCCATTATCAAACAGCTTAAGATGCCCGCTTTCCTCTATGGGTTTAATGTTTTCAATCAGGAAAGAAGCCGTTTCCCGTTTATTTGCATTCATTGCCCAATTCCATTGAGGAGCACTGATATGGTAAGTGGCATTTGGAAAAGTGAGTTCATAACCGGAATTATCAGTATTCCTTTTAACGCTGCCCCCACAATGATCGAAATGAAGGTGGGTAAGGAACATATCTGTAATATCTTCAGGCTTGAATCCATGCTCCGCAAGTGAATTAACCAATGATTCATTTCCGCTCAAATAGTAATGACTGAAGAACTTCTCACTTTGCTTATCTCCTATACCATTGTTAATTAATATCTTTCGGTCACCATCAACTACCAAAAGACAACGCATTACCATGTCGATCATATTGTTTTCATCGGCAGGATATTGCTTGCTCCATAAGCTTTTAGGTACAACACCGAACATTGCTCCGCCATCGAGTTTAAAATGGCCGGTTGGAATTGAGTACAATTGCATTATTTTGTTTTTGCAATAAACACCCAAAGATATTCAATGTTTAAGGCTGATTATTCGTTATCTTTACAAATAACATGGAAAAGAGTATGAAAGCAGGAAGCCTAATTTCATTGACACTTTTAACAGCAGCAGGAATTATCGTCTTTTCATCTTGCAGGACAGTGCCTAAAGGCGCCACTGTTTATAAACCGTTTGACAAAAGCAGATATTTAGGGAAATGGTATGAAATTGCCCGTTTTGACTTTAAGTTTGAAAAGAACCTTAACAACACAACTGCAGAATATTCGCTGAATGAGGATGGCACTATCAGGGTTGTCAACCGGGGATTCAATTACTTAAAAAAGGAATGGAAACAGGCGGTGGGTAAAGCCAAATTCAGAGGAGATCCAACGGAAGCTAAACTCAAGGTATCATTTTTTGGACCATTTTATGGATCCTATAATGTAATAGCCCTTGATGACCAGTATATGTATTCTCTGGTTTCGGGAAAGAACTTAAAATACCTCTGGATACTCTCAAGAGAAAAAACCATTCCTGATAAGGTGAAACAGGATTACCTGAAAATCGCCCGTGAAATTGGTTTCGATACTTCAAAGTTAATTTGGGTCGAACACAATTAACATATTTTATTTATTTGAAATTTTTCCCTTTCTTTGCAATTACACGATGCGGAGACATAGTTAGTCGCGTCTCTAAATCAAAATCATTGTGTAACGCTAATTAACCAAAACATTTCCCAAATGAAAAAAGCATTTATCTGCACTGTCGGACTTATTGTACTGATGGTTGTTACCAGCTGCAAGAAAGATGAAAAAGACAATGACCCCAAACCGTCACTTTCCGTTAAAATTGATGGCGTTGAGTGGACAGCAACCAAATTTCAGGCTACTTATACTGATTTAAATAACATCCTGCAAATAATGGTCGCTACTGACAATCCCTTGGATTTCCTGCATGTTTCAACTATTGGCTATGAAAGAGGCACATATCCGCTAAGTGATTTTGGGAATAGTTGTACGTATAAAACTTACACTTCAACATTTGATTTTGAAAGTGATGGTGAAATAATTATTACCAGTAGCGATACGGTTAATAATATTGTTTCCGGGACCTTCCGTTTCACAGGAATAAATAGTATGAATATAAGCGAAAGCAAGACTTTCACAGAAGGTAAATTTGAAAACATCAAGTATACCAAAGAGCATATAGAAGTTAAATAATAAAGCTTTTTTGTTTGAGGTTCAAATACTTACTTACTTTTTCCGTTAAGTGATAAATATTATTTAGATTTGTCGCCATTCTGTGCTGACAACTCAATATATATCCTGACTATATGGAGAATAACAAGACTGTATTTGCAGAAAAGACGAAGGTGAAAATAATTACAGGCCATAGAATTTATATTTTTTCTATGGCTTTTATTGTGCTTGCTGTATTGATATATCTTCTCATCACTGGCATGCCATTTTATAAGGTGCCGATCGAAGAGAGATTTTTTCACCCTGATTATGCAAAATTGAAACCAAGCGGGGCATGGGGTCATGGTCTGGGAATACTGGGTTCATTGGCAATGATAGTTGGAGTGGCTAGCTATATGGTCCGTAAACGCACCCGTAAATTACATAAAGTTGGTTTATTGAAGCATTGGCTTGAATTCCATATTTTTCTCTGCACGTTGGGTCCGATCATGGTTTTATTCCATACTTCTTTTAAATTCGGCGGTTTGGTTGCCGTGAGTTTCTGGAGCATGGTCGCCGTTTTTATCAGTGGTATCATTGGTCGTTTTATTTATATCGCGATCCCGAGAACTGACCAAGGGAGGGAACTTTCAATTAATGAAGTGCGAAGTATGAATGCCGGAATGCCTCAGGTTGAAGTAGAGAAAAAGCTTGATAAATTAAGGCACTTGCACAGACTATTTACCTGGTGGCATGTCGCTCATCTTCCTTTTGCTTTAATTATGCTCATCATCATGTTAATTCATGTTGCGGTAACAATTATTTTTGGATACAGATGGATTTTTTAATAATGATGACATATTATTCCTCTAATAAGACTTATGGAAAGCCTGTATGAAAATATCCTAATATACTCCCTGACAGCAGTCATCTGTATTGTTGTCATCTATCTTTACCTTCGAAAGGAAATCAGAAAGACACGTAGAAACCTTGCTAAAATTGAAAGGGCAAAAGTTGAAGGACTTTATGAACCTGTGTCGCTCCATCCTTTGATTGATACCAACACATGTATCGGAACCGGTGCCTGTATTGCTGCTTGTCCTGAGCATGACATTATAGGCATGGTTAATGGTAAAGCACGAACCATCAATGCCTCTCAATGTATAGGCCATGGTGCTTGTTTCCATGCTTGTCCCACCCAGGCAATTACTCTGGTGATAGGAACAGAGAAAAGGGGAATTGAACTGCCCCATGTTAAGCAAACCTTTGAAACTAACATTCCCGGAATATATATTGCAGGTGAGTTGGGTGGCATGGGGTTGATAAAGAATGCAGTTGAACAGGGCAAACAGGCAGTTGAAAATCTTGCATCAACCAGAAAAAAGGTAACCGGTACCCAATATGATTTGATAATTGTTGGTGCAGGACCTGCAGGGATTTCTGCCTCACTGACTGCAAAGAAACAGGGATTGTCATTCTTGACTTTGGAACAGGACTCGCTGGGAGGTACAGTTTTCACTTATCCAAGAGCCAAGGTGATCATGACTTCTGCTATGAATCTTCCACTTTATGGCAAAGTTAAGTTATCTGAAACAAGTAAGAAGGAACTACTCAATCTATGGACGGATGCTTTAAATAAAAATAAAATTTCAATAAAAGAAAACAGTAAAGTTGAAACAATTAACCGTATTGATGGTTACTTTGAAGTTTCAACCTGTCATGGTGAAAAATTTACTGCAGGCAATGTATTGCTGGCTTTAGGGAGACGCGGGACACCGCGTAAATTGGGAGTACCGGGCGAACTACAGGAAAAAGTAGCATACCGCCTGCTTGAACCGGAGGGTATTAAAGAAAAAGATATAATGATCGTAGGTGGAGGTGACTCAGCTATTGAAGCGGCATTACTGCTTGCTAATGACAATATGGTCACAATCTCGTACAGAAGCGAAAATTTCAGCCGCCTGAAGCCCCGGAATGCTGAAAGTATCAGGAAACTTCATGATACAGGTAAAGTAACCATCATGTTTAACACCAATGTCACTGAGATTGGGAATGATAATATTGCTTTACGCGACAGCAAAAGCAATGAGGAGATAAACTTAAAGAACGATCTTGTATATATATTTGCAGGTGGTGAATTGCCTACAGACTTTTTAGCTAAAACAGGCATCATCATTGAAAAGAAATTTGGCGAACCGGTTCTTAAACATAAATAAGGATGAGAAATGGTATAAAAAACTACTCTGCACTTATCTTTTTACTTCTTTTTCAGATTTCCCTAAAGGCTCAGATCTCTCCGGGCGATTTGGTTCAGGCACATGCTAACCTTGAAGGCTTGTCAAATTGCACCAAATGCCATACTCTTGGGTCTAAAATATCTAATGATAAATGCCTTGCCTGCCATACCGAGATCAAATCAAGGGTAGATAATAAAAAAGGGTACCATTCATCTTCAAAAGTTTATAAAAAAAGCTGCATCATTTGCCATAGTGACCATCATGGCAGAAATTACCAGATCATTAGGTTTGAAACCGAAAACTTCGACCATAATACCACCGGCTATCGCCTTGAAGGGAAACATACAACAGCAAAATGCCAGGATTGCCACCAGAAAGCACATATAACCGATCCTGTAGTCAGGAAAAAGAAATCAACATACCTCGGCTTAGGGACCGAATGCCTTACATGTCATGAAGATCAGCATAAAGGCACCTTGTCATCGGGTTGCAATAACTGCCATTCATTTGAAGCATTTAAACCTGCCACAAAGTTTGATCACTCGAAAAGTAAATTTCCACTCAGAGGTAAACATTCAGAGGTAAAATGCATCAACTGTCATCCGGTAAAAAACCTTGAGGGAAAAGATTTCCAGCAATTTAAAGGAATAAAGTTCAATTCATGTGCCAATTGCCACAACGACGTCCATGATGGCCATTTTGGTCCGAAATGCTCAGACTGTCATACAGAACAGTCATTCAGGGCAATAAAAAGTAACAAAGGATTTAACCACAACCTGACAGGTTTTGTCCTTGAAGGTAAACATACCATTGTGGATTGTAAGTCATGTCATAAAGTAAGCCTTACGGCACCTTTGAAACATGATTATTGCCGCGACTGCCATACTGATTACCACAAAGGACAATTCACTTCTAAAAAACCACAGTCGGATTGCCGGGATTGCCATACACCCTCCGGCTTTGAGAGCTCATCATTTGACATTGAAAGACATAACCAGGCTGAATTTGTGTTAGAAGGAGCACATCAGAAAGTAAAATGCGAATCATGCCATAAGAAGAACGATAAATGGAGCTTCAGGCAAATAGGAATAAAATGCAACGATTGCCACACAGATATCCACAAAGACCAACTGAATCCTAAATATTATCCTGAGGCCAATTGCCGTACATGCCATTCTGCGGAGAGTTGGAAGGAGATAACATTTGATCATGGGGTAACAAATTTCCCGCTCCAGGGAAAACATGCTAAACAGGATTGCAAATCATGCCATATCCAAAATAATCCTGCTCTCACTGCATCTGAAAAAGTAAATCTATTGCAATCTGAGGCAAAACAAGATCCCAGGTCAAATAAAGCCGACAAGCCGGCTATTTCATTTAAACTTCCATTTACCGGACTTTCAAATGAATGTATTACTTGTCATCCTGATGAACACGAAGGACAGTTCAGCATCGGGAATAAAACCGATTGCAGTAAGTGTCATACTCCTGATAATTGGATTATTACTACTTTTAATCACGACAATGCACGTTTTAAACTCGACGGACAACACCGTAATATAGATTGTATAAAATGTCATCCTATACAGGGTACGACGAAGCCATATGTATTATATAAAACAGGAAAGGTAAAATGCGCAGACTGTCATTCATAATCGGAACATTGATATTGTTAACTTCCATGAAGTTAATGATATCATCACCACATGGCGACAACTTTAACATCAATTGTGATGATTGTCATACAACCGGAGATTGGAAGGTTAATCCCGACAGCATACATTTCAGTCATGACACCACTGCCATGCCCCTCAAGGGGCAACATGCGGTAACCGGTTGCAGGCAATGTCACCAGTCACTGATATTTACCGATGCAGATCCCTTCTGTGCGACGTGTCATACGGATATGCATGAAAACACTGTTGGTCAGGATTGCGACCGTTGCCATAACCAGGATGCATGGATTATAACTGACATGATAGGTTTGCACCGCCAAACCCGTTTCCCGTTATTTGGGGCTCACTCAATGGCTGACTGCCAGCAATGCCATCAATCAGCATCCCTGCTTCGCTTTGAGCCCTTAGGAATTGAATGCATTGATTGTCACCGTGCTGATTTTGAGAGCACAACATCACCTGATCACGAACAGGCAGGTTACTCAACCAATTGTACGGATTGCCACTTTATGAATGGATTTACATGGGCCGGTGCAGGAATTAACCATGATTTCTTTCCCCTCAGGGAGGGTCATGATATTGATGATTGTTCAAGATGTCATACCAGTGGTCAGTTTGGGAACATTTCACCTGCATGCATCTCTTGCCATCAACAGGATTACAATAATGCTGTCAACCCGAATCACATTAGCCTCCAGTTTCCAACGGAATGCGGACAATGTCACTCATTGGCACCCGGGTGGGCTCCTGCAAACTTCACAGCTCATGATGCATTATTTCCTATCTATTCTGGTAGCCATAACGGCGAATGGGATGGCTGTGGTGATTGTCATAAAAATTCATCCGATTATGGTATTTTTACCTGTACCGATTGTCATGAACACAATCAGGAGGACATGAACGATGAACATGATGATGTGAGTGGGTATTCGTATAACAGCCTTGCATGTTTTGGCTGCCATCCAACCGGAAGCGCAGAAGGAAGTTTCAACCACAGTAGCACTGCATTTCCCTTAACAGGGGCACATACCGGAGCCGTTTGTTTGGATTGCCATTCATCAGGTTATGCCGGTACTTCAACTTTTTGTTATGACTGTCATACACAAGATTTTATGCAGGCACAGAATCCCAATCATGCTGAACTTGATATTCCTAATACCTGTGCTGACTGTCATACAACAGATCCCGGATGGAGTCCTGCTACTTTTGCCATCCATAACCAGTATTATGCTTTGAATGGAGCCCATCAGACAATAGATTGTGCTTCCTGCCATGCATCAGGAACTTATACCGGTACGCCAAATACCTGTGCAGGATGTCATTTGCCTGATTACAATCAAACTACCGATCCTCCTCATGTTTCGGCACAATTTTCAACCGAATGCCTTCAATGTCATTCTGAAGTAAGCTGGCAACCTGCTACGTTTGACCATGATGTTCAATACTTTCCAATCTATTCAGGGAAGCATAATGGTGAGTGGGATCAATGCAGCGACTGTCATACAAATCAATCAAATTTTTCACAGTTTTCGTGCATTGACTGTCATGAGCACAATCAGGCTGATATGAATGATGACCACCAGGGAGTTACAGGATACCAATATACCAGCTCAGCCTGTTTTGCCTGCCATCCTGATGGATCAGCAAACGGGGCATTCAATCACAACAACACGTCATTTCCCCTTACAGGCGCACATACCGGTGCAGTTTGTTCAGATTGCCATACACAAGGTTACACCGGAACTACGACATTTTGTTATGATTGCCATACAACTGATTATACACAATCAACCAATCCCTCGCACACTAATCTTGCATTGGCACACACATGCGCTGATTGCCATACAACCAACCCGGGCTGGGCTCCTGCAACCTTTGCCATTCATAACCAATATTATGCATTGAACGGCGCTCATGCTGCCATTGCTTCAGAGTGTGCAACCTGCCATAATGGTAATTATATTGGCACACCTAATACTTGCGCCGGCTGCCACATGCCTGAGTACAATCAAACCTCCAATCCTTCCCATTCAACTGCGCAATTTCCAACTGATTGTATTCAATGCCATACTGAAAATGCATGGATACCTTCAACTTTTAATCATGATGGAATGTACTTCCCTATATATTCAGGCGAACATCAGGGTGAATGGTCATCATGTAGTGAATGTCACGGAAATCCATCAAATTATGCCATATTCACCTGCCTGACTTGTCATGAACAAGCATCAACCGGTGAAGAACATTCAGGGATTACCGGATATGTTTACGACAGTCCATCCTGTTTAGCCTGTCATCCTGATGGAAGTGCTTCAGGGGCTTTTAATCACGATAACACATCATTTCCGTTAACGGGAGCACACACAGGAGCTAATTGTATTGATTGCCATGAAAACGGTTATAATGGAACATCCACAGTATGCTTTGACTGCCATGAACCTGATTTCACTCAGTCATCCAATCCCTCACATACGACACTGGCAATTCCAAACACCTGTGCAGATTGCCATACCACTAATCCGGGATGGGCTCCTGCAACATTTCCGATTCATAACCAGTATTATGCACTAACGGGCGCCCACGCAAGTGTGGCCAATGATTGTGCCACCTGTCATAACGGCAATTACAATACAACGCCAAACACCTGCGAAGGCTGTCATATGCCTGATTATACATCATCGAGCAATCCTTCGCATACTACCCTGGCTATCCCAACCACCTGTGCCCAATGCCATACCACTAATCCAGGCTGGGCGCCTGCAACTTTTCCGATTCATGATCAATATTATGCATTAACAGGTGCTCATGCAAGTATAGCTAATGAATGTGCTTCATGCCATAACGGCAATTATAATTCAACCCCAAATACCTGCGAGGGTTGCCATATGCCTGATTATACATCATCGAGCAATCCGTCGCATACTGCCCTGGCTATCCCGACAACCTGTGCCCAGTGCCATACTACAATTCCCGGATGGGCTCCGGCAGCATTTCCAATCCATAACCAATATTATCAGTTAAATGGTGCGCATGCCTTGATAGCCAATGATTGTGCCAGCTGCCATAACGGAAACTATAACAATACTCCAAATACCTGTGCAGGCTGTCACATGGACGATTACTCGCAAACAACCGATCCACCGCACGCATCAGCTCAATATCCAACCGACTGCTTATTATGCCATACTGAAATAGCCTGGATTCCATCGACATTTAACCATGATAACCAATATTTTCCGATATACTCCGGACAACATCAGGGTGAATGGGATGCTTGTTCTGACTGTCATCCAAATCCATCAAATTATGCCCAGTTTACTTGTCTCACTTGTCATGAACAGGGCGAAACCGATAACGAGCACGATGGTGTTTCAGGATATTCATACAACAGTAATGCATGCCTTCAGTGCCATCCGGACGGTGACAGCAAAAATCCGGTAAGGATTCAACGTATTAAAACCGAGTAGCCATGAGAAGAGCGATACTATTACTCCTTATAGCAATTTTGGCTACCTCAATCATCCGGGCCCAAAATCAATTGACCTCTGAAGGAACAGTTACACATATCACCTCGTCGAGCGTGTATGTGAGATTTAGCTCAACTGCTACTATTTCTAAAGGGGATACACTCTTTGTCCGACAAGGTAATTTAAACGTGCCGGCACTTATCGTGGAAGGAGTTTCATCGCTTTCTGCGGTGTGTAAACCATTATCTGATGAAATAAAGCTTAACCTGAATGATAAGATCTTACAGGGCATTGTTCATGTAAAGGAACAGGTGCAGCCAGTAAAGGATACTACCAAATTATCTCAGCCAATCGCTCAGGCCAGTCCGGCAAGGGTTGAGAACATCAAAGGCAGGGTTTCGGTGGCATCATACAATAACTTTTCAAATACTCCTGCCGGTAATACGCAGCGCATGAGATATACGTTTATGCTTAACGCCCGTAATATCAGCGATTCAAGGGTCTCAGCAGAAACCTATGTCTCCTTCGTTCATCGTTCAGGCCAATGGTCAGAAATTAAAGACAATATTTTCCATGGACTAAAGATCTATAACCTTAATTTCAGTTATGAAGCAGGCAATAACCTGAAACTAACCGCAGGAAGGAAGATAAATCCGAGACTTTCAAATATGGGAGCAGTTGACGGTTTACAGGCCGAGTATAAGATCAATAGTTTCCGCACCGGGGCTATAATCGGATCGCGGCCGAACAACCTTGACTACAGCTTCAACACTTCTCTTTTCCAGTACGGCGTTTATCTGTCGCACGAACGCAGCACCGATAACGGCAACATAGAAACGACCCTCGCCTTCGCCGATCAGCGGAATAAAGGCGCTGTGGACCGTCGATTTGCTTATCTTCAGCATTCAAATTCAGTAATTAAAAACTTATTCCTTTTCGGATCAGCTGAGTTTGATATTTACAGACTGGTCAATACAGTACAGGAGAACTCTCCACGTTTGTCAAACTTGTATGTTTCAGCAAGGTACAGGGCATTGAAAAACCTCTCACTTTCATTATCATATAGTGCCCGGAAGAACATCATCTATTATGAAACCTATAAAACCACACTCGAAACCCTCATTGAAAACGAACTTCAGCAGGGCTTTATGGCTCAGGTGAATTATCGTCCGCTTAACAAACTCTCTGTTGGAGGTACCGCTGGCTACAGAAAAAGGAAGAATGACCCTGCAGATTCCAAGAATGCATATATATATGCCTCATATAGTGAGATTCCTCTAATAAAAGCTGCATTTACTGTTTCGGGCAACCTGATTGAAACATCATACCTGTCGGGAAAAATATACAGTGCCGGCCTTAGCAGGAACATCTTCAAACAAAAAGTAAGCAGTTCCCTCACTTACCGTTATCAGGATTACACATTCTCCAATTCTGAAAGCCAGTTAGTGCAACATACCATAGAAGCCGGATTCAACTGGTTCATCCTCAAAAAACTCAGTATGGCTGTAAATTATGAGGGCACATTTGAGGATATAAATACCTATAACAGGGTTTATCTGCAGTTAACCAAGAGGTTTTAACCTTTTGGTTTTCCTGGTTTTACTTGTTTCTCGTTGTTTCTTTTTGTTTCACTTTTAGAACAAGCAAGAACAAGTAATGGACTGTTAGTGTTTAACTTCCACAGTCCCAATAACTCATGTCACCAACTCTGCAAAAACTCCTTATCTGCCAGTACTTTATCATAACTTGCCTTATTTCAGAAAGTAATCATTGCTATGCGCAAGAGATTATCAGAGTTAATGATACATTACAACGAACAAGTTATTACCGCTACTTTCCGGCCAAGGGTGAATCCACTTTAATGCTCAATTCAAATGAAGGGAATGAACTTTATATGTTTTTACAATTCTCACCCGACTTTTCGCATCCTTTATATTTAGTCATGTTATTCTATGAAAATAAAATTGCGGAAGAACAGACCAGGGCGGTTTTCGAGTTTAATGACGGCACTATGCTTGAAATAAAGAATTCAGGGAAATATAATTCCAGCAGCGTGTATCTGTTTGACCTGACACGCTACAAAGGAAAATTTATAAGCACACCCTTAGATAAACTTTACCTTATAGAGAAAAATGGCAGGATGAGTGATGAATATTTATTCAGCGACCATTCCGATTACCTTTTAAACTTCTTTCACTTATTCAATAAACTTCAGGGAAGTTATAATGCAATTGCCACTTCGGATACGATCAGGTGAGGAGGTTTAACTCTGTAAATTTCCCGGGCAAAAGTGTCTTAGAAGAGTTCGTATAGGAGTTGTACTGTATTCATATTGGAATTCCTTCAACTTCGACTAGACTTCGACTAGACTTCGATGTGACTTCGAATATTTGACCATATTTTCGAAGTTCAATCGATATTATATCCATGTTAAGTCGAAGTTGAAGCAATTCCATTACCACTCTTGTACAATTCCAATACAAATCCAACCAAAAGCGATCCGATAAATTAAAGAGTGCCCGGAATAATCCTTATTCTATATAAATTCTCTGTTTTGGAATTGTAACCACCCTGATAATGAAAAGCAAAACATGAACATTCATCCCTAACCATACCGCATTCATCTTTCATTTTTACACCCTCATCACCTTTCATTTTGATACCCCTGTGAGCCGGGAATACTTTTGCCTCATCAAACAAAAAAACTCAGAACATAAAAACCGTTAAAAACAAAAAATCATGAAAACAAAAGTATTTTTCTTAAGCACAATTTTTACAGTAATCTCATTGATCACCGTAGCTCAAAATGAAAAGCGTTTCGCTTTCGAAATTTCTATCGGGCCATCTTTTGCAACACAAAAACTGGCAGGGGCAGACTTAAATACAGGGTTAGGATTCGAAGGAGACTTTCAGTACCGCTTTATGGAACACGTTTCAGTTTATGCCGGTTGGGGAGGGAACAAGTTTTCAGCCAAAGAATCTTTCGCAGGAAATGATATGGATTTTGAAGAAACCGGTTATATAATAGGTCTTGAATTTAAACATCCTGTAGGAAATTCTGGTATTTCCCTCTTCGGAAGGGGTGGTGCTCTTTATAACCACATTGAAATAGAAAATGAGGAAGGCGACATACTTCATGATACCGGCCATGGCTGGGGCTGGCAGGCTGCAGCAGGTGCTGACATACCGCTTGGAAAGAACTGGAGCCTTACTCCCGGTGTAAAGTTTAACTCTCTAAACCGCGATCTTGAGATCAGTGACATAAATTATGATCTCCAACAGAATTACATCTCTGCAAGGATAGGTTTTATTAAAAGATTCTAATGCTGAACCCTTATCCCGGAACCTTAAACAGTAACCAAAGTTTTCACAAACTGATCTTAAACCCTATCTTTACAAAAGTAAAACAGAGACACTGAGGTGAATCTCTGTTTTCTGCTAAGGGAAATCAGGATCTCAAATTAAAATCGCAAATAACAAATTTAATCCCGGAGCGCAATGATCCTAAAAAAGTTAAACAGTTTTTTCCCGATCAGAAAACTAATGAATTTTGTGCTGCTCATATCATTCAGCATTCAATTCATACTTGTAGCTTACAATCATTTTACCGGGTTTGCTGTAATAACAAGTTTTCTCAATTTGATTGTCAGGTTGGTTTATGGCACTGCACTTACTATAGTTGCCGGTTTTCTGATAGCGTTAGCCGATTTAATGGTTATCAGATACCTAAACAGGAAGTTTGCCTGGAACAGCCGTCCTGTTGCAAGAACCATTATCCAGTTTGTCTCTTCCATTCTTATAGCCATTGCAGGAACAACCGTGCTAACCGTTGTATCTCATATTATATCGCCATACCGTGAGGGACTGCCTGCCATTTTATGGCTCAATGGGCTTATTACATCGGTTATCAACCTGATCATTATGGCAATACTGGAAGCTTTGGTTTTTTTCAATGAAAGCAACAATGCCAGGTTAAAGGCTGAAGCGCTTGAAAAGGAACTTTACACCATCAGGTTCGAAGTGCTTAAAAATCAGATTAATCCTCACTTTATGTTCAACAGCCTGAATGTTCTATCGGGATTGATTGAAAAGGATGCCGAAAAAGCGCAGCAATTCATTGATGAATTTGCCCATATATACCGGTATGTGCTTGAAACGATCGAAAAGCTTGTGGTTCCTGTTAGTGATGAGCTCGGATTTGTGCGTTCATACATATTCCTTCAGCAAATCAGGTATGGTGAAGCGGTCCGCCTGACGGTGGATGTACCCGCTGAAGCACTCAATATGGTATTACCCCCGTTATCACTTCAACTGGTGCTTGAAAATGCGATCAAGCACAATATTGTCAGCATATCGCAGCCTTTGACAATCACAATTTTGTATAAGGGGCAGAAACTTACTGTGATAAACAACATCCAGTCAAAAGTTTCCTCCGGCGTATCAACCGGCCTTGGACAGAAGAACCTTGCAAAACGGTACCTGATGATTTCGGATGAAGTACCTGAATTCAGGATGATTGACAATCAATATATTGTTGAACTGCCCTTAATAGATACTGATCATGATTAATGTACTCATAGTTGAAGATGAAAAGATAGCTGCTGAGCGGCTGGAGAAGTTGATAAGGGAAACGGCACCTGATATGAACATTGTTGCCAGGCTCACTTCAGTAAAGGAATCTGTTAAATGGCTTTTGGAAAACAGGCCTGACCTGATCTTCCTTGATATCCAGTTGTCGGATGGCCTGAGCTTCAGTATTTTCGACACTGTAACAATCACTAAACCAATTATTTTCACTACAGCATATGACCAATATGCAATAAAAGCATTCAAACTCAACAGTATATCCTACCTGCTGAAGCCGGTCAGGAAAGAAGATCTGGCTGAAGCGCTTACTAAATTCAGAACCTTCAGGCAATCTCAGCCGGTTGATTTTGAGAGCTTGCTTAATGCCATAAAAGGGAATGTAGAATACAGAAAACGATTCCTGATACAGGTGGGTGAAAAGTTCAGGAAGATTGAGACAACTGACATCGCTTATTTCTATGCCTGTGAAAAGAGTGTTTTCATGAAAACGCTTGAAGGGAATAACTATCCGTGCGACCATACCCTTGACGCATTGGAAGAGATTCTGGATCCCTCATTATTTTTCCGGATCAACAGACGTTACCTGATCAATATGAAAAGCATCAGATCCATGCTGGCCTGGTCGAGAAGCAGGATTAAGGTCACCGTTCAGCCACCCGCTGATGATGAAATGGATACAATTGTCAGCATTGACAGGACTTCGGATTTTAAAAACTGGATTAATAAGTGATATATTAACCACCGATGGAACCTGTTGAATCAAAGAGAAAAGCCCTGAAAGGGGATAGTAGTTTAAAGGTAGGTGCAGTCCAACGAATTACCATCTTAAAAAAAATGATCCTTTATGTATTTATAACCATCGGAGCCTGCATAATCATTCTGTTTGCAGGTCTGTGGATAGTAAGTCCCGGAAAACCAAAACCATTCCTTGATAAAGAGGGAAATATACTGAAAGGAAGTATTTCTGAAAAGAGCTTTATTGAGATCAATGGTCACAAGATGGGCATGTTTATCAGAGGCAGGGACTCAACCAAACCGGTGGTATTGATGATGCACGGTGGCCCGGGAATGCCCGAGTATTCAATCAGCAGAAATTACCCTCTGGTTCTGGAGGATATTTTTACAGTTTGCTGGTGGGATATTAGAGGGGCAGGGTTGTCATTTAACCCTGATATTCCGGTTGAAACATTGACTTTTGACCAGTTTGTCGAAGACGCAATAGCCATGGCTAATTATCTGCGGCATAGATTTAACCGTGAAAAGATCTATCTGATGGCACATTCAGGCGGAACGATGGCCGGTATACTCACTGCACAACGGGCTCCAGAACTTTTCCGCGCATATCTTGCCATATCCCAGATATCAAATCAGATGGAATCCGAAAAGCTGGCATATAAATACATGATCGACGAGTTTACAAAAGCCGGTGATAAAAGAATGCTAAGAAGATTTAAAAAGTATCCGGTCGATCACCTTAATACTCCCTCTTATTATGTAATGCGTGATTTACCAATGCATAAGCTGGGTATTGGAACCACACATAAAATGAGGTCTGTTGTCACCGGAGTATTTATTCCTGTAATGCTGAGCAGGGAATTAACTTTAAAAGAAAAAATAAATGTGTGGCGTGGCAAGGCTTTAATCACAAAAACTGCAGGGTTATGGGATAAACTTGTAAGAACTGACCTTACACAAAAAGTCACTGAATTTAAGATCCCGGTTTACTTTTTTAGCGGTGCCTATGATTATACGGTTTCAAGTAAACTCGCTGAAGATTATTTTGAAAAAATTAAGGCTCCTGTGAAGAAATTTTATCTTTTTGAGCATTCAGCACACAGTCCGCTGTTCGAGGAGCCTGAAAAGATGAGATCTATCCTGGAAAAAGAAGTAGTTGCTAGAAATGAAACTACTAAATAAAAAAAGGGCCCGAAGGCTCTTTTCTCAAAACTATAGATTTTAATCAATTAATCCGTAGGAAGAATATTTATGCAGGTCAATAGCAGCTTCATGATGCATATTCATCAGCTTAGCGAAATCTTTATCAATATCACCACTGATCTTTACCTGGTGCATCTGGCTGATGTCACTTCAATACTAATTACGTTCTTTCTGTTCGAAATGCAAATCCAAATATTTTTGAACCGTTTCATTAAATAATTCAGCATTATTTTTGGTAACATAATGATCTTCATTCGGCAGGATACACAAATTAGCCCTGGCAATATTGCGGTAAATAAACAGCGTATGCTCCTCCCGCACAATATCCCGATCGGTCGACATCACCAAAACAGGGCATTTGATTTTGTGCAGATCCCTTGCTGAAATGTGCGGCTGGAACTCCATCATGCGATTCCGTTGCTGAATTACATCCCATTTTTGAGTTGTATCTTTCATTGCTAGCATCTCATCGGCTTCTTGCCTGTCGTGCAGAACTCCATTATAGAAAAAAGGAAAAAGTGAAAGAGTATCAGGAGTGAGATTGGCAGCAAATGCCACCATCTTTTTTACCTTTTCCGGACGCTCTATCGCCAGAAGCAAAGCGATAATACCGCCGTCGCTCCTGCCCACCACAATTGTTGAATCAATGTGCAAATAATCCAGGATAGCCGCAACATCCCGCGTAATCTGCGTATACGTAAGACTGTCCTTTCCAAGTTCGCTCCTACCCCTGCCCCTGCAGTCCATCACAATCACCTCATAGCGCCGGGAAAAGAACTCGATTTGAGGCTGCATATATGCGATGTTTCCGCCGTTCCCATGAATCAGGACCAGCGGCTCTCCTTCCCCATATATTTCGAAATACTGTTTCGAACCATTAATGGTGATGTAATTCCCGGCCTCTTTGTTATTGCCGTAATCGATAGCTTTAACAGACTGCTTGTTATTGGCGAGACCGGCTTCCATAACAAACTCCTTATTATTGGCTTCGTTATCCTTTGCAGACTGACCGTTTACTGAAGTTGAAAGGAGGAGAATAAGCAGGAGATTTAAAATATATTTCATTTGATTAGTTTATCAAACAGTGGACCTTTGTAGAAAGGTGCCCGTGGAACATTGGTATATATTTCACAATTCATAAGCTGTGGATCTCTTTTTATCCATAATCATAGTTTATTAATTGTGTTATTAATTAACCGTTTAATGGGTGAAATAGTTTTTAAGGAGAAATAAAGACCCATTACACTTCAAAGCGCATAACGACTGGTTCATCAAGGTAACGGGGATGATGAGGATCGGCAATACTACGAGACACTCTTAGAAATAGATTTGAATGTAAAACAAAATAACCACCTGTAAAATGTTGATTACATGGTGGTTATTGTTAATCCCTGAGGTCTCGAGCGGATTCGAACCGCTGTAGAAGGTTTTGCAGACCTCTGCCTAGCCACTCGGCCACGAGACCATTATATGTGGCTGCAAAGTTATAAATATTTCTTGTTCTTTTAATTATGCCGGTATCTATCTTTGCATAAAAAAATGTATGGCAACAATCAGGATTGAAGGAATGGACTTCTTTGCTTATCATGGTTGCTTTAAAGAAGAAAGCATCATTGGCACCCGCTTTGAGGTAGATCTTACTGTGACTGTTGACACTGAACAGGCTGAAATAAGTGATGACTTACATAAAACAGTAAACTACATGAGCTTGTATGATGCGGTGAAGAATGAAATGGATATCAGGAGCAACCTTCTTGAGAATGTTGCCTTCAGGATACTCAAATCAATCCGGCACCGGTTCCCGATCATTACCCGTGCTGAAATCAAGATCTCGAAATTAAATCCGCCCATTGGCGGGAAAGCTGAAAGGGTTTCAGTTACAATGATAGATGAACACAATTAAGTGTTTTTATTAGTTTCCTTTTAAAGGAGATAAATTGTTTTTGGATTATTTTATGGTATCAAGCTTTTCTCTGACCTGTTCTACCACTTTCATTTGATTTTCTATTGCCTGTCTCTGTTTTTCCTGCTCTTGTTCATTCAGTTCAATTTTTCGTCGGTTACTTTCAATACTTGAAACAGTGGAGATTATCTGCTTATCATTTTTTTTGATTTTATTCGAGATTTGCTTTCTTTCCTGTTTCATACCATCCAGTTTCTTTTTCTGCTCTTTGAATTTTACAGGATCGCTTTTTGCCCTTGAAACATTAATCTCCTGCTGATAAATTTCCTGGTTTTTACCTTCTTTAAGTTTATTTTGCAGTATAATATCCTGTTTCAGGTCGATAGTATCATTGTTATAAGAAGCTATATTTTTTTTGTACTTAGTGTTTTCTTTCACAAGCTGATCGAGCTTTTCATTTAACAACTCAAGGTTGTGTTGTTCCTGATCCAGTTCTTCCTTGACAGCTTCCTGATACTGTTCAATGGCAAAATTCCTTATGTAATTTGAAACCCTTTCATTGAAAACCGGATTTGCAGTATCAATGTACTGACCGTTAAGAGAAATTGCTGCCAGCATCTCAACTCCATTAGCTTTCTGCATAAATGTGGTATTCACATTAAGCGGCTCTTCCGTAATTTGCTTTATGAAAACACTATCAATACTGTATTCTGATTTTGTAATTACCGGTTTTTTTCTCTCTTTCCTGCCGGTTTCATTTACTATCATGCGACTCCATTCCTTAAGTACTTTTGGTTGAAGAGCTTGTGGAATAATAACCTGGTATGCAGGAACATTTCCGTTTTGGGTTGTCATCATCTTTGTCTGAACAACTACCTGTTCCTGTGCCTTTGCAGCGAAGGCAAATAAAAGAACTGGAAAGATAAAGGTAAACTTCTTCATAACCTTTGTAATTAGGATAAATTCAAATATAAGAAAATTATGGAAAAAAAGGAAGCCATGAGGATGCCATTATAGAGATTTGTTTTTTTATTTTCTGAAACCTTAGATATTCGCTTAGAAACGCTTAAAAGATGTAGAAATGTGAATATGATACTCAACAAAGTAAGAGAGATGGTGTTGATACAAAAAATAAATTACATGAAGCATGAAAAAATCGCTACTCTATTACTTGCCGGTAATCGCTCTTTTACTTATATTTTCCAGTAGAGTTTATGCCGTAAAGCACATTGTAAATGTGCAGAATTATGCCTTCGTACCTGCCAACCTGAATGTTCAGGTGGGTGATACCATCAGATGGGTGTGGATCAACGGATCACATACAACCACGTCAACAACTATTCCAACCGGTGCTCCTGCATGGGATGAACCCATCACCAGCAGCAATCCGTTTTATGAGTACCGGGTCACTGTTGCAGGCGTTTATAACTATTTATGTATACCTCATTCAAGTACACAAATTGGACAGTTCACTGCAACGAATCCAACTCCGACTTTAAATGTTACTCCTTTGAACCAGAATGTTACCGCATCTTCGGGGAGCACCAATTTTACAGTTACCTCAAATTCAAACTGGACAGCCTCGAGCAACCAGGGCTGGTGCACAGTAACTTCTTCAGGATCGGGCAATGGAACCCTTGTTGCGAATTATACCACAAATACGGTTACTACACAGCGTATAGCTACGATCACTATCACAGTTTCAGGTTTACCAAGCACCACGGTTACAGTAACCCAGGCTGGTGCTTCACCTACACTCACAGTTACCCCATCTAATCAAAATGTTATGTACCTGCCTGGCAGTACGAACTTTACAGTAAGTTCCAACTCAAGCTGGACAGCTATCAGTGATGATGACTGGTGTGTAGTAACTCCTTCGGGAAACGGAAATGGTGTCATTACTGCCAGTTATGGCCAAAACGCGTTGTCAACCCCGAGAATCGCTACTATATCTGTTAATGTCAGTGGCCTTCCAACTCAAACAGTTACAGTTACGCAAGCCGGATTTGTTGCTACACTTTCGGTTACTCCTTCAAATATTAATGCAACAGCAGAGGCTGGCAGCGCTAATTTTAGTGTAACATCAAATTCTGACTGGACTGCTTCATCATCAGCTGGGTGGGTAACTGTACCTTCATCAGGTTCCGGAAATGCAACACTCACTGTCACTTATCAGGCAAACCCCAATATTGAACCCCGGGTAGCCGCTGTTATTGTTTCTGTTCCGGGATCAACTTCACAGGTTACAATCACACAGGCGGGAGCAGCAGTGATCTTAGAAGTGAGTCCTTTAAATCAAAATGTCACATATCAAGCCGGATCTACTGCTTTTGCGATTACTTCAAATGCTCAATGGACGGCAACAAGTTCTGATCCATGGATAATGTCAACAAGTGATGGAACCGGCAATGGTACATTGGTCGTTGAATACCAGGAAAATACTTCAAACGAGGTTAGAATAGCTACGATTGCTGTTGGTGCACCTGATATCGTCCAACTTATAACAGTAACCCAGGAAGGATTTGTATCAGTTATTGACAACCCGCTAACTGGAATAAAAGTATTTCCAAATCCTTCAGATGGAGTTGTTGAAATAACTTCTGATAAGACAGGTCTTTCTGTGATAAAAGTAATGGATCTCAAAGGGAATGTAATTCTTTCAAAAGAAATTAATAACCTTACCTCTTATCAACTTGACCTCTCATATCTGTCGGAAGGCACCTACCTTTTCAGGCTGGACAATGATGGCAAGAGCTTTATTAGCAGGATTGTGCTGGTAAAGTAATTATTATACGGGCAGAAGTTCACTGCCCTTGTTTCTTGGTTTATGATAAGGGCAGATACTTTCTGCCCTTTCGCTTTTTGGTGGGCAGAGAGGGCTATTTATTGGCGGATGACATGAAGTAGACAGAAATAGACAGGAAGACAAATGAAATAACCTGTGCCTCTGTTACAGCAGGGATGAAGTTGATATATATCCTGTAAATGAACAGCAGTGTTAGGAAAATAGCTGAAATAACAGTAAGGCCGGGTTTAGATGAAAATCCACCGGCAAAAAGCAATAATGCGAACAACAAAAATCCTAATGCGATGTAAAAGTGTTCATGGTGGACATCCATTCCCTGAATTACAGAGACATACTGCATGATAACCCAGGTAAGCATGAGGATTCTCAGCAACCATCGGGAAAAAGGCAACAGAGTCTTAATTGGTTTCATTGGCTGTTAATTAAAAACTGCTGCAATCTAAAAAAATCTTTTATATCAGTGGCATTTAACCGGAATTAAACTTATACCGGTTTTGGAAGATTGATGATAAGTTTCAGTTCATCCAATTGTTCCTGTTTAATGGGTGCAGGTGAATCAATCATGACATCCCTTCCTGAATTGTTCTTTGGGAAAGCTATATAATCACGGATACTGTCAGAACCACCAAATAATGAACACATCCTGTCGAAACCAAATGCTATACCTCCATGGGGAGGTGCTCCGTATTCAAAGGCATTCATCAGGAATCCAAACTGTGCCTGTGCATCTTCATCTGTAAAGCCAAGTATTGTAAACATCTTCTTCTGTAATTCCCTGTTATGGATCCTTATTGAACCACCTCCGACTTCAACACCATTGATCACAAGGTCGTAGGCATTGGCACGGACTTTTCCGGGATCAGTATCCAGGAATGCAATATCTTCAGGTTTGGGAGATGTAAATGGATGATGCATGGCATACCAACGGGCAGTTTCTTCATCCCACTCCAATAAAGGAAAATCAACAACCCACAAGGGAGCGAATACCTGAGGATTCCTTAAGCCCAGACGGTTGCCTATTTCAAGCCTTAATTCTGAAAGTGCTTTTCTTACTTTATTGGCGTTTCCTGCGAGTATGAGCATTAAATCACCTGGCTTCGAATTAAATGCTACAGCCCATTTATTTAGGTCTTCTTCGCTGTAGAACTTATCAACTGATGATTTGACGGTACCATCTTCGTTATAACGGGCGTATACCAAACCGGAGGCTCCAAGCTGTGGTCGCTTTACAAAATCAGTCAGTTCATCGAGTTGTTTCCTTGTGTAACCGGCACAACCGGTGGCATTGATTCCAACAACGAGTTCTGCCTCGTCAAATACCTTGAAATCATGACCTTTAACCAATTCATTAATCTCAACGAAAGTCATACCAAAGCGGATATCAGGCTTATCATTCCCGTAATTCTTCATGGCATCAGCAAACGACATCCTTGGGAATGTTTGAACTTCAACACCTTTA
Source organism: Lentimicrobium sp. (assembly GCA_035297395.1). GTDB lineage: Bacteria > Bacteroidota > Bacteroidia > Bacteroidales > Lentimicrobiaceae > Lentimicrobium. The sequence continues at coordinate 29,618 of DATGZB010000028.1, read as the reverse complement.
ACTGTCTTGAAGAGATATTTGGTCAGTCCTTCAAATGTATTCAGGATATCTTCCTGTGTGACAAACGACATTTCACAGTCGATCTGTGTAAATTCAGGCTGTCTGTCGGCCCTTAAATCCTCATCCCTGAAGCACTTTACAATCTGGAAGTATTTATCAAAACCCGAAACCATCAGCAATTGCTTGAATGTTTGTGGTGATTGTGGAAGGGCATAGAATTGACCTTCATTCATTCTTGAAGGAACCACAAAATCACGTGCTCCTTCAGGCGTTGATTTTATCATCACAGGGGTTTCAACTTCAATAAACCCGTGTTCGTTCATATAGTTCCTTGTCTCAATGGCCATCCTGTGCCTTAGGAAGAGATTTTCCCTCACGCTTTGCCTGCGTAAATCAAGGTAACGGTATTTCATTCTTAATTCATCTCCACCGTCGGTATTCTCTTCAATAGTGAAAGGAGGAGTCTTGGAAGCATTGAGCACTTCAAAGGAAGTTACGATGATTTCAATGTCACCGGTGGACATTTTTGGGTTTTTATTGCTTCTCTCAGCGACAGTTCCTGTAGCGGCGATAACAAATTCACGTCCCAGTTTCCTTGCTTCTTCGCAAAGCGGAGCATTTAACTCCATATTGAAAACCAACTGCGTAATACCATAACGGTCACGCAGGTCAATAAAGGTCATGCCGCCAAGGTCGCGTGACCTCTGCACCCATCCACATAAAGTAACAGACTGATTTACATTCGCTAAACTTAGCTCGCCGCAGGTATGAGTTCTTAACATACAATTTCTTTCTAATTAAAGGTGCGAAATTAATCAATTAACTATTTGAAGAATAATTCACTTTATATCCTTTTGTCAGATTACCATTTGATTTTTTTATGATTAATGAAAAACAACTTTACAATTCTCTTGAATTTATCTAAATCTAATCTCCGGAATGAAAGTCATTAAAAGTCTTGTAATCCTTATTTTAGGATTATACAACACTCCATTAAATGCACAGATACCCGGCGTGTGTGCAGATGCTGTTCCATTCAGCAACAAATCCGGGAATTGTGTCTGGCTCACTAATATGAGTTCTGACCAGGTAAAAAAACATTACACCGAATTAGGCATTAAACCTGAAAAAGTTACTCCTGTATCAGATAAGACTGCCGATGGTTATCGACTTTATTATTGCCAACCAGGAAGTAAAGGATGGCAAAAGTACTGGATTAAAATTACAACTGTCAATACGAAGAACAGTGTTGAGTTTTATGAAGATTATAATCCCGGCTTGCTCATGGTACCTTTTCAGGGGCTTAAGAGCCTTGTTGGGAAATTCGGTCACACGCAGGCCGATTTTAAAAGAGTTTACAATAAATACCAGCACCTTGCCTGCCGGTTATACAGACAAGCTTCGGATAACCAGGGTAACCTGAAAGATGAAATGAGTGTTCTTTATGAGCGGTACGAAGATTCACTTTCGATGAAAAACCAGAACCTGGCATCCGCTGATAATCAGGTAGTAATTGCTATGGAACAAAATAGCAGTGAATTCGACTCATGGGATCATTGGGTAAGTTATCTGGAGCTTCTTGATAAATGTGGTTATGTTACTATCATTGAATACAGTATATCACCAAACCAAAGATAAATTGCGATTCTGACAACCCGAATACTCAAGCTTCACTTTTTTGACCGGCTAAGATACTTTTAGCCGGTTTTTTTGTTTGTTTCATAGGGTACTCTCCCTTCTATTTATTAACTAACAATAGCTAATCCAATGATCATTCTGGGAATTAACTCTGTATTCCATGATTCTTCTGCAGCAATTATTAAAGACGGAAAACTACTCGCCGCGGCGGAGGAGGAAAGATTTACACATATAAAGCATGGCAAAAGACCTATTCCTTTTTCAACCTACCAAATGCCTTTTCATGCCATTGATTATTGTCTGAAAACAGCAGGCATTAACCTAAAAGATGTTGACCATGTTGCCTATTCTTTCAATCCCTATTTGCTGATTGAAAAGGAGAAAGCAAATGCACCAACGATTGAAATACCTTTAAACCTGAATGGGTTCCATAGGAATGGGCATGATCCATGGGAAACATTATTCATTTCTGCAATTATAAATGCGCCGGGACAACTGGTCGATGGCTGGCCGCATCATCTGCAAAGCAGGTTTATTGGCAGCACTACAAGCGATTGGGAATGGCATTATGTTGATCACCATATTGCACATGCCGCCAGTGCTTTTTATCCTTCTCCATTCAGGGATGCAGCAGTAATGACCCTTGATGGAAGGGGCGAACGTGCCACCACAACCTATGGCTATGGGCGGAACACCGACTTGGTAAGAATTGGCCAGGTTGACCTGCCTCATTCACTAGGATTACTTTATGAAGATGTCACTGCCCATCTGGGTTTCCTGAAGTCATCTGATGAATACAAGGTTATGGCACTTGCATCTTATGGAAAACCCACCTTTGTGAAAACGTTCAGGGAAATAGTCCAACTGAAGGGTAATGGCAGGTATGAGATTAATAACCAAAACCTCACGGAGAGATTCGGCCCTGCCCGGTTGCGTAATGCCCCCTTCACCGGGCACCATTTTAATGTAGCTCATTCACTCCAGAAAGTACTTGAGGAAACCGCTATTGAGTTAGCCGACTGGCTGCAATTACAGACTGGAGATGAAAATCTCTGCATGGCAGGGGGAGTTGCCCTCAATTGTGTAATGAATTCAAGGATCAAAGAGAAGAGCAGGTTTAAGAATGTATGGGTACAGCCTGCTGCAGGTGATTCAGGTACTTCATTGGGAGCAGCAATCTGGGTTGACCATGAAATAAGGAAAGGAGATAGATCCTTTGAAATGACACATACTTACTGGGGGCCCGATTATAATGACAATGAAATTGAGGAGTTTCTCAAGAAATCAAAAATCAGTTACCGGGTAATGAACGATCCTGCCATTGAAGCAGCCGATATTTTAGCGAACAACAAAATTATAGGGTGGTTCCAGGGGCCAATGGAATTTGGTCCACGTGCACTTGGCAGCCGCTCAATTCTTGCTTCTCCTATTGATCCTTCAATGCAGGCACGATTGAATGAAATAAAGGACAGGGAAGACTTCAGGCCTGTAGCGCCTGTAGTTATCGAAGAGGATGCATCAGAATGGTTTGATAAAGCTGACTACTCACCTTTTATGCTCTTTGTGTATGATGTGAAAGCTGATAAAGCTGATATCATACCTGCAGTTAAGCATGTGGATGGAACAGCCCGGATACAAACAATTAATAAAAACCAGCATCCTTCTTACTATAATCTATTGAAGGCTTTCAAGGCAAAAACAGGAGTGCCTGTGCTGGTTAATACTTCATTCAATACATTGGGAAAACCAATTGTCTGTACTCCCCGGGATGCCATTGAATGTTTCTGGTCACAGCCTTTTGATGCATTGGTAATCGGTAAATATCTCATTGAAAAAGAACCCCATGCCTGAGATTTCAGTTGTTATACCTACATATAAACGACCAGCTTTATTGCTTAAATGCATCAGGCAACTTGAACTGCAGAGTATATCAAAAGAGCAGTTCGAGGTTCTGGTTGTTACGGATGGTTATGATGAAACAACCCGGAAGGCAGTTGAAGAATTCAAAAAAACTTCAGCACTTAATTTAATCTGTTATAGCACTAAAGAAAAAAAAGGCCCGGCAGCAGCACGAAACCTCGGATGGCAGCTTGCAAAATCTAAAATAGTTGCATTTACTGATGATGATTGCCTGCCTGAAGCTGATTGGCTTCAGGTTTATCTTTCAAAGGCAAAGGAACTCATGATGGAAGGTGATATCCCCGGCAGTAAGCCTTCGATGAATGGAAAGGCATTTGCCTTAAGTGGATTTACCAGGGTTCCTATCGACAAAGAACCCACTGATTTTGCATTAAACACCCATGGACTTCAGCATGCTGACTTTATAACTGCCAATTGTGCCTGCACAGTCAGCGCTTTGAAAGTGTCGGGAGGTTTTGATGAAAGATATGGCACGGCCTGGCGCGAAGATAGCGACCTTGAGTTTAATTTCCTTAAGCACAATATTCATGTGATCAAAGTAAAGGAAGCAGTAGTGGTTCATCCTGTAAGGGAAGCTTCTTGGGGGGTGAGCATTAAGGAACAGAAAAAAGGACTCTATGATGCTTTACTCTTTAAAAAATATCCTAAACTATACCGGGAGAGACTTTCGCCGGGGATTATATTTAATTTTTACCTGATAGTAATTACTGATCTTATCTGCCTTATAGCTATCCTTAATGGCTGGTGGTATATTGCAGCAGTTACCTTAATCACGGTCTTAATCATGATCACAGCATTCTTCCTGAAAAGAATAAAAAACACCCGCAAAACAATCAACCATATCTGGGAAATGTGGGTTACATCATGTATTATCCCCTTTCTGTCAGTTTATTGGCGGTTGTATGGTGCAGTCAAATTCAGGGTTCTGTTCTTTTGAAAATATTGAGACGCCATGCTGTCATCAGGAAACACGCATACACGCCATATTGGTTTCGATAAAAATGCAATGGTGCTGTTCGGAAATATTTTATAACAGTGACGTGAAAACAGGCAACCTGAAAATGCAACACGAAATGGGAATTGAACTCCCATACGCAGGGTGCGGAATACAAATTTAATGATCATTAAAATGGACAAAAATTGTATAAAAAAAATCGGGATCCTGAGAGCATTGCAGTTAGGCGATTTAATGTGTTCAATTCCGGCTGTCAGGGCATTGAGGGAAGAATTCAGGGATGCGGAGATATTCCTTATCGGATTACCAAATGCAAAGGGATTTATTCAACGTTTCCCCCAATACTTTAACGGACTTATAAAATTTCCCGGTTTTCCCGGTTTTCCGGAGCAGCCTTACGATATTTCCGAAATAGCTGAATTCATAATTTATATGCAGAAGCAGCGTTTTGACCTGATACTCCAGATGCAGGGAAACGGCAACCTGATCAATCCTTTCATTGAACTTTTAGGCGCAACCTATAATGCTGGTTTTTACCGGCCTAATGATTATATTCCTCAAAGTGGTTTTTTTATTGAGTATCCTGAAGGAAAGCATGAGATAATAAGGCACCTGGCGCTTATTAACCATTTAAAGATTCCCGGCAAGGGAAGCCATCTCGAGTTTCCTTTAACAGAAAACGATTATGCAGAACTTAGGGATGCCGGGCTTGATTTTGAAACCAAAAGTTACGTTTGTATCCACCCAGGCTCCAGGGGATCCTGGAGGAGGTGGCCAACTGCTAATTTTGCTGCATTAGGCGATTATTGTGTCTCTCAGGGAAAAACCGTGGTACTTACAGGAACAACCGACGAACTCCCTATAGTAATGGAAACAGTGGGCTATCTGAAAAATGATGCTGTTATTGCAGCCGGAAAGACATCCCTCGGAGCTATGGGTGCACTTATAAAAAATGCATTTGCCCTGATTTCAAACTGTACAGGAGTTTCACACATCGCTTCGGCCCTTGAAACTCCCGGTATAATTATAAGTATGGACGGTGAACCCGAACGTTGGAAACCAATCAATAAAGATTTGTTGTATACGCTCGACTGGACTATTGAACCACATTTTTATAAAGCAGAGACTGCACTGATGGAATTATTTGAGAAACATCAGGATAAGGCAGTTGACTCCTATACAACGAGTCATTGACAAACCGAATCACTTCATTTTTGCTTTTCATTTTTGAACTTACCGAAAACTCGAATACTTTACCGGATGTCTTCCATGGCTTGTGCTGAGGATTTGTACGTGCATAAAGTACCAGAACCGGTTTTCCCAACCCTGCTGCCAGGTGCACCGGGCCGGTATTAACTGAAATCATTAATCTGCTTTTACTGATAATGGCGGCCAACTCACAAATATCAAACAATCCTGCAACTGAATAGCTATTTTCACCAGACTCCTGTTTTAATTTATCAGCCAGTGGTTTCTCATTTAAAGCACCTGTGAAGATTATAGGCAAATCGAAACTTTCAATGATTGTCCTGCTGAGTTCTATCCATTTTTCTGTTGGATATGCCCTTTTCAATTCACTGACTCCGGCATGGATGATAACATAATCCCTGTCATCCCTCATTATTTGTTTTAGTTTGTCCTCTGCAGATAAGCAACTTTCGACAGGAATGTTAAGTATAATTTTATCTTCACTCGTGTCAGCACCGATATGCTTTACCAACCGCAGGTCTCTTTCAACCTGATGCAATATGTAAGAATACGGCTCGGGATCAGGTATCCAATTGTTTATCAATTCATAAGGGTTTTCACGGCAATAGGCAAGCCGTTTCGGAATTCCGGCCATCCAGGCTAACATTGCTGATGGGAGTGGATTTTGACTATAAACAGTGAAAATAATACACCCGTCAAAATTTCTTGTTTTTAAGTATTCAGCCAATTTAAAGAACTCATCAGATGAGAGAACCTTGCCTGCTTTTATCCATGGAACTGTCACTTTTATTGTTTCATCAATTTCAGGGATCAATTGGGCTGCCTCTGCTGCCAATGGGGTGGTTAAAACAGTGATCCTGCATCCGAAAGTTTCCTTTAACGCCCTAATGGCAGGAGATGACATGATCAGGTCGCCCATGTTGTCGGGACGGAAAATAAGGAGATTCCTGCTGTTAAGCCAATTCATGCGCTTGTCTCCTTTTTTTCATAAGAATGTTGAATGATCAGTCCTGCTGCCTCTGCAAGGTTTGAAACCTTATGGTCGGGATTCCTGTATGGGCCTTCAGTCCACTCAGTCTCATTGCCATTGTCGAACAGGATGGTATGGCAGCCTGCCCTGTTACCTGCTTCTACATCATTTAAAATATCACCTATAAACCATGATTCACTCAAATCAAGAGAATGCTCCCTGGCAGCCCTGAATAACATACCCGGCTGGGGTTTACGGCAGTCACAATGAGTTGCATAGGAAGTTACAGTACCTTCCCTGTCATGCGGACAGTAGTAGAATCCTGCCAATTGAACACCCAATTTATTGAACATTTCATTGAGTTTTCTTTTAATCGCTTCAAGGTCAGCTTCATTCAGAAAACCCCTGGCAATACCCGATTGATTGCTGATGATAAAAAACTGGTAAGAGTGCTCTGCAAGCTTCTGTAATGCTTCCTGCGCGCCCTCATTGAATGTTATTAATTGAACATCCCGGTTATAAGGAATATCTGGTATCAGTGTTCCGTCTTTATCAAAGAAGACAGCCTTAGTCACGGTTTATAATTTAATTGTTCCTGTATATCTGGTTCTTGCCTTCCTTATCTTTTAATGCTACAAGATGCTTAATGAATACCGGTTCGGTCAAACGCACCAATTTACGGGCAGGCATGAACAAAGGTTCCATTACCATTGTGTCAAAATAGGCAAGTTTCATTTCTGAAGCTACTCGCCGCCAGGTGAAATATGAATTGACCCGTTTGATACAAGCATGCTGCATAATAGACAGAAGTTCCGGATCAGTTAATAAGGCTGTCACTCTGCGGGCCAGTTGAAGAGGTTTTTTAGGTGGTACCAGAAAACCAGTTTCACCATCTTTAACAGTATATTTTATTCCACCGACATTGGATCCTACCACCGGAGTCCCGCATGCCATTGATTCAAGTGGTGTTATGCCAAAAGGTTCATACCAGGGAGTAGAAATGAATACATCGGCAGCTGAATAATAATATTTAAGTTCTAAAGGCATTTTAGGGCCTGTAAAAGTTACTTTATCCTGTACTTTATATTCTCTGGATATATTTTTCAATCGCTTTATTTCATCTGCCGATGGCCCGTAATCAGGATATGCATCACCGCCTACCACAAGGAGCCGGATGTTGGCAAATTGTTTTTTGAGGAACCGAAGGGAACGGATAATGTTATCCACTCCTTTACGGGGTACAATACGTCCAATCGATAAGATGATCTTCTCATCAGGGCCAATGCCAACCTGTTTCCTGGCTTCCTGTTTATTCACAGGTTGAAACTCCCGGGGGTTAAAGCCGCAGGGAATTACTTCCATCTTCTCAGGCTGTGCCATATATAAATTGACCAGGTCACTTGCATCCTGGGGGCATTCAGCAATGATCTTATCGGCATTGTTTACAATCCTTTTTTCGAGCAGAATCCTTTCCTTTGGAAATTTATCAGCCTCCCTTTGATGGATTGCCCTGACAATCCCAAGTGCATGGAAAGTAATCACAAAAGGTATATCAAGTGATTCCTTAAGTTTAAGGGCTACCATGCCCGACATAAAGAAATTAGCGTGTACAAGCCTGTAATGAAGATTATATCTTCTGATAAATCTCGCCATATAGGTGCTGAATTCATCCATATATGGCATCAGTTGCTCTTTTGCAATGTATTGTGCAGGGCCGGCATCAACATGGATTATACGGACATAAGGCAGCCATTCCACTATATCTGGCAGATGTGGACTATCTTTTCTCGTAAAAATATCAATGTTGAACCCCTGTTTTGACAATTCGATGGCCAGTTCCCTGACATAAACATTCTGTCCACCTGCATCAATACTTCCGGGGGCAGCAAGCGGTGAAGCATGCTCGCTTATAAATGCAATATCGTATCGTTTCATAAAAATTAACTAGCAGCTTTTTAGATCTACGGGTTTTCTTTGAGTCACTTCATCAAACACTTTCGTCCATTCATTTATGAAGCGTTTAATACTGAATTTTTCCTGTGCGGTTATTCTTGAATTTATACTTAGTTGTCGGGCCGTCTCAAAATCTTCAAGTAAGAGTTGCATTTTTGAAATCAGGTAATCAATATTATTGTGGATATAACCATTCTCACCATTTCTGATAACCATTGGCAATTCAGTGACCGACAATGCCACAACAGGCATACCGGCCATCATGGCTTCGCAAAGTGATAATGGCATACTTGAATATCTTATAGGATTGAGGAAAAAGCGATAATCTGCCATAAATGCGGGCAGGTAAGGATGCAACACTTCCTTTCCGCCTAAATCTTCTGTACCCATGCCAATGATGTCGATGGGCAATTTCTCTTTTACCCGTTTGAATACATCTGTTCCAAGATTTCTGCCTCGCGGTGTCATGTTATTGATCACCACAATCCCTTTCTTTAAATCACCATTCCACAAATAACCATTATCGGTTACGCCATGTTGTATTACCCTTGTTTCCAGTCCATTGTTATCCCACATAAGCTGATTAAAATCAGTTACATGTACTATCATTACATCCGGGTCATCCATAACAAGCCTGCTATTGAGTGTAGGCGGGGGATCATGTTTTAGGAATACCCGGGGCAGCTTTCTCTGCTCTTCTGATAGAATTTCATACTGGTCATGCTCATAATTCCTGTCGGTTTGGAAAAGAATCAGGTCAAATTGCTGGTCCTTCACCTCAGAAGCAGGAATTTCAATGACATTACGGCCAAAAGGAAAAGTTAAACCACGCCCATAATAACCTTCATCCCGGTCGGGTGTGACCGGGATGCAGATGTCGTAATCTCCTTGCGACAGATAAAATAAGTAACTGCCATGGATATGCCACGTGAAAATCTTCCTTCTTTGCAATTCTATCATGTAAACGGTTAATATCTCTATTATCCAACAATAGGTATACGCATTTGTTTTTAAATCCTTGATGTTTGATAATCAATTCATTAATAATCAAGCAGGATAAAGAATTATCTTTGCATTATGAAGCATTATACCATTCCAGTTTTTGTTCCGGAACTTGCTTGTCCCAACAGATGCGTCTTTTGTAACCAGAATTCCATTTCAGGATGCCTTAATCAACCAAGTATGGAAGAAACAAGGCAGATCATTGAAGAACGCCTCCGAACCATACCTGCCAAAGAGGCCCTGATAGAAATCGGATTCTTTGGAGGCAATTTCACTGGAATTGAAGAGTCGATTCAGCGCAACTACCTTGAAATTGCCGGCCGGTATCTTAGAGAAGGAGCAATCAGGGGAATAAGGTTGAGCACCCGCCCTGATTATATTGATTCCGATGCCTTAAAATTGTTGAATGAATATGGTGTTACAACCATTGAGCTGGGAGCCCAGTCACTTGATGATGAAGTGCTTAAATCAGCCGGGAGGGGACACACTGTCAGGGATGTTGAGCATGCTTCACAACTGATACGTAAACATGGATTCTCGCTCGGTTTGCAGATGATGACCGGGTTACCGTGCGATACTCCTGAAAAATCTATCCTCACTGCCAAAAAGATCATTGAGCTTGGTGCTGACAATACACGCATTTATCCCACAATTGTAGTCAAAGGCACGAAATTGGCTGAATTATGGCAAAGTGGTTTATATGAACCACAATCATTGGATGAAGCAGTTGCCCTGACTGCTTCCTTACTGGAGATCTTTAAAAATGCCGGTGTTAAAGTAATCAGGGCAGGATTGCACCCTTCAGAAGAATTGTTGAATGGGGGTGAAATGTTAGCCGGTCCCTTCCATCCAAACTTTAGGCAATTAGCCGAAACAGAGGTGTGGAGAAGGAAATTTACCCGACTGACAGAATCGTCATTCGCTGTTAGTCAAAAGAATACCGGATCAATCCAAAAGGAACAATTCAATGATTTGACAGTAAACAATGATTCACTCCCAGGCATTCAAAAGAATGCCGGATTGCTTCAAAAGGAACAATTCATTGATTTGGCAGTAAATGGCGAAACACTGACAGTAACAGTTTCAAAAGAAGAACTGCATGCTGCTATAGGCTATTACGGTACCAACAAATCTTTGCTTGAGAAGTACTACAGTAGAGTGGAATTCAAAATCAGGGAAGATATTGAATCCGCTAAACCCCTCATCATTGCGGATAAGCGGATTCCCCTGCCGGCAAAAAATGCTTTAAGGAACATGGGGGAGACCCTTTTCCTTGAGGATCAGCTCACTGTTTATAAATCCATCTCAGGCCATCCCGATATATTCATGTGTGGATTTGAAAACAGGGTAGTCGTGGCTCCAGGATTGCTCCCAACTGTCAGGGTTCCATTAGAATCTGCAGGGATTGAAGTCATCGTAGGCAATAACAATCCTGGCAGTAAATATCCTGATACAGCAAGGTATAATGCCGTTATCACTGATAACCTGCTCATCCATAACATTAAGATCACTGACAGCTCAATACTTGAAACCTTTGCAGGTAAAGACAAAATACATGTCAAACAGGGTTACACCCGCTGCAATTTGTTGCCCTTGAATAACACAGCTTTCATTACATCTGACATAGGCATTGAAAAAGTACTTAAATCCAGAGGCTTTGAAGTATTATTTGTTGACCCACAACCTGTTATGCTGAAAGGACAAAAGCATGGATTCTTTCCGGGGTGTTGCGGTATATGGGGAAATAAGGTCATCGTTAACGGTAGTCTTAAATATCATCCTGCGGGTGAAGAAATTGAGCAATTTTTTAAAGCTCACAGTCCAGACAGTTCACAACGTACCTCCCGGAAACATAATGAACAGGATTCAGCCATTAATCCTGAAAGCAGTTTCCCTGAGATCATCAGCCTTTATGATGGTCCCTTAAGAGATATAGGATCCCTTTTCTTCTTTGAGTGTTCAGGATTAAATAAGAATGAAATAGAAAAAAATCAGCGTATTTCGACTATTTTTGAATCCACAAACCCTGCATTTTGATATCCAAAGAAACTATCCGCGACATTATTGATGCTGCCCAAATTGAGCAGGTAGTGGGTGATTTCGTCCAACTTAAGAAAAGAGGCTCAAACCTGCTCGGCTTGTGTCCTTTCCATAATGAGAAAACGCCCTCTTTTACAGTTTCTCCATCTAAAGGCATCTATAAATGTTTCGGGTGCGGCAAGGCAGGAAATTCGGTTAACTTCATCATGGAGCACGAAAAGTACTCCTACCCTGAAGCGCTGAAGTACCTTGCCAATAAGTATAACATTGAGATTGAGGAGCATGAACCGACACCGGAAGAGAAGCAGGCTGATACAGAAAGAGAAAGCCTCTTCAGCATCCACACCTTTGCCCGCGACTATTTCAGCCACACGATGCTAAACACCGAAGAAGGCAAGGCGGTTGGACATACCTACTTCCTGGAGCGGGGATTCAGGGAGGATATCATACAGAAATTCCAGTTGGGATATTCTACCTCTGAATGGGATGGCTTTACCAAACATGCACTGGCACATGGTTACAAGGAGGAATTGCTTGTCAGTTCAGGGCTTACCTTAAGCAAGGAAGGCAAACTGTACGACCGCTTCCGTGAGAGGGTGATCTTTCCTATACACAACCTGACCGGTAAAGTCATTGGATTTGGAGGAAGGATACTTACATCCGATAAGACCAAACCCAAGTACGTCAATTCGCCGGAATCTGAAATCTACAACAAATCAAAGAGCCTTTACGGAATATTTTATGCGAGGGCTTCCATCGTTTCAAAGGATAACTGTTACCTCGTTGAAGGTTATACAGATGTCATCTCGCTTCACCAGGCGGGAATTGAAAATGTAGTAGCATCTTCAGGTACATCGCTCACGACCGAGCAGATCAAACTTATCAGCAAGTTCACGAAGAACATTACCATTCTTTATGATGGAGACCCTGCCGGAATAAAGGCTTCCTTCCGTGGCATCGACATGATCCTTGAGCAGGGAATGAACGTACGCATTGTGCTCTTCCCTGATGGTGAAGATCCCGACTCATACGCCCGTAAACACCGCTCAACGGATGTAGAAGCATTTATAGCCACGTCAGCAGATGATTTCATTGCTTTTAAAGCCCGTCTTCTTTTAGCAGAGTCGAACAACGATCCTATAAAAAAAGCCTCATTGATCCATGAGATCATTGAAAGCATCAGTCTGGTGGGTGATCCCATCATCCGTTCACTTTATATCAAGGAATGCGCCTCCATTATGGGTATGGGGGAGGCAACGCTTCTCAATGAACTGAATAAGCTTCTCAGGAAGAAATTCATTAAATCGCGCACTGCCGGTTCAGAGCAGGAGACCCTTGAAACGATTGATGCCCCATTGATCACGATTGAGCCAGAACCTGTAATTAAACAAGATGACTGCAGTGCCCAGGAATATGATGTGATCAGGCTTCTGTTGCTTTACGGTGATAAAACGATAGATTACTTCCACCACTCCTCTAAAGAAGCGGAGAAGATGACCATTGCACAGCTTATTTGCAATGACCTGAGGGCAAACCAGGTAAATTTCGACGACCCTGTATTCCAGGAAATCTTCACGATCTACGCAGAAGGAACCGACAACAACCAAATACCGGCCGATAAGGATTTCTTTACTCACGCAGACCAGAAAATTGCAACAGCAGCAATAGACATCATTACCCCAAGGTATGAACTCAGTCCTCATTGGGAAGATTACCGCATAACTGTCCCCCTTGAAGAGGAACGCCTCCAGGAAACATCGCTCCGTGCAGTGCTATCGCTTCTTCACCGCAGGCTGACAATTCTGATCAATAACACACAAAAGGAACTGAAAGAACTTCCACCCGACACCGAAGAATACGCCGACCTTATGTCGAGAAACATGTTCCTGTTGAAAGCTCGAAATGGTATAAGTAACAGGTTGGGCAGGGTTTTGAATAATTAAGGAATTCACATCAGGCAAAGTACCAGAATATTCCCGGTGAGTTGTTAAAGAAAAGGTTGAAGATAGTAACTCAACTTTATTTCTTCTCCCATTTGAATGTATATCCCAGGTTAAACTCCAGAAACTCAGCGAGCATAAAATTCACTGAACGAACATTAATTCCAAAGGAACAGTTCTTATAAACATTATAGCGAACACCAAGGCGTTGGTAGGTTTGCCTGAAATTACCATAATTACGGTGGATTGCATAAATACCGATACCGCCGGTAAGGGTCAACCTGTCAACGATCATCTCAGGTTGAAGTATGAAACCGATGGTGAAATTCTCAAGCTTGCGGGGTCCGATGGTCCCATCAGGAGCAGCATTTAAACCGAACCAATAATTAATATCTGTTCCAGCGCCCAGCCTGAAAGCATTTGTCATCTGGTTAAAATAGATTGCACTGATACCACCTATAGCAAAGTAGTTAGTGTCGAGTTCATGCTCAACCAACTGATGATCGCCATAGCCAAGCATCAAATAAAGATCATTTGATCGTGTTAGCCGGTGATCCATCTTAACTGCTTTCAGATCAGGCCGTTTGACCAACCGGTACTTAAGTTCAACAGATGGGGAATATACATTCAAACCACGATTTGGACGTTCAAAACCCCCATTGGAAAAATGGATAAAGTGAATGCCACCGCCTATTTCAAGCCTGCGGGTAATAGGAAAATAGGCATTCATCCCGATATTCAGGTGAACGGTCATTTTACCACCCACAGAAAGGTTTTTTGGATTAGTAATTGAGTCATAATACTTCCAGTTGGTTGCAATACCAAACTGGAAATCAGTATATAGTTCCAATTTCTTTAACCTGAAGACCGGTATGCCCAGCACTCCATATACTGAAACAGGCCTGCCTAATTCGAGGGTATCATGGAAATCGCTGAATGAAACACCCAATCCATAGTAGGGAGCATGATGGACTTTCTGCCAATCCTTATATCCCGGATTCTGGAACAGGAATTTAATGGCATACGATTGAAAATGTTTAAGTGGTTTGCCGAGCAGGTTGTCTCCGGCAACGAATTCAGTATGCGGAATTATTTGACCGTCAAGATAACTCACAGAAATGATCGGATGCTGCTTTTTCCTAATAATAAGGGAATCGCTTTGAGAAAAGCAGTTTAATAGAAAGCCGAAGAAAGTTAGATTCAGAATAATGAAAGCTTTCAAATCAGACAAAATGTAATAACCAATTAACTTTATGTTGTGGTTTTTATTTTGTAGTTAAGCGAAGTTACTAACATGCATTTCTCCAATAACCATTAACACTTAATCCAACCACCCCTGATCCTTTAAGGCCGCTTTTGTAACTTCCATCCTGGCGGTCGTAAAATTTGCAAGATCGAAACCTTCAGAAGGAATAACGTTGGTTGCAAAAAAGTACACATTATCTTGAGTTTCAAGATAACCTACAAACCAGGCATTATTACCCCCATTCCTGATACCCCAGCCGGTTTTGCCGCTCAACACATAAGTATCTGTTTTTTCAACCTGCATAATTTGCTTAACAATGGTAGTGCTCCTCTCGGATATAGGAAGTCGGGAAAAATAAAATCGTTCGAGAAAATCAACCTGCTGCATTTGGGATATCCGGGAATTTCCCTCAAGCCAGAAATGGTCAATAGTACTATCATTCACTACCATTCCTGGATAGGAAAGCTTAGACAGCCAGGAATTCATCCTTTCAGTCCCAATTTCCCTTGCTATTTCCTGATAACAGGGAACACACGAAACGCTGAAAGCATCCTTAAACTGCAAGTCCTGCTCCCATACTTTCAGGCGTCTTGGCTGCCCGTCCCATTTCGTCATAGTGCTATCATCCTTTATGACACCAGTTTCAAGAGCAATGATAGAATTAGGGATCTTGAAAGTTGAGGCAGGCAAATTTCCCTCTTCAGCCCACTTGAAGTCATTGGAATAATAAATCCTGTTGTTATGGTCATACACCAATATGGAACCCTTCAGTTTGAAACTATCCAAAATTCTGTTAAAAGAAGGTGTTTCTCTTTTAACAGGTTTATTAACAGAGCAAGTAAAAAGGAGAAGTAGGATTGGTGTAAATAAAACGGACCTCATTTTTATAAATCAATTAAGGAAACAAAATTAGCATGAAATAAAAATCTCTTCACATGTATCCATTTCCGCAATAATGAGAAAATTGCACTACTTTTCTTTAAGATAAAATTAGTTCTTTAAATATTCTTCAATCATTTTCTCTGGTGAATTTATCAGCAACCATGGTCTAATCCTGCAATAACCATTATATATAACTTTATCGTTCTCATCAATTATTAGTAAAGATGGAACACCTTGCATTTTTAGGTCTTTAAAAATGTTTTCACTGTCATAAGCAAGTGACCAGTCAAATTCAAATTCCTGTTTGGCTAACTTTTCATAAAACACCGTATCCTTTTCCCTGAAACATAAAAAAGTACAATAGAAACCAATTGTAGTATCAGAAGTATACTTTCTTGCCAGGTCAGAAAAGTATGGATACTCTCTTTCACAGTTGCCGCAATACGCTGACGTGAAAAGAAACAGGCTTAATTTCTTATCCGATGACTCCATTAAAATACTTTCATCTGCTGTTATAAACTTGAAATGATTTTTGTCAATTACCGGATTAGGTTTCGAATAAATCCAATGTGCATAATTCTCCTGGATTGGCCATAAAATAGCCATTAAAACCAATAAAATGATAAATGACAGAATCACCTTATGATTGAACTGCAATGAGAAAAGCTTATAAATCAAAAGTAATCCAATGGAGATAAAATAAGGTGGTAATATAAGAAGGAATCCGGTAAAGGAATCACTAATACTTGCATCAATTAAAAGAACCATCAAATACGGAACAAAAAGTAAGATTGCAGGCATTAAGAATTGTTGTTCATTTTTTCTAAAAATATAATAACCGGCAGCAAAGTAAGAAAGTGTAGCTAAAACCATATAGTTACCTTCTCCATATTTTCTGAAAATGGGAATAATCAGCAACATTAGAAAACTTAACAATAGTGCTGTTTTATAACTTTTTTTAAATTTTAATTTATTATAGCCATAATTTAATATAGCTCCGGTTAAAACAACAGAAGTCCATAGTAGCACTGGTCTATAAGAAATTACTTCTGGATGAATTAAGCTTGCTATAATTAGCCCTATTGTTGGTATTGTTAACAGAAAAACAAAATAGATTCTTTTAACTGTAGTGTTATTGTTTAGGAGAATCCATGGAATTAGGAAACCGTAAATTAGACAAGCTTTTAATACTATATTGAAATCGCCATAAATAAATATTCCAAGGAGGAGAAGGATAAAAAGAGCACTTTTCTTTTCCATTAACAGTCACATTTTATAAAATAGTATTTTGAACTGTTGTCGATAGTTTAATTACTACTAATATAGAGAAGATATCAAATCATATTATGATAAAATAAAATTTAAATACTTGCCCAGAACTTTTGATTAATGATGTAATAATCAGTAGTTTTACTTACTTTTATATTATGCCCAAAATTGCAACCTTCCGTTTCTATGAAGAGCTGAACGACTTCCTTCCAATAAAGAAAAGGAAAGTTGCTTTTGAGCATTCCTTTACCGGTAAGCCCACCGTAAAAGATTTGATTGAAGCACTGGGGGTTCCCCATGCTGAGGTTGACCTTATCTTAGTCAATGGAGATTCTGTCACTTTTAGTTATATCCTGAAAGACAAGGATTTCGTTTCAGTGTACCCGGTGTTTGAGAGTGTGGATATATCAGTTATCACCCGCTTACGCGAGAAACCCCTCAGGGAACCGGCATTCATCCTGGATGTTCACCTTGGAAGACTTGCAAGGTACCTTCGTATGCTGGGATTTGATGCCAGTTACCGGAATGATTATGATGATAATGAAATCATCGCTGCTTCCCTTAAAGAACATAGAATAATATTAACGCGGGACATTGGTTTGCTCAAAGTAGGTGCCGTTACACATGGATATTATGTGAGAACCCAAATACCAAAGGAGCAGGTTAAAGAAGTCATAAAACGTTTTGACCTGGTTTATTCAATCAGGCCGTTTAACCGCTGTATCAATTGCAACCAGGCTTTAGAAAAAGTCACAAGGGATGAAGTGACTGATCAGTTACAACCATTGACTATTCTGTATTTTAATAAATTTTTCCGGTGTACCGGCTGTGGCAAGGTCTTTTGGGAGGGGTCACATTTCGAAAGAATGAAGACTTTTATCGCAGACCTGATTAAACCAAATTAATTTCTTATTTTTTCTCGGATAGAATTATTACTGGTTGCATTTGTAATGCAATCGTATTGGATTGATACACGAATTGCTTCAACTTCGACTCAACATGGATATGACCTCGATTTAATATCGAAATATCGACCAAATATTCGAAGTTGAATCGAAATCATGTCGAAGTCAAGTCGAAGTTGAAGCAAATCGAATATCTTTCGAATACGACTCCTATACCACTCCAATTGCGTGCCAGCCAAGCAAAGGAATATGAAATTGTCTGAGTATGGGTGTGTTCGCTCAATACGAACACGTCAATAGGAGAGAATCGGTATAAAATCCAACCTTTTTGGATTTGATTCCAAATAAGTTGCAACTATTTTGGATTTCATTCCGAAAAAGTTAAAAAATAAGCTCAGGAATGAAGTTGATGTGTTATAAACTGATTCCCAATTTAATCTCGAACATCGTAACTGCTTCGCCTTTTATCAGGACTCTTCCATCTTTGTATTCTGACCATAAATGGCCCGTTCTTGCTGAAAGCTGATAGGAGTGCAGCTCTCTTTGCCCAAGTTTTCCTGTCCAGAGTGGAGTCAATGCACAATGGGCAGACCCTGTCACCGGATCTTCATTGATACCCAGTGCAGGTGCGAAGCAGCGGTGCACAAAATCGATTCCTTCACGGTTTGACCGTGAGGTGATCATCAGATGGCCCAGTCCTGCTCTTGTCAGCGCTTCAAATGGGGGGCTTGCCTTGGCGATTTGCCCTTCTGATTCTGCGATTGCAATAATCCAGTTATAATTGGATGAGTACATCTCAATTGGTTCAAAACCAACATACGTGCTCAGATCATTCCTTATTTCAATTGGTTTGTTCTCAAAAGCCGGAAAGTCCATCACAATTAGCTTCCCTTCTTTTTGTATTATAAGGTCACCGGCCTTGGATTTAAACAGAATGGATTCATCAGGTTTTTTCAACCCAAGACTGTATAATAAGTGCCCTGTTGACAGTGTTGCATGTCCGCAAAGGGCTACTTCTGTTGCTGGTGTGAAAAATCTGATACTATAATGATCCCCCTCAGGGAAGACGAAAGCAGTCTCAGAGAGATTCATTTCCATGGCAATTCTCTGCATGAGATCTGCAGTCATTGCATTATCTGTCAGCATCACACCGGCAGGGTTCCCTTTAAAAGGTTCGTTTGTAAACGCGTCAACCTGAAATAATCTGTTTTCCATAAAGGTGTTTTTATTTGGTGCGTTTTATCGCTGGAAGCCCTCCCAACCATGCCGTTGGTATTTACGCAAGGATAAGGTCAACTAGGATAAATTATTTCAAATCAAATGTGAAACCCGGACTGATCAGTTCAGCAGCCGATTTCCCGGCAGTCAGGGTATATTGTCCCGGATCAACCACCCACTCCTTTTTGGCAGGATCCCACCTGCTGAAAGAGCGTTTATTGAATTTAAGGGTAACAGTCTTTTCCTCACCTGGTTTAAGCGTTACTTTGGCAAATCCTTTAAGTTCTTTAACAGCTCTGTCAACTTTTGGTGATTCAGGTATCATGTAAACCTGCACTACTTCGCTGCCTTCCATTTTACCTGTATTCTTCAGACTAACAGTTAATTCGGCACTGTAATCACCTGTTTTCTTAAGGTTCATATTTCCATATTCGAAGGTTGTATATGAAAGACCAAACCCGAATGGGAAGGTGGGTGTCAGCTTGTTTTTATCGAGCCAGCGGTAACCGACAAAGATTCCTTCTTTATAAGGAGCAACCAATGATGAATCCATATAACCTTCAAATGCAGGTGTTTGATCATTTGAAGCTATATAAGAGAATGGTAATTTACCTGAAAAATTTGCCTCACCAAATAAGAGTTTCGCAATGGCGTTGCCACCTTCCTGTCCGGGGAAGAATGCCTGTACCATGGCAGGGATCTTACTCAACCAATTTTTAGTTATAACCGGAGTTCCGCTGTACATAACCACAACAGTGTTGGGATTGGCTGCTGCAACCGCTTCAATCAGTTCGTTTTGCCCGGCAATGAGATTCATTCCACCCGGGCGGTCAAGTCCTTCAGATTCAAGATAGTCGGTGGTACCAACGAACAGCAATGCTACATCTGCCTCTTTTGCTGCTTTAACGGCAGAAGCGAGCAGTTCATTGGTTTTGACGCTCTCCTTATAATCCCATCCGAATTGAATAATCTCAGATCCGCCACTTTCATAATATTCCAGCTTAACAGCATAAGCTTTACCGGCGGTCAGTTCAACAGCAGCTGAATCGATCATCGTGCCATGATCCGACCAGTTATCGATGAGCAATTTATCATCGAAATAAAGCCTTACACCATCATCGCTTGAAGTATAGAATGTATATTTCCTTGTCTGCGGCGGTGTGATAAATCCCTGCCAGCGGATTGAGTAATTGTCTTTGCCAATCTTGTTTACAGGAGGTTGGTCATCAAAGTTAAAATCGATTATTGAATCACGCCTGGTGTTGCTGATAGCGCCCTTAAGCTCCTTATTATTATAAAACTCAGCAATGAGACCCGGCTGGCCTGAATTCATTAGATATTTTGATGGAACGGGTATTACAGGCGTAAAAGTGATCACCGAACCCGGTGCATAAAGTACTTCAGCCCTGTTATTAACATAATTGAGGATCCCATCATAAGGATTAATCTTATAAAATGGAGAAATGTGTGAACTTCCGCCTCCGCCGGTAGGTGCGTTTTTGCTTAATGGGCCGATAACCGCAATCTTCTTTATTTTATTCAGATCCAACGGCAGGAGGTTCTGCTCATTCTTAAGAAGAACCATACTGCTGAGGGCAATCTCTTCAGCAAGTTTTTTATGAGGATCTGAATGGAATATGGCAGTATCAGGTTTTGAGGAGTTTGCATCCTGGTCAAATAAACCGGCAGCAAATTTTACCCTTAGAATTCTCCTGACCTTCTCATTTATAGTCTCTTCACTCACCTTACCAGCCTTAATTTCAGCTTTGAGCATATCATGTGTCCATACCTGTGCGAAGGGCATTTCAACATCTAATCCGTTGTTTGCAGCATTTGCGGTATTATGGGTTGATACCCAGTCGGAGATCACGATACCGCCAAATCCCCATTCATCCTTAAGGATTTTGTTGAGCAATACATCGTTTTCACTGCACCACCATCCGTTGACTTTATTATATGCGGACATAACAGTGAAAACATTTGCTTCTTTAACGGCTGCTTCGAAGGAGGGAAGATAGATCTCACGGATTGCCCGTTCATCAGCTTGCACATCGACTTCTGTGCGCTGCCATTCCTGGTTGTTGAGCGCATAATGTTTGATACACGCGATTACCCCATTTGACTGGACGGCTTTTATGTAATTGACGGCAATTCTGGAGGTGAGCCAGGGATCTTCACCAAAACTTTCGAAATTCCTGCCACCAATGGGCAGCCTGTGAATATTCACGCAAGGCCCCAGTATGAGGTTACGTCCTTTAGCCAGAGTTTCTTTGGCAAGTGCCTCCCCAAATTTAGCAATCAGGGTGGTATCCCATGTTGCCGCCAGGGAAACACCTGACGGGAAAGCAGTTGAGTTCCCCCATCTCACCCCTAAAGGACCATCAGTCATTTTAAAGAGTGGAATTCCCAGTCGTTCATTTGGTTTGGAATCAAAACCGGTGACTGAATCACCCACTAACTGGTCGATTTTCTCATCGAGCGTCATACGGCTCAACAGATCTTCCACCCTGTCCTCCACTGAGGCATTTTTATCGAGGTACAGCGGTGATTTCTTGCAGCCAGAAGCCACGGCGAGGAATATGGTGGCGATAAGGCAAAAGCGTAAAGTTTTCATATCGTTCACAAATTTGATATTTGACATTCAAGTAATTCCGGATTCCGGATTCCGGATTCCGGGTTCCGAATTCCGGGTTCCGGGTTCCGGATTCCGGGTTCCGAGTTGCAAATCGAAATTCCGTATTCGATATTCAATGTTTCTCAAAGTTAAGGTTAAAAATGCAAAATTGGAGTCAAAATTATGAAGTGAGGGTATGTAAGGCAATAACTTTTAACCTTGAAGGTTTTAACCTTCATTCATCAAAGTTATTCAGGCCAGTACACACTTTTTACTTTAGCCTTTAGCCCTTAGCCTTATTCTTGAGCAAACCGCTTTACTGCTCCCGCAAACTCAGCGCAGCCCCAGGTGAGGGGACTCGCTTCTGAAATGTTCGAGTAATCTGAAATCACCCTTTCAGGCATTAAACCATAAATGTTCGATTGGTTAATGATCCAGTCGAGATTCTTTTTGGCAAAGTCATAGTCTTTTTGCATCACCGCGTATTTGCTCCAGGCAGCAGTGGCAAAATAGAAGAGATCGCGGCCATAAGCCTCCAGCCAACCCTTATCGGTTGCCTCAAAGTACCTGACACCCCCATTATCATTGAGATTTTCCTTTACATACTGATAGGTCTCGTGCATCATCGGGTGATCGGGATAGCCCCACAAGATCCCGAATACAGAAGTGATGTCCCATAAATAAAGGAGATCTCCTTTTTTATCAGCAAGGCTGAAATTATTATCAGCTTTGATTCCTGTATATCTTCGGGCGGTATAGAGCCGGCGGTTATTATCAAATAATTTAGGGAGGGAGGCCTGGATGATCTTAGATGCAGCGTCATACTTTTCCGCCAATTCCTGCCTGCCATCCTGCCTGGCGATCTCGGATGCTTTCATCAGAGCCGAAGCGCAGATCATATTGGTTGCAGGCAGGTAACCTGTCCACTCAACTATTCCACCTTCATAGAGCAAACCTGTCGAGTCTATGGCACCTGCTATAAAATCAGCAAATGGATAAAAACTATCTAAAGGAAAGAGCCATTTGCCTGTTTTCGCATGAAACTCATAATTGAGGATGATGAAATAAGCGCCCGCATCCCATTCAGGTTCATCATAACGGGCCCCTGATCCACTATCTGTTGCCTTGCCAAAGGCATCATAGCGGGCATAGAATTCACCGGGTGACTTATGCGGAATGGCCGTATCAGCCCAGAATCTCAGGATCTCGAATGTTATATCCGGGAAACCGGCTTTCAGAAAATTGCTTGCTGTCATCATGGCATCCCTTGGATAAAGCTGCGGCATCCCATTGGTGAGGAACTGACCGGTAACATCGGCAGGTACCTGGCCATGTAAGGTGGAGGAATATGCTGCGTACAAATTCCTGCAGTAATATTCATTATATAAAGTCTGTTGTTCGCCTGCAGGATTTTCATACGGTAGACCGCCAATTGAAATCCAATCTTTCCACTGCTGCTCACTTTTTTCCCATAAAGTACTGACCAGGTCAATCGATAATCCTTTTTCAGAAAGCAAAATAGTCAGGGGCTCATCTTCTTCCACCCTGAATTTCATGATGGCACTGTTATAGACCGTAGTATTCAGAGGCAGTTCAGATGCCGAAACCGACAAGAATTTATCGGATTTCCAGTTAAGGCTTACAATTGGTTCAGGGCGCTGTTTATAATTTTCTTTGGCGGTATCCTGGATAAATCTTCTCACAGCATAACCCATAAACATAAAGTCCTCTGATGTATTTGGACTAATAATAAAGTCAGCAATAATAACCCCGGTTCCTTTTGCCGTTTCAAATCTGATAAGCAATCCTTCGTCTGTTGCCCTTACTGAAGAAGTATAAACCAACTTATTCCTCCAAAAATGATGGGCCGATGGTGTGAAAAAATCACCCATAAATGGAACAATACTGTCCTGATGCTTTAAAGCAGTCTGGTTCATGAGCTGAAAGTAAGCAGCCTGAATGTAATCAGCTTTAAAGTCATTCATATAAAGATGTCTGATTCCTCTCTTGCCGTCTTTTATAACACGGGGATCTTCGGAATAAACAGCACAAAATTTACCATTACCTACAACAGCATTCCCGGGCCATTTTCCGGCAAGTGTTGCAAAGGATAGTAATGTCAAGCCTGAAATAATGAGGAATTGGATGAAATAACTACGCTTCATAGTTCTGTCTTTCTAACAAAGATAAGAAGTAACAGGGTAGTTTTTAAAGGTCATTTACGTTTGATCGTCTGGCGCTTAGCAGCAGCCATCTCTTCCGCAAAGGCATCCTGACCAATTTCCCTGATCCTGTGGATGCAGGCAGCGCGATCAGAATTCACCAGGAGACCTATTGCCTTTGATATCCAGTTATTGAATTTTTTACATTCCATTAACTCTATTGAAGTGCAGTCAGCACATGAATGGAAATTATTTTCAATCCCACAGGACCTTACTTTGCACCATGTTGCTTTTGTATTCTCACGGCAACCGGGGCATTTTCCTTTAAGGTATGACCTGCAGGCTCCGCAATACAAACCGCAATATGCGATCAGGTTCTTGTCTGCTACGATTGGTTTAAGTGTGGTTGCTTTCATTTGGATTTTTTAAGGGCAATTTACATAATTATTTAAAATGAAGAAATACCATTTATAAAGTTAATGTTTTCATACTTCTGATAAAAGCTCATTGAGATATGGTTCAAAAGCCAAGTGAATCTATATTTCTATTTTCATACGGCAGAGGCTTCTATGAGGCCAGGACGCGCCATAGATCAGTATCCCATGTATTGAACATTTTATATGCAGATCTTTCCATATTATATTTCATATAAAAAATATCAAAATTAATTTGCATTTCTTAATTTGATTGTTTATACTTGCCTGATATTCTAATAATCAGCTGATATTTTTTACACTGCCTGAATTTTACTCTCCAATCAATCCTGAATCAGCCATGGAATTGATTTTTAAAATGTAAGACTTAATTAGTTTGGCTTAATAATTCAATATAATTATTCACTAACAAACCATTAATTATGAGAAAAATAATTTTTCTTTGCCAAAGTATTCTATGTTTTTGGCTGCTGAATGTTGCTGGTTATGCACAAGAATACGAAACTGGAGTCTTCAGAATTTGGCTTATTAATGATGAAATCCGGTTTAACGACAACCAGTCAACTAATAATGAACTAAACATCATTATGGCTAAATATGGAGTTACCTCCATAGAACAATCATTTCCATGGGCAAATAAGCCTGAAAACCGACGATTTTATACAATAAGATTCACTGGTGATGATAATGCCTTTATCAATGAACTAAGAGCAGAAGCAAATCATCTCATTTATCCACCTTACCGCTTCGTTATCTCCACCCCTCTGTATGAGCCTTCAGATGTTTTGTTTGATTCTATCTGGCACCTTAAAAAAATTCAAGCTGATTCGGCATGGGAAATTGAGCGGGGAAATAAAGATACAAAAATTGCAATCATTGATACATATTACGATCCTGATCATCCTGATTTATCGAGTCAGTTGCTGTATAATTATGATCCTTGTGAGCCGGACACAGTTTATGATGCTCATTATGCGATGTCAGCTTTATTATGGCATGGAACAACAGTTGCGGGTTTTGCGGCAGGACAAACAACAAATAGTGGTGAACAGCAACCTGAAGGAGCTGATTATGCTGCAATTGGATTCAATAACAAAATAATTCCTTTTGTTAAAAATGATGTATTAGGAAAAGCATTATTCGCTTCCACAAGGATGCATGCTGATGTGATTTCTTATTCTGCAATCGGAACATGCAGCATGAGCGATTCAGCAATATTACAGGCACAGTCGATTATAGAGGAGATTTTGGACAATGGAACGGTTATAGTAGCCGGGGCAGGAAATGGATTCTGTAATGGTTGTTATAAAAATACTTCAGGAGAAATTGAAATGATTGGCGGTTGTCAAGATCCCGGTGACTTTGTTGAATTTACCACTCCTTATCCTTTTTCTCCTTTAATTGATTCAAGAATTATTTAAGTAACAGGTGTTACCAAAGAAGACAGCCTGACAAGAAGAGTATACGACACAACTACACATCAATACAAAACATCAACATGGTCGTATTTTGATCAGGTTGATGTTAGTGCACCGGGATATGATCTGTGGGGACTGCAAACAACACTCATTAGAGTTATTGATAGTATTGAAGGATGGGATACAACTGCAAACCAACGATGGGTCCATTATGATACAACATATATAGAACGTGATCACCCTTTTTGGAATGGATATGGTGGAACATCATTTGCTACCCCTATTGTAGCAGGACTTGCTTCATTAATTAAAGCGCATGCACCATGGCTGACTGCTTCAGAAGTGGAGTCAATTATTAAAAGTAACACAGATATAGTACAGGATTATGAATTATACAGAAACCCTGTAACGCACAAATTACGAACGGGAACCGGCAGAATTAATGCATATAAAGCACTACAGGAAATTGAAAATATCGGGCAAAATTATTTTATATGTGATAGTAGTGAAGTTATTTGGAATGATCCGGTTTATGTGAAAGATACAATCAGAATATGTCTGGGAAGTACACTCAGAGTGAGGTCGGATGTTTTTTTCAGGCCATCGGCTAGAGTGATTGTTGAATGTGGCGGTAAATTGATAGTTGATGGCGGACGGCTGACAGGGACAAATAATCATTTATGGAAAGGCGTCCTTGCGTATAGTAATTCCTCTGAAATGCAAAATCCAATAGATCAAAGTGTTGTCAGTGTTCAAAATGGCGGTATTATTGAATTAGCTGAGACCGGTATTGCCTCAGTCCATCCCGGTTATGATCCTGATAATCCAACCTATACAAACGGGGGAGCTCTTATTATGTGTAACAAGGGTATTTTTCAGAATAATCTTATATCTGTTAAACTCAATCCTTATAAATTGACCAGTTTAAGCAGATTTATCGGATGTCAATTTATTAACGAAAGGAATGAATTGCAATTTAAAGATACGCTGGATTGTTTTGTCCATTTGTATGGAGTGAGTGGAGTTCAATTCAGGGGCTGTACTTTCACTAACAATACTGCAGAACCAATAGGGCACGGGATTTATAGTTTCAATTCGGCATTTAGTGTTTATGATTACATTTGTGACAGCATAACTCCATGTTATGATACAATTCCATCATCTTTCAAAAATCTGCTTTATGGTGTTTACAGTCTTAGTGCTGGTAGTATATACTCACCGATCATCCATAATGTAATCTTTGAAGATAATTTAACTTCAGCTTATATAAGTGGTACTACGGGTTTTACATTCACAAATAATATTATTAAAGTACGTGATGATTCAACAGATGTAACCGAATCTCATTATTGTGGACTTTATCTGGACGCTTCAACTGCTTATGAAGTAAGTGAAAACACATTTTATTACCCAACATACCCGACACAAAATTATTTTAATAAAGTAGGGATTATTGTAAATAACTCGGGTCCTGAAAATAATACTCTATACCTTAATACATTTACAAATCTGACCCACGGAATACATGCACAAGGTGAGAATAGAAACAGGACTGGAAGCACCGGACTCGAAATTAAGTGTAATACCTTTAATAATTGTAATACGGACATATCTGTTTATTCTAAAACAAGTGGAATTAAACAGGAGCAGGGATCATTAGGCACATTACCGACTGATGCGGCTGGCAATGAATTTAGTAAACTAACAACATCAGGTTACTGGAGTATATACAATGATGCATTATGGATCAATTATAATTTCCATCTATGTGCACTATCTAGCCGTTTAAGACCAGGAAATGTTTTTCAGGTAACTCCTCATATGGGCTGGGTTGTTTATTCATCAGAAAGTTGCCCTCCAAGTTCGGGAGGTGAAGAAACAAAAGATCAATTAGTAAGCGGAATTAATGAAAATAAAATGCAAGCTGAAATCTTATCTTCTGAATTAAATCTACTTGTTGACTTAAATAACACTCCGCTGGTTGTAAATGATATTATTAGTTCAATCCCAGAAGACTCCACCCTTGTTTTTAATGAGTTGGTTGAGATTTCGCCTTATGTGTCTGATACGGTTATTTTTGAATCAATCAAGAAAGAAGATGTATTTAGCAATATCAAAATACATGACCTTATTAAACTGAATTCGCATGCCTCAAAACTGGGTAAGATAATTAATGAAATCGATAACAGACAAATCTATATGCCTGATTCGATGTATTACGCAATTTTAAGATTTGCAGATTCGATTTCAGGAAAGGAAATATTGGAAGGCAACATTTCAGCAAAACTAAGGGACGCAAGCCGATATTTTAAATCATACTATCAATTGAATTTAAGAGACAGTACTTTTAGTGAGGGATTTATTGATACACTCGATATCATTAATCTGTTTGAAGCCAAAGTACTTAAAGCAGCTTTTTTTCTTAATTCAAATCATTACGAGTCAGCTTTAAATGAAATTGAATCATTAATTGACTCAGAACTGGCAACAGGATATGAAACTAAATGTGAGGACTTTTTAAGTTATTATTCAGTATGCAGTCAATATGGGTTTGACAATATTCCGGATACTATACTTTTGTCGTTATACAACAGCAATGATAAATTAAGTACAGCATTTTATCGTAACATGTTGATAAATAGAGGATTGATAGAGTACAGGGAGCCTTATCAATTCCCTTCTCTAATGAAATCGGATAAGATCAGGAAAAACAGGGTTGAAACTCCAAAAGTTTCTCTTGAAAGTTGTTTAAGAATTTACCCGAATCCAGCTAATGACTATCTGGTTTTAGAATATCTCTTTCCAGAGAAGGTAGAAACTGCCTCAATTAGAATAATGGATATATTTGGAAAAGTAATTAATTCATTTTCTATGAGTCCAAAATCAGGAAAAAGAAATATCAATGTTGACAATCTATCGCCCGGTATCTATCTTTTGGAATCATTAACGAATGATGGTATAAAGGAAACGGTTAAATTTAACATAATTAACTAATCCTCATTAAAGGACCTGAGGAGGAATTCTCCTCATGTCCTTTATAAAATTTCAAGTATGAAAATAATACTCATCATTTTGATCCTTATTTCCTATAATTCACAAGCCCAACCCTGGTTGAAAAACTATGAGCCCTGGAATTCTAATATTCCAGGATCAGTGCAAAGTGATTATGATAAAGGTTATATATTATCTATTATCGCAATAAATTATTCACCGTTTAATCAGCATCAGATCATTCAGAAAATTGATGATAACGGAGATTTAAATTATCAGTTTATTATAGGGAATGGATTAAATGAGTGTTGTAGATTTGAACTTTTTACTCAGGATAGTTTAAATAACCTTTTTTTTCCTGGAGCTGCTTGGAGTCAAAGTTCAAGTGAAGATCCGATATTGATGAAGTTAGATTCATGTAGAAACAAAGTCTGGTGTACAAGATTAAACAACAACCCATCGAGTGATGGTTTTTGGGATGTAGTTGTAACAGATGATGGTTATATTATAGCTGTAAGCATACAAAATGATGAACAAAATATGGATGCTTTTCATATCCATAAATTTACTCCCGACGGAAGGCAAATCTGGAGAAAGGAGCTTGCCAGCGTCCAGCAACATCCTGATATCTGGAGTCCTGAACCTGTTAAATTGCTATTAATGCCGGATGGTGGTTTCCTGGTGACCGGATACACTTGGTGGCCAAATCCCGGCGATACAACAGGTTATTATTATATAAGATCAATGCTGGTAAAAGCGGACAGTGCCGGTAATGAAGAATGGCTTTATGTACACGGAATAGATGATTATTTCTATTCTTCTTCAAGTGTATCAGTGTACTATGATGGCGCC
>DATGZB010000027.1:0-1625 GCA_035297395.1 Lentimicrobium sp. | reverse complement strand
CGATGACGCCAGCTCCCATGCAAAATCTGTACCCGGACGGCAAAAATTGCGCCATGCTTCGCTCTCTTCGGCTCTGGTGGGATTCTGCTCGTAGCCAGGATGCAGTTATCGCCTCCGTTCGACTCAGCACCACAAACTACTTCTATTGCCTGGCCGTTAGGTGCAATTCCCAGCTTTTCAGCAGGTTATCAAAGCAAAGATTATGAATAGAGTATTGTCATTAAGCTTGATGATCTTGATTCTCGGATGTAAATCCCTTGATCAACAAAATATTGAATCAGAAGATGGTCATGCTGAAGATAAGTTTTACACTATTAACCTCTCCTCAATAATTGAAAACAAGAGGGAAGTGCCAATATCTGAAATAGCCGATAGTATAACCTACATTCGACTTGAATCTACTGGGGAATCAGCACTAGGTAGGATTCAGGATATTAAGTTGACCAAAGAATATATTTTCATTTATGCTTTCGGAACGCCTTTGCTTGCTCAATTTGATGCAAAGGGGAAATTTTTACGATTCATCGGGAAAGTCGGTAAAGGCCCTGAAGAATATGATATGATTCGGCAGTTCAGTATTGATGAAGAAGCTGGACTAATTTATATTCAACCTAATTGGAAAAGGATTATTCAAGTCTATTCCTTTGCAGGTGATTATGTAAAAAGTATTAAGACCAATATTGATGAAAGAGCTATCATCTGGTCAAGAGACAGCATATTAATGTGTTATAGTGAGCCATTAGTAGGAAATGAAGAATATATTTTCAAAGAGATTAACTTACATGGGCAAATATTACAAACAGTAAAAAACTATAATAAATGGAAAGATCCTCCTCCTTTCGGCAGAACGAGATTTTATCAGGGCCAACAGTTTT
Source organism: Lentimicrobium sp. (assembly GCA_035297395.1). GTDB lineage: Bacteria > Bacteroidota > Bacteroidia > Bacteroidales > Lentimicrobiaceae > Lentimicrobium. The sequence goes on along the minus strand of DATGZB010000027.1, from coordinate 750 downwards.
TTTACTATCTGGACAATACTCTCCATTTCAAAGGATTGTACAACGATACTGTTTATACTTACAATCAGACTAATAGAATCATTCCAAAATTTTCACTTAATCTCGGGGAATATAAATTGCCTGAAGAAATGATATTCGAAAGAGGATTAGTTCAACGAACACCACCAAAATATTTATGGGTTAGCGTTAAAGAATCAAAAAACTTTGTATTCATCTATTTTTCGGCTTACGATACGGATGATTCTCAGGGAGCTGGTCATGGAGAGTTAAATGCAGGATTTGCGATTTATAATAAAAAAGAAGGTTCAGGGATTACTCTAAAAAGTAACTATGGAAAACTAATTTCTTTTAACACTATAGGTGATTGGGGATTTATTAATGATTTTGATGGTGGTCCCGAACTTGTTCCTGAATTCACAAATGATTCTCTGGTTTATAGACATATCAGTTCAATTGAAATGAAAAAATATCTCTCTTCTGATGAATTCTTAAATTCATCACCAAAGTATCAAAATTTAAAAAGAATCCTTTTAAAACAGATGTCTGATCTAAAGGATACCGATAATGATATTCTAATGATTGCTAAATTGAAATAACACTCAACTGCACCTAACACGGACGGTAGCATTAATAAACTTGTCATGGTTTTTGCAGCATCCTGCTACAAACCATGACGGTGCAAGCTCCCGCACCCGGATACACGCATCTGCCGGCCATCAATTTCTGCACCGGGAGTTAATCCTGGCTTCG
>DATGZB010000026.1:0-44403 GCA_035297395.1 Lentimicrobium sp. | reverse complement strand
CTCTTCAAGATAGACTTTGACCTCACCCTCTGTCTTAACCGGAAAACAAAAAGCAAGGAATTTGCTGCCCTTCTCTTTATAAATGCCCTGCGAAGGAGCTTCAACTGTTTTATATGTATCTTCAAAAAGCATAATTAAATGCTAATCATCAGCTTGTTATGTTGTTTTGGAAGTATTTCTCTTCCGACTTTCAAACTTATATAATTTTCTATTTCTATTCATTATTTCTAATGAGAAGCATTGCAATTAAAGCAGTTAAACTTTTTCTATTTTTGCAGCCTTAAACTGATTTCATGTTTAGTCATTATACTGGTGAACTTGCTGCATTATTAACCGCGTTTTTCTGGACAATTACAGCTCTGGCTTTTGAATCAGCCGGTAAAAAGGTCGGTTCCCTTTCTGTTAATATAATTCGTCTTAGCCTCGCTTTTATCTATTTAGGTATATTCAGTCTTATGACGAGAGGCGTTTTTTTTCCGGAGGGGGCAAGTCTTCATAACTGGGTTTGGTTATCAATTTCTGGCCTGATAGGATTTGTTTTGGGCGATCTCTTTCTCTTTCAGGCATATGTAGTAATAGGGGCAAGGATTTCAATGCTGATCATGTCACTGGCACCGCCAATAGCGGCTATCGCTGGTTGGTTATTAATGGATGAAACAATGGATGCGCTTAGTATTTTTGGTATGATCCTCACATTTACCGGGATTGCTATAACCATTCTTGCAAAAAAAGAAACTTCAGGAGAAGAAAACAACCGAGGGATAAAACTTCGCTTCAAATACCCTCTGAAAGGAATCCTTCTTGCAATCGGCGGTGCTGCCGGACAGGGATTAGGGCTTGTATTAAGCAGTTATGGAATTGATAATTATAATCCTTTTGCTGCTACTCAAATACGCGTAATTACCGGAATCCTCGGTTTTATCATTGTGGTTACTTACATGGGATTCTGGCCAAGAGTAAACAGCGCTATCCATAATATAGCTGCTATGAAAAGATTAGGTGTCGGAGCCTTCTTCGGACCATTCCTCGGTGTTTCATTCAGCCTTCTCGCGGTAAAATATACAACATCAGGAATAGCCTCAACTATTATGTCAATTGTCCCTGTATTGATCATTGCACCTTCAGTATTGATTATGAAGGAAAAAATAACCTGGATTGAAATAGTAGGTGCAGTTATTGCTGTAATAGGGGTTTCGATGTTCTTTATCTAAAGGATTCCTCGGATGTTCGCTTACGGTTTGCTTACGGTTCGTTTACCGTAAGCTTACCCCCGGGGTAACCGAACGGTAAGCGAATGGTCAGCGAAGGGTCAGGAAACTTCAGCGTTGTATTTCTCCCATGATTTCCGCAACTTTTGAGAAATGGATAGGAGATCTGATTTGCTTATTATTTTATCAGAATCAAGGCTTTTGTATTCTTTTTCCATCATTTTATGATACCATTCTTCACCAGGTTTTAAATCAAAAGGTTTACGGGGTATTAAATGAAGATGCACATGATCAACACTTTGCCCTGCATTCCTTCCTTGTTGCAGGGACATATCAAACTCATTGGTTTTAAAGTAAGCGTTTAAGAACTGCATCACCCGTTTTCCAAACTGGAAAAAGTCAATAAACTCAGTATCTGACAATTCCATGATATCAGTCACATGATTTAGCGGAATTATCAAACTGTGACCGGGTACAATAGGAGCATGGTTATAGATTGCAATGAATCCTGAATAGGTTGCAAATGAAGTATCAATAACTTCTTTTTTACAAAAAGGACAAGTTTCTGAAATCATTATACAAAAGTACAAGTTGTTAATTTACCGGATCACTTATTGAGTTTCAAGAACAGAGGTAAGTAACTGTTCCCAATAAAGGATTCATGGATGTCATTAGTTTTAATGTTTGAATAATTAAAATATTGTGCTTGGTCTTTCTGGTATTTGCGAAGAATACCATTTGTGTCCATACCCATTAGCTCAATATTTTTTATACCATTTGTTATGATAATATCTCTTAAAGCAGGAAAAGCTACTAAACAGCTGCCTACGGAATATATGTCCCTTAATCCGATCGGAATTAAATTGCATAGTTTTTCAAGGTATCCGGTCTTATAACCAGTTATCAATTCAATCATACTACTCGCGCTGTTACTTAATCCGACGATTAAACTGCTGTGGTCTTCGATCTGAAATAAGGTTTCCTTAAGGTCAGAAATATTTATATTAGATTCAACAAGGCCCTGATATTCAAAATGATCATCGAATCTCCAGCGTATTGGCCCGCCTTTTCGCACCACATCCAAAGCAACAGAAATATCTTCTGGATAAATTATATCATCATTAGAAGACTCAGCAACATAATCTTCAATAAAATATTCTAACTCTAAAGGATCTTGATCAAGATCATTTATGACAGCTTCATAGACAAGATTTGCAATTTTAATTGCATGTTCTTCATTGTCCATTGTTTCAAACAACCAATAACGAATGATCTGTTGTGAAGGCACAACATGCTTTAGATAGAAATATATAGCAACTGTTAGTTGGTTATCAGTGAGTTTTGTTAATAGATCCTCCTGTTCGGTTCTGAAGAGATTTGCAATCGAATTATTACATGTTAGCTTGTGTAGTGATAGAACTTTTCTTGATCGTTTTACTTTCCAAGATAAGTCCCTGTCTACCAATTCTAAAAATGGTACATTATTTCTGAAATACAAAGAAATTGCTAACTTCATTTTCCTTATTAAAGGCATGAAAATACAAAGTTCTGATAGAAGAAAGTTATTTTTGTAGCTATTTTAAAATTTAATCATGACATACGGTCAATTGGCCAATTTTGCAATTGAGGAATTAAAGCAACTGTATGAAGAACGGGAGGCTCGGGCTATTCAGCGTTATTTATTCAGTTCTTTAAGTAAAGTGAGTATGTCAGATTTATTCTTGCTCTACAATGAAATTGTTCCGAAGGATTTTGAAAATCGTGTGATTAACAGCATTAATGAGTTACGATATCATAAACCCGTTCAGTATGTCACAGGTAAAGTTCATTTCAGTGACATGGATTTTGAGGTTAACACTCATGTTCTTATACCCAGACCAGAAACAGAGGAACTGGTTAACCTGATCGTGAAAAGATCAAATCCTCAGACCAGCTACAATATACTTGATATAGGAACAGGAAGTGGAATTATTGCAGTATCGCTTGCAAAATTACTTCCGAAATCTCTTGTTTCAGCAATAGATATTTCAGGTGAAGCACTGGCTATTGCTAAAAAGAACGCAAGTAGTAATAATACGAATATTGATTTTCAACAACTTGATATTCTGATGTATCTTCATGAACCGGCCCCATCATCACAATCCCACTATTTTGATAGATCAGGAAATGAAGCGCGTTTTGATATCATAGTGAGCAATCCGCCTTATGTGAAGGAGTCTGAAAAAACGGTTATGTCGCCTAATGTCCTTGAATATGAGCCACATCTGGCGCTTTTTGTTTCAGATGATGATCCCCTGGAATACTATAAGGCAATAATTAATTTCGCTAAACGACATTTAGGCAGTTACGGAATGCTGTATTTTGAGATTAATGAGAGTGAAGATAAGAATCTGAAAGCTTTATTGGAAGTAAATGGTTTTAGTGGTGTAGAAGTATTTAAAGATTTCAATGGTAAACCAAGATTCGTGAGCTCCATTAAAAATTATTAAGTTCGTTGTTAGTATTTTGCTTTTTTGCACTTTTGCAAACTTATAAAGGGATGTTGTTGTTTAACAATCAATTATTTAAACAATTAGAATGAAGAAATCTCTATCGCTTGTATTTTTTGTTTTATTTTCTTTTTTCTCTTTTGGACAAAACAGAGGGAACACATACATAATTAAGTTCCGTGATAAAGGTGTATCCAAATTTTCATTAGCTGAACCCAGGATGTACCTGTCAGAGCGTTCAATAGAAAGGCGACTCATTCAGGAGATTCCTCTTGATGAAACCGATTTACCGGTAAATCCTGAATATATTCGTCAGGTAAGGGATCTTGGCGCTGACGTGTTTTATACTTCAAAATGGCTGAATTTAGTAATTGTCAGGATTGAAAATCAAGACATTGCATCCTTTATAGTGTCATTACCATTTGTTCATGATGTGACACATTCAAAAGTTCTTGAAGAGAAGAAAAATAATCCCCTCCTAAAGCGCTTTTTCATGCAGGAGAAGTACCAAAAGCTTGCTCCGCCTAAATTAAAAAGCTCAAGATTTGGAATAGTAGGTTTTGATTATGGCCCATCAGGCAATCAGGCACAGATGCTCAAAGTTGATCAGCTTCACAATCAGGGATATACCGGGAATGGAATGGTTATAGCTGTGATGGATGCAGGATTTAATAGTGCTGATCAGTTGGATGTTTTTGATACTTTATTTTTGAACAACAAAATAATGGGTACCCGAGATTTTGTTCAGCCGGGTAATAATGTCTACAGCACTAATCTCAGCCCTCATGGAACTATGGTCTTATCGACAATGGGTGGAAATTTACCTGGACAATTAGTTGGGACCGCCCCACATGCATCTTATTATCTTTTTCGGACTGAAGATGCCACTGCTGAATATTTAATGGAAGAATTTTACTGGGTGGCAGCTGCTGAATATGCTGATTCACTTGGAGTTGATGTATTCAATACCTCACTCGGGTACACAAGGTTTGATAATACTTCTGAAAATCACACTTACGAAGATATGGATGGCAATACTACTCCTATAACAATTGGAGCTGATATTGCTGCCAGTAAAGGTATTCTTGTTGTTAATAGTGCAGGCAATGAAGGTACCACTGATTGGCATTATATTTCAGCTCCGGCTGATGGTGACAGCGTAATGGCTGTTGGCGCGGTAGACGCAGATGGAGCTTATGTTAATTTTAGTTCTGTAGGACCCACTTCTGATGGAAGGATAAAGCCTGATGTAATGGCACAAGGCTATTATGCTGTCGTTGCTAGCATCCCTTCCGGCATTGGGACAGCAAGTGGAACATCATTTTCATCTCCTATATTATGTGGAGCAGCAACTTGTCTTTGGCAGGCAAATCCCGACTTTACTAATATGGAAATTATGCAGGCCATAAAGCAAAGTGGCAGTATGGCATCCGATCCTGATAATTTCTATGGGGGAGGTGTTCCTGATTTTATACTTGCTAATTCAATTTTGCTTGGAAATATAGAATTAATGAATTACAGTCCGGATATTAAATGCTATCCAAATCCATTTACCGATTTTGTTGTTGCAGAATTCAATTTGTCATCACCTGATAATACAGAGCTTATCCTGATTAATTCCCAAGGCATCGTACTCAGGAAGATTGCCGGAAAAGATCTTCATTCAGGAGAGAACCGGATTAAGTTTGAGGGGCTGGGATTGTTATCGAAGGGTATCTACTTTGTTCAAATTTCAAATGCATCTGGAAAAATAACGCAAAAAATCATCAAATGATTTTCTGAAGGTAATTAGAGAAATCTTGATTCATGATTTAAGTGACTGGTCTGGAGTTAATTCAGACCAGTTTTTTTATTATCTGACCCTTCAGGAATCGATTTTTTATGCTCTGTCCAGATATAGTTCAAGTAGATTCTCTTTTAAATAGGGTAGAGCTTCAGAAAAAGTGATTTATCTCATGACAGAACCTGTTATGCTGACATAGCGGTGCTATTAATCTTAAAATAGTCCTGATTACAAAAATGATCTCTTAAATACATTGAGCTTTTTGACTTACCATAAGTAGCTTTATTAGAAACCTTTAAAGCAGATCAACTGAAGTTGGCTCTAATGATGAATACCAAACACTAATACCAGTAAAAGAGAATAATTGGAGTGTTAGATTTGGTTTACAACTGTAAGATACATTACAAGTTACATCTGTATCACTTGATGATTACTTATGTAATGTTACAATTGTATAATACGGTACTAATGTAACATGGGTATAATTATTGATTTTTGAACCAGTTATAATCATAATGAACTTCTATTCAGTTAGTTATTATTATTTAACTGAGGTAATTATTTATAAAAGAAGGGTTTTGGAAGCTAAATGAGAAGTGAATTTAATAAAATCTTAAATGATTGAAAATTAAGTTAATGAATCGTTTAACCTCAATATTTCTTTGAATAAGTGAATTTTTCTTTACAGTTAACATCTTTATCATCTTGAATTTTTGTATATTTGATTATGCAAGTTACACATGTAACCAATAAAACATAAGCATGAACAACAGGATAGCTTTAGTGCTCAAGACAAAGAATATGTCATCAGCACAATTGGCGGATGAATTAGGTGTTCAGAGATCTGGAATCTCACATATACTGAATGGTAGAAATAAGCCAAGTTTAGACTTTATTCTCAGAATTATTAAAAAATATCCAGATATAAGTGTTAATTGGCTTCTGTTTGGTGATGGTCCAATGATGAATCCATATCTTGTACAATCTACCGGGGAAATGAACGTAAAAGCCAGTACTCAGAAGTCAATGCTTGAATTATTTAACGATCCGGTCGACGAAACAGGAAATAAATACACTCCTGAGCCATTAGAAACTAATAGAATCACTTCTATATATAGTGAAAATCAATTACATACACCATTTATTGAGGAAGACCAAAAAGAGCAGCAGAAAAAATCAGAAACAATTAAAGAAGAAATAACACTTAATAATGAAAAACCTACTGCTGCTGAAGACTGGATACGAGTAAAGGAATCTGGGGTTACCTCTGATCCATCCGGCTTGGAAAAACGGAATACAACACAGACCAGATCCGCAAAAATTGAACGAATTATTATTTTTTATACTGACAGAAGTTTTAAGGAGTATTATCCGGATTGAAGAAGACACTCATATCTTTTCAAATTCTGAAAAGAAAAAGTTAGCTTCTATTATCGCATTTTCATCACTGTCAGAGCCATGGACTGCATTACTTTGAATTGAAGTGCCAAATAATTTTCTAATGGTACCTTCCGCAGCAGCTTCGGGATTTGTGGAGCCAATAAATTGGCGATATGCTTCAACTGCATTCTCTTTCTCTAAAATAGCCGCTATGACGGGTCCGGAGGACATAAAATCTACCAGATCATTATAAAATGGCCTTTCTTTATGGATTTCATAAAACTTAGAAGCTTTTTCTTTGGATAACCAGACCATCTTAAGGGCTTTCAATGAAAAACCTGAATTAATGATCATATCCAGTATTTTACCTGACTGAAGTTTTTTAACCGTCTCCGGTTTAATCATTGTGAAAGTGATGTTACCTGACATTTACGTGTGAATTGTTATTAAGAATTACAACAGTTGACTATAATAATGTGGCAAATAACAATATTAAGTATTTTTGTGTTCAATAAACATAAATATTTTACATAAACTTTTCTGCCATTTGAGCAAATTCCAATTACAGATTCTGGATGCTATTAAAGCTATCCTCTCCCAAAATTCCAAGATCTTAATTACAACTCATTATAATCCGGATGGTGATGCCATAGGATCATCATTGGCATTATATCTTTATCTTAAAAACAAAGGATATCTGGTTGATGTACTGATACCTAATGACATTCCTGAATTCCTGCAATGGATGCCGGCATTGAATGATGCGGTAATTTACTATCACCATAAAAAACTTGGCAATAAATTATTAGAAGAAGCTGAAGTTATATTTTGTCTGGATTACAACTCTCTCTCGAGGGTAAACCTGTTTTCTAAAGAAATCACACAGGCCAAGGGAATAAAAATCCTGATTGACCATCATCCTGAACCTGAGCCTGAATTTGATTTTAAGTTATCAATTGTCACTGTTTCATCCACTGCTGAACTGATTTATGATTTTATTGCTGCGCTTGATGAAACAGATATGATCAATACTGAAATCGGTATGAATCTCTATGTTGGTATGATGACAGATACAGGTTCATTCAGCTATGCCAGCAATTATCCGCATACTTTGGAAACTGTTGCAGATCTTATCAAAAAAGGTGTGGATACTGAAAAAGTGCATAGGCTGGTTTATGATACATATTCGGAAAACAGGATGCGGTTACTTGGATATTGCTTAAGTGAGAAACTGGTTGTTTTGGATGAATATTGTACTGCTTACATTTGGCTCACCAAGGAAGACCTTGAAAAGTTCTCATTTAAACCAGGTGATACTGAAGGTGTTGTAAATTATGCGTTGTCAATAAAAAATATCAGTTTTGCTGCTCTCTTTACCGAAAAGAAAAACTGCATCAGGATATCCTTCAGATCTAAAGCAGATTTTTCTGTTAACGATTTTGCCAGGAAACACTATAAAGGTGGTGGACATCTAAATGCCGCCGGAGGGGATTCATACATAAGTATGGAGGAAACGCTCAATATATTTAGAGGTCTCTTACCTGAATATAAAGATAAATTGGTTGAAGCTGCCAGGAAAAGCATCAGGCTATGATCAAATCGGTTATTTTCATAATATTTCTAAGCTTTTATTTACCCTCGTGCAAACAATCAGTAAATCAAGAGCAAAAGGTCACTGACCAGAAAGAAATCCGTGAACCTCTCATAAAAGCAAATAAGAAGGCTGTCACTGTTGAAGATGAACAGATTGATGATTATATCAGGCGACATCAATGGCAGATGAATGAGACCGGTTCAGGATTAAGGTATGCTATTTATAAAAAGGGTTCAGGCCCAAAAGCTGAACAAGGAAAAATTGCTGTGATGAACTATTCGGTTGAACTGATCACAGGTGAAGAGATCTACTCATCAAAGGAGAGCGGGGCAAAGGAATTCCTGATCGGAAAAGGAGGTGTGGAGAGTGGCCTGGAAGAGGGAATTTTGTTGTTAAGGGTAGGTGACAGGGCAAAATTTATCATACCTTCGCACCTTGGTTTCGGATTAATTGGTGATCAAAACAAAGTACCTCCAAAATCAACCCTGATTTATGATATTGAGCTTATTCAATTGAAGTAAAACCTAATAAATATCCATAATGAAATACAAAAACCTTTCCTTTCTATTGCTCATAGCAATAATTACAATTGGTGTATTTGGTTGCTCAAAACACCGGGGATTTAAAAAAACAGATGACGGATTACTTTACAAGATCCATGTTAATAGTGATGATACCACAACACTTAAAACTGGGATGGTCCTCACATTGAACCTGAAATATTCAATTAACGATTCAGTTTTGTTCAATTCAGCCGAATCACCAAAAGAATTCATGATTCCACTTAGTGAACCGACTTATAAAGGTGACCTTTATACTGGTCTGGCAATGCTTCATCCGGGGGACAGCGCAACCTTCATTAGTTCAGCAGATTCATTCTTCCTCAAGACTGTCAGAATGCCCTCAATGCCTGATTCAAACTATATTGGGAAAGAGATAATCTTTGATGTAAAAGTTATTTCCGCAAAAACACAGGCACAAATTGAAGAAGAATACAAAACAAAGATGGAAGAAGCTAAAGCCAACGAAAAAATAACGCTGGAAGCTTTCCTCAAAAACAAAAATATAACAGTAGCACCTTTACCATCAGGACTTTACTTTATTGAAACCAAAAAAGGATCAGGTGCAAAACCAAAGACTGGTGATTATGGGAAAATACATCTGATCGTTATGAATATGGATGGTGATACACTCCATTCCACTTATGACAGAGGAGAACCCCTATTGTGGGAAATGGGTAAGGATTTTGATAATAAGGGAGTTACTGAGGCATTGTCATTGATGTCAAAAGGCTCTAAAGCAACTATTATCGTACCTTCTTCACTGGCATTTGGTGAACAGGGCAGGGGAGAGTTAGTACCGCCTTATTCTACTCTTTATTATGAACTTGAACTTACAGATATAGTGACAAAAGCACAGCTTGAAAAAGAAAAAGCAGAAAAAGAGGCTAAAGCCGCTGCTGAAAGAGAAAGTGCTAAGAAGGAAGAACCTGCTAAAATCCAGAACTACTTAAAAACGAATAAAATAACTGTTGCTCCTACAGCATCAGGTTTATATTATATTGAAACCAAGAAGGGAACAGGTGAACAAGCTACCGCCGGAAAGACAGTTAAAGTGCATTATACCGGAACTTTGATTGATGGTAAAAAGTTCGACTCTTCACTTGACAGGAATCAACCGTTTGAATTTGTACTTGGAAAAGGACAGGTTATTCCAGGCTGGGAAGAAGGCATTGCTATGATGAAGGAAGGTGGCAAAGCGAAATTGCTCATCCCATCCAAATTAGCATATGGTGAAAATGGCAGTGCCCCGGTAATCCCTCCGTCAGCTCCATTGGTTTTTGAAGTTGAGCTTATTGACGTTAAATAATTCAATTTGATAAATACTTGAAAGGCTGTTCATTTGGACAGCCTTTTTTAATTAATCAGGGTAATAATTATTCCTAACCTATTAGAAATACAGCAAATTTAAACAGATGGTTAAATTCAAGTCAGCTGTGATTCAGGCACTTGAATTAATGAATTTTTTATAATGCTCTTCTGTTATAACAATAAATGGTGGATTCAACAGGTTTTCTTTGTTATAGAGGAGCGCTTGATGGGAATAGTAGTTAATAACCTTTGCACCTGAATATCTGGCAATTGCATCACCAGCGGCAGTATCCCATTCCATGGTAGGTCCTATTCTGGGATAATAGTCGGCGGATCCTTCAGCCAATCTGCAAAATTTAAGTGAACTTCCCACATTGACTACCTGAACGTTTTTATAAAATGCACTTATCTTTTGGATCAAGGCTGTGTTTTCGGGATTCTGATGTGAGCGACTTCCAATAATTGTTACCGGTCGATCTTTGAGAAGAGGTAATTTTACTGATAATTTTATTAGTTCAGAAAATGTGGCTGTTTCAGGGTTTGTTATTTTATGATCGATAGTCGACCGGAATGAGCCAGTTTCACTGGTGGCAAAATAAAGTACCCCTGTAACAGGAATATAAATTACGCCGATAACAGGAGTAAAACCTTCGATTAAGGCAATGTTAACGGTAAATTCTCCATTTTGGTTGATAAATTCTTTTGTACCGTCAAGTGGATCAACAAGCCAGAATCTGTTCCATTGACTTCTTTCTGCATAGGGTATATTACGGCCCTCCTCACTTAATACTGGAATTCCGGTTTGCGCAAGGTGCTCACTAATTACCTGATGTGACTGATTATCGGCGCTTGTAAGGGGACTTTTATCTTCTTTGTATTCTATGCTGTAATTGCCCGGATAATGTCTTAAAATGGCTCTTCCGGCCTCTATTGATGCTTTAACGGCACTAATACATAATTGCTCGATGCTGAATTCCTGATCCGTTGTTGCCATTAAGGCTAATATTTATCCAATTATTTAGTTTACTTGGTTCTTCAGCGATTGGCAGTTAAAGACCTTTGCCTTTCCTGTAAAGCGTACATCTCATCCCGAAGTCTTGCTGCTTCAATGAAATCCAGTTCCTTAGCAGCTTTTTCCATTGCTTTCCTCGTCCTGATTATAGTTTTTTCCAACTGATCACTGTTCATATACTGAACAACCGGATCTGCTGCAACTGAAGGTGTTTCAGCTTCAATATATGCTTTAGCAGATTTGTCACCGGCAACCGCAGTTTGTCCGAGTATCGAGGCTGTGGATTTTACTATCTGCCTTGGCGTTATATTGTGCTCTGTATTATAGTTTATCTGCTTTATCCTCCGTCTGTTCGTTTCATCAATTGCCCTCTGCATGGATTCGGTGATCTTATCAGCATACATAATCACCTTGCTGTTTAAATTCCTTGCAGCTCTTCCAGCTGTTTGTGTAAGTGAACGTTCTGACCTTAAGAATCCTTCCTTATCCGCATCAAGTATCGCAACTAAAGAAACTTCAGGCAGGTCAAGACCTTCACGAAGAAGATTCACACCTACCAGTACATCAAATAATCCCAATCTGAGATCCCTGAGGATTTCTACTCTTTCAAGTGTGTCGACATCTGAGTGGATATAACGGCAGTTGATGTTTACTCTTGCCATGTATTTCGTCAATTCTTCGGCCATCCTTTTGGTCAGGGTAGTAACCAGGACACGGCCTCCTTCTTTGACTGTCTTATCAATTTCATCCAGAAGGTCATCGACTTGCGATAAGCTGGGGCGAACTTCAACCGGCGGATCCACAAGTCCCGTTGGGCGTATAAGTTGTTCTACCACAACACCTTCTGATTTCTGTAACTCAAAATCAGCGGGTGTGGCACTCACATATATCGTCTGGCCTGTCATCCCTTCAAATTCCTCAAATTTAAGGGGACGGTTGTCCATTGCTGAAGGCAGTCTGAAACCATACTCCACCAGTGTCTGCTTCCTGGAGCGGTCGCCCCCATACATTGCCCTTATCTGTGAAACGGTAACATGGCTCTCATCAATAACCGTAATAAAATCATCAGGAAAATAATCAAGCAGGCAGAATGGCCTGGAGCCGGGACTCCTTCCGTCAAAGTACCTTGAATAGTTTTCAATGCCTGAACAATAACCTAATTCACGCATCATTTCGACATCATAGGTAACTCTGTCCTCTAATCTGCGCGCCTCAATGATTTTTTGCTCTTCGTTAAAGTAATCAACCTGTTTCATCAGATCAAACTGGATTTCCTGTATGGAATCTTTCATCTTTTGCTTTGAGGTAACGAAGATATTCGCGGGATAAATATTGACAAAGTCCATCTTTTCAATGGTATGTCCGTCAATCGGATTAAATGATTCAATCCCTTCAATTACATCATCCCAGAATAGTATCCTGATTGCCTGATCAGAATAAGCAGGAAAAATATCTACCGTATCACCCCTTACCCTGAAAGTCCCCCTTGTAAATTCAATCTCAGTGCGATTGTACAAGCCTTCAACAAATGTCCAGAGAAGCTGCTTACGGCTTATCTTTTCGCCTTTTTGGATCCTGACAACACTATTGGCAAAATCTTCCGGATTCCCTATACCATATATGCATGAAACAGAGGAAACCACAATAACATCCCTTCGGCCTGAAAGAAGGGCAGAGGAGGCACTTAACCTTAGCTTTTCTATCTCTTCGTTGATCGAAAGGTCCTTCTCAATGTAAGTGTTTGTTGTTGGTAAGAATGCTTCGGGCTGGTAATAATCATAATATGAGACAAAGTACTCTACAGCGTTTTCTGGAAAAAACTGCTTAAATTCACCATAAAGCTGTGCAGCAAGTGTCTTGTTATGACTCAATACAAGCGTAGGGCGGTTAACCTGCGCAATAACATTTGCAATGGTAAAAGTCTTCCCAGAACCTGTAACTCCCAGAAGGACTTGTGCAGGATCACCCCTTTTCAAACCTTCAACAAGTTGCTTTATTGCTTCAGGCTGGTCACCGGTCGGCTCAAATTCAGAAGTCAGTTTGAAGTTCACAGAGTCAATTAATTTTAATAAATGCTAAGCACTTGTTTACCAAGTTGTTTTAAATCAATAGTTTGCAAAGTTACAAAATTACCCCGTTGCTCGTATCCATCATCGCAACATGACAAATAAATATATTACAACTTTCGACACTTAAAATAAAATATCCAATCGGGCAGCTTGATGTGAATAAACTTCCTTCAATTATTTTTAGTATCAACCCTGAATCCGGAGCTGATAGCAAAGTGGTCCGATAAGTTGTTGTTTATCACCTTGAAATTGCCGGTCGAAATTTCCCTGCTATTTAAAATGTAATCAATCTGAAGGGGGAATCGGCTGTATTTATAAGTTCTTTTAAAACCTCTTGATGTGGAAGCATCCCTCATTCCTCTTTTTAATGTGCGGTAAACAAATGAAACAGGCGTATCGTTGAAATCACCGGCAATTATGACAGGATAAGGACTTGACCTGATGCTCTCTGCTATGATTTTTGCCTGCTTTTCACGATGGTGAAAGGCAGTCCTCAGCTTTTTGAGTGCATAAACCATCTGGGTAAATGCAGATTCGGGATCAATATGACGGTTGATCATCAGAAGTTTACGCTCACTTGTTAGCTTAACTGATTGAAAATGGACATTATAAACCCTTATTACTCCCTCAGGGAATTTTATATCAGAATACATGGCAAAATTCAGCGAGTCATAACTGAAGATCTTCTCATCGAGTATCAGGTATCTTGAGGCAGTTACCAGGATGTAATCGGTAAATTTTTGATCCCAGTAATAGCTTGATAGTGATTTATAAGGCAGGTGCAAACCCTCATCGAGTTGTTGGTAAAACTTGCCATGCTTCGATCCTTTCATTGGGTATTCCTGCAGGCATATCAGGGAATAATGACCTTTATTAAGTATTTCATGAAACGCTTTCTGATTCTTTATCTGATCGGATGCTGTATCTGGATCCCTTAATCCGAAGGTATTAAAATCATAAATACTATAAGGCAGGTTGTTCTTTTCGTGATTCAACTGAACACCAAAATGGTGCATGAAAACTGGTGATGTAATACCCAGGATTGCTAAAGAAATAAAAGCCAACCATTTTATCCTCGTCATCAAAAGGATAGGGAATAAAATTAAAACTGTGATCCAGATATAAGGAAATCCTAAACCGGCAAGGGAAAAAATAACAGATACTGATGGGGGGATATATCCGGCCGAATAAGAAACGAACAGCAATGAAACAACAGTCCAGGCAAAGAATCTTATGATGAATTTCATACAGTCAGTGAAGAATTAATCCGGTTGAAATAGGATAATGATCGGAAAGGTCATTTCTGACAGTTTTATAGTGCACTGATCTGATGGTTTCGTCGTGTAATATATAATCAATCCTGAATGAGGGAAGTGCCCCTGCATAAGTCATCCCAATACCGCTTCCGGATTCTTTATAAGAATCTTTTAAATGCTTTGTTAAGTGGTGATAGGTGTAAGAAGAGGGTGTATCATTAAAGTCGCCGCAAAGGATCACAGGATATGGTGACTTTTCAATCAACTCGGCTACTTTCCTTGCCTGTGGTGCCCTGGCAATAAATGCACGCTTGAACTTTCGTAATATCTTCCTTGAATTTTCGGCAAACAACTCTTGATTATCAGTTGCTTTCGGAAGGTCAGTAACGTAGAGGTAATCTTCCTTACTTAATCTTATTGATTCAAGATGTACGTTAAACAGCCTAAGGGTATCCTCATTCACAACAATATCTGAGTAAATACAAAAATTAACAGGATTTCCCTCAAAATCAATTACTTTACGGTTGATTACCGGCCATTTACTAAAAGTAGCTATGCCATAAGCCTGTCTTCTGCCGTCCTTCTTCACATAAGCTATTTGTTCGTATTTTAATCCGGTCTCTTTTTTCAGTGAGTCAACAATATCTACTTTACCTTTTTTACCCCCATGGTATTCCTGAAGGCAAAGAAAATCAGGTTTCCGGTCTCTGATGAACTGAATTATGCTATGTCCTTTTTCGCTGATGCGGTCTTTTTTCCAGTTATACAGATCAAATATCTGGACATTGTATGAAATGACCTGAAGAATATTTTCATTCTTTTTATCATTATTGCCACTAACTTGCACATAATTTGTAAGGCGGGTCCAGCATATTAATAAGGCGATGAGTGAGATGAGAAACAGCTTACGCCAGAGGAACATCCAGATAAAAACGAAAATCAGATTGGCGATTACCGCATAAGGAAAGATCAATCCTGCAAAACCAAACATCCAGTTACGGTCAGGAGGAATGTATGCTGCTGCAAATCCAGAAGCCAATAGCAACAACACCCCTATATTTATCAGGAGTAGAAAATAAGACCAGAAAGATAGTCTTCGTGGTTTCTTATTGGTTGTTAAGGCCACTTTATAAGTTATTCTGTTTTTTACTGCTTGAAAATAAAAGTTCCTTTTCTTCTTTTGTCAAACTATTATACCCAGACTGACTTATTTTGTCTAATATTTTATCAATTTTTTGCTGTTTCTCTTTTTTCTGAAGATTATAATCTTCATCTGAAAGAGGCTTTTTTCCATAATGCACTTTTAGCTTGCTTTTTCTTGACTCACGGAACTTTCTGATACTATCGTTTGAAAAGATACCAAAAAGTTTTGCCGGATCAGCATGCGGAAGCATTTTAATATACGTAAATCCCCATAAAGCCCCGCCCAAATGGGCTAAATGACCGCCGGCATTACCGGCATTAAGCATTAGTAAGTCCATCAAAATTGTCACCAATGCAATATACTTAATTTTTATAGGGCCTAATAAAAAGAGGTTTATAGTGTAATTCGGTACATAGAAGGAAATAGCAACAACAATAGCAAGGACAGACGCTGATGCACCCATGGCAAGTGCGTTAACCCTTACAAGATCAAAAACCGGAAAGAAATTATAAGAAGCAATATATAACAAACCACCGGCTATACCTCCATAAATATAGGTTGCAACCAATTGTCTTTGCGACAGATACTGGGCAAAAATAACTCCAAACCAATACAGCCAGAGCATATTAAAAAGAATATGCAGGAAATCGAAGTGAAGAAACATGTATGTTAATATTGTCCAGGGTTTAGCCATGAACAAGTCTATATTAGCGGGAAGAGCTAAAAACGACAAAATATATTCTGAAAGATAATGCTTATATAATCCTGAAGCGCCTGATTCAGGACTCGAAAAAAGGAATGCCAGATTTCTTACCAAAGCAATTAAAAGCCATACAATTATATTTATAAGAATTATCCTTGCCAGGGCTTCGCGTCTGCCAAAGAATATTTTCATTCTTTCAAAAGGTGAAGTCTGAGGATACATAAATTAATAATTTTGATCCCAATTATTATTACGGTTGATTCTTCTGTTCCAATAACGGATAAGGAAGAAGCCAAATATCATGCCACCAAGATGTGCGAAATGGGCTACATTGTCGCCTGCACTGTTCCGGATACCAAGATAAAGCTCCAACCCACCATACAGTATAACAAACCATTTTGCTTTTATGGGGAAGAAAAAGTAAAGATAAATTAAAGTATTCGGGAACATCATGCCAAACGCAAGCAGAATGCCGAATACTGCTCCTGAGGCACCAACTGTTGGAACATCTTTCCTGATCTCAATCAGGTCGTTTAAATAATTGGAAGCCTGGTTGATCATTTCTGAATTTCCTGGCTGTAAGGACCATGCATTAATAAAATCGCTCAAGCTGTTCTCATAATAAGGAAAATGCCGTACAATGAAATTGTAGAAATCGGTTGGGTCAGGGGCGTTCATGATCATTGCGGCATCGGCTTGAATATTGCTGATACTGAAGTACATCACAGCCATATGGACCACTGCTGCCCCAATACCTGTAACCATGTAATATATCAGGAATCTCTTGCCTCCCCAAACATTTTCAATAAGGTACCCGAACATCCAAAGGGCAAACATATTAAAGATGATGTGGCTGAACTGACTGGTACTGTGAAGGAACATATAAGTTACCAGTTGTATCGGATTAAACTTGGATGATTCAAAGTAATGCATTCCAAGGTAATCAACCAGATCAAGATTAAAAACTTTAAGGGTCATTAATTGAGCAAGGAAGAACAGTCCATTAATGATCAGTAAATTTTTGACAACGGGCGGGAGAACTGTAAATCCCCTTGGGGAATATTGTGAATTTACCATGAATGGTTGGTTTGCTGTTATTTAAATCTTCTTTCTATTTCTTCAGTAGTGATATTTAAAATTATGGGCTTGCCTGATGGGCTTACGCCGGGTATCTGGCAAGCGAATAAACCATCAACAAGCCCTTGCATTTCATCCGTAGATAATGTCTTATTACTTTTAACGGCCAGATTCTTTGCCATTGATCTTGCCAGGTTGCTTACTTTGTCGATTTTCAGGTTGCTCTTATTCAACTTGTAATTTTCAAGCACACCATCAATAAAACCCTGAACATTCTGATCAGGATATTCTGCCGGGCTGCCTGTTACAACAAATGCATTCTGACCAAAGGGTTCAAGTACAAATCCAAGTTTATTCAACTCTTCAAGTATCTCATTTATCAATACTGCATCTGAAGAGGATAATTTAACAGTTTGAGGAAAAAGTTGTTGCTGTACATTCCCGGGACGTTTTTCAATCCGCTCAATAAACTTTTCGTAAAGTATTCTCTCATGTGCAGCCTGTTGGTCAATGACCATTAGGCCTGATTTTATTCTGGTAATGATATATTTATTCCTTAGTTGAATGAATCCCCTGCTTTCGGTATCGTCATTTTCAAAGTCGGCACCTACCGTCAGCACCTGATGGCCTGGGGTGATGGTTTGATCAATATCAGAAGGATAAGCAGTTACTTCGGGACTTATATAAAAAGATGATAAACCAAGATCTGGTGTCAGCTTTTTTGTAAAAGGATTGTATTCTGGATTTACTTTAATACCCGGAACAGTAACCGGCTTATCTTTAGGGAAATAGAAGTTATATTCTGGTTTTGTATCGAAATCTATGGTAGGGAAGAGGCTGTATTTGCCAATTGCCTGTTTGACTGCTGATTTAAGGATTCCATAGATTGCCTGGTGGTTCTGGAAGTTTACTTCAGTTTTCGTCGGATGTATGTTAATATCGATATCCTCAGTATTAACTTCAAGATAAATAAAATAAGAAGGAAAGGAATCTTCGGGGACAAGCGAACTGAATACTTCTTCAACCGCATGGTTCAGGTATGGATGTTTAATGAACCGGTTGTTGGCAAAGAAATATTGTTCACCCCTGGTTTTCCTGGCACTCTCAGGTTTGCCAATAAAACCGGATATTTTAACAACCTGTGTTTCAGTTTCAACCGGCACAAGCTTTTCCTGATAATTATTGCCAAAAAGATTGCTTATCCTCTGTTTTAAACTACCGGCAGGTAGTTGGATATGTGGCTTTCCATTGTTGAAGAGGGTAAACGCTATATTAGGATATACCAAAGCAACTCTTTGGAATTCTTCAATGATCAATCGCATTTCGTGCGCATCCGATTTGAGGAATTGCCTGCGGGCAGGCACATTAAAGAATAAGTTCCTCACCATGATTGATGTTCCGGGCTCTGTAGCGCATGGTTGCTGGTTTTTTACAACAGAACCTTCAATAATTACATGCGTACCAAGCTCATCTGCTTTCCTGCGGCTCTTCAATTCAACCTGTGCAATGGCAGCAATTGATGCAAGCGCTTCACCACGGAATCCAAAAGTATGGATCTTGAAAAGGTCATGAGCATCTTTAATCTTTGAAGTGGCATGACGCTCAAAACTCATACGCGCATCTGTGACTGACATGCCACATCCGTTATCTGTAACCTGAATGAGCGTTTTTCCTGAATCTTTTATGATCAGTTCAATCTGGGAAGCTCCCGAATCAACTGCATTCTCAAGCATTTCCTTTACTGCCGAGGCAGGTCGCTGGATCACTTCTCCGGCTGCGATCTGGTTAGCAACAGAATCAGGCAGAAGACGAATTATATCTGCCATTTATCTAAAGAAAATAAAGTAAATAAAGAGTACTACAATAACAAGATAGATCAGCATAGTCCCTTTTGAAACCGTTCCAATCCTCTTTTCCTTAATATGCCAGGAGGCTCTTAATTTTTCTTTAAAATCAGGACTTACCCCACCTTCCTCTTTCTCACCGTTATACTTTTTCTTTAATTCCTCGATTCTCTCTTTTTTCTCATCGTAATACCTTGGCTTGTAATTAAACGGCTTTGGTTTTCTGACACTGAATCCAACAAACTTCATTTTTACTCCTTTCTTAGGATTACACAACTTTTGTTCCATTAAAAGTCAATCCCCATTCAACAAAAATAATCAATTAATTATTGAGGTGCTTTAGAATTTCTTAAGTGTAAAAAAAGAGGCTGCTCAATGGCAGCCTCTGAAATATTTTTAATTAAATCCTGTTATCCACGGATCATTGAAGGTACCTTCCGGCTTACCAGGTAAAAACTTCCAAACAGAACTGTGCTGAAGAAAAGATCACCTAAAAGACTGGTATTAAAGAATGGAAGTCCTGCAATATAGGCAGCCATCAGACCGGTAAAATCTTTGCTGTACGGCATTAATCCGGTGTACCATGAAGCAAAATTCGTGATCAGGAAAAATATCATGGACGAGGCTACAGAGGCAAGGATCACATTACCGATTTTTACCCTGTTCCTGAGCGCCATTCCAATTGCAACTGATGCTATCATGCCTGCATATACAGCCAGCATAGTCGTGTGGAATCCAATGATCAGGTCGCTGATAAACATGGCGATTATAGGAATTAAAAATGCCAAAGACTTTCTGTTAATATATGCTCCACCAAAAATTGCAATAGCAGCTACAGGAGTAAAATTAGGGTAATGAGGAATTAAACGCATTACTGCAGCTACCAGGATAGCGCTGATAACAAAGATCATTCTTGGTGTTAAAAATTTATTTTCCATGTTTATTCAGTTTTATTATGCCAACAAAATTAAAAAGATTTTACGACCAAACCAGATAGCAATAATCTTTTTCGGATTCTTAAGCAACAATTCTACACTCTTATTGTTGACAAGTGCAGTAAAATAAGCACTATTTCAATAAAGATGGATGATTTACTGGCAGCCCGCCTGCAAATGACTGTTTCTTTCGTATTTCACATTGTATTTGCCTGTATCGGTATGACTATGCCCTGGTTGATGGTATTGGCTGAATGGCGCTGGATAAAAACCGGCAGGCAGGTTTTCCTGGATCTGGCGAAAGTCTGGTCAAAAGGAGTTGCAATTCTTTTTGCGGTAGGAGCTGTTTCCGGTACAGTCCTTTCATTTGAACTTGGTTTGCTCTGGCCGGGTTTTATGAAACACGCAGGTCCAATTATCGGCATGCCTTTTTCATGGGAGGGAACTGCATTTTTCCTCGAGGCCATAGCACTGGGTTTTTTCCTTTATGGATGGAAAAAGGTGAACAAGTGGGTACATCTGGCATCAGGTATGGTGGTTGGATTAGCTGGTGTAATTTCAGGAATATTTGTGGTTTCGGCAAACAGTTGGATGAATAATCCGGCCGGATTCGACTGGGTAAATGGTCAGGCAATTAATGTCGACCCGTTTGCAGCTATGTTTAACAAAGGGTGGTTCCATCAGGCATTGCATATGACAATAGCAGCTTTTGTCTCAACGGCATTTGCCGTCGCCGGCATCCATGCTTTCCTTTTATTGAAGCATAGAGATCACCCGCTTCATAAGCAGGCAGTCAGGATTGCGCTCTTTTTCGGGGCCGTTACTGCTATCCTGCAGCCATTTAGTGGTGACATTTCGGCAAAACATGTAGCAAAATACCAGCCTCCCAAACTGGCGGCAATGGAGGGACTCTATAAAACCTCAAAACCGGCGGATCTTGTAATTGGTGGCATTCCTAATGAAAAAGAAGAACGTGTAGATTATGCGATCAGGATCCCGAAAGCTTTAAGCTATCTGGCTCATGGTGATTTCAATGCAGAAGTTGCCGGTCTGGACCAGGTCCCAAAGGATGAGCGACCTCCTGTCATTATTGTGCATATAGCTTTTCAGGTAATGGTTTTAATGGGAGTCCTGATGGCTGCCACAGGAGTTCTTTACCTGCTCTTTTCATGGAAATGGAAGCACCTGCTTGAAAAGAGATGGTGGCTAATCCTGCTTGCTGTTTTGACCCCTGCCGGATTTATAGCAGTTGAAGCAGGATGGATCGTTACCGAGGTGGGAAGGCAACCATGGATTATCTGGCAAATCATGAAAACAAAAGATGCATTATCGCCTATGCCGGGACTCCAATGGTCATTGTATTCAATTACACTTATCTATCTTCTTCTGTCATTCGTTGTTATCTGGCTCATGAGAAGACAAATAAAGGTTCTGCATGAAAAACATATGGAAATTGATGATGACCATAATTTAACATACTGATATTATTTTACAGTTTGACTGACCAGCCATGACAGAACTTATAATTATAATCCTGAGCATTGCCCTGTTACTTTATGTTTTACTTGGCGGAGCAGATTTTGGTGCCGGAATAATTGAGACCTTTTCAGGTAAGAAGGGAATAGACATCATCTCAAAGGCTATTGCGCCCATCTGGGAAGCCAACCATGTTTGGATAATCCTGGTTGTGGTAATCGTCTTTAATGGCTTTCCTGCAGTTTATACAACTATAAGCACTTTTCTCCATATTCCGTTATTGATCATATTGCTTGGCATCGTCTTAAGGGGGTCAGCTTTTACATTCAGGTATTATGATGTGATCAAAGACAAATCATTTACCTGGTACACCTTTTTATTCAGGGCTTCAAGCTTTATTACTCCGTTTTTTTACGGAGTAGTCCTGGGAGCCATTATGCTTGGTAAAATTCAGGGAGAAGTGACCGGTGGAACGTTTTATGATAATTTCATTGACCCATGGTTCAATTGGTTCTGCGTTTCAACAGGCATTTTTACCACTTTACTCTTTGGTTGGCTTGCCTCCATTTATACAACCGGTGAAACAAAGAGTGAAAATGAAAGGTCAGTATTTATCAGAATGTCTGATATATTGCTGATCCTGTTGATCTTATCAGGTGTTGGAGTCTTTTTTATTGCTGAATTGTATGAAGTCCATTTCTTTTATGAGTTTATCAGTTCGCCGGTAAGCATTTCATGCGTTATCCTGGCTACGGTTTTAGTGCCATTTATATTCAGATCCATTCGCAAAAAACAAGTAACGTTATCAAGATTACTGGCCGGATTGACTACGGCATCAATAATTACAGGCTGGTATGCCATTCAATTTCCTGTAATGGTTTATCTGTCAGGAATCGATAATTTGACCATCTATAATTCAAGAGCACCTGAAAGCACAATGGTTATGCTTTTCTGGGCACTTGTTGTCGGTTTCCTGATCATTTTCCCTTCCATTGGCTATCTGATGAAAGTATTTAAGTTGAATGGTAAAAATAAAGTTACTTACCGTTAATGGTTATCTTTGCATAAGATATTTTCATAGATAATCTGTAACATAAATAGCATGGCCAATCTTGAATTTGAAGCGGTTATATTTGACCTTGACGGAGTAATTACAAAGACAGCACTTGTCCATAGTAATGCGTGGAAAAGCATGTTTGATGAGTTTCTGTTAAAGTATTCCAGTAAACACAATTTACCCTTTAAAGAATTTACCCATACCGGAGATTATCTCCCATATGTCGACGGTAAACCAAGATACAAAGGTGTGCAGGATTTCCTTCTGTCAAGGGGGATTGAACTTCCTTTCGGAGATCCTTCCGATAGCCAGGATACAGAGACCATTTGCGGTTTGGGTAATAGAAAAGATTATGCCTTTAATGAGATATTAAAGAGGGATGGGGTAGGTGTCTATGAAAGTACGGTCGAGCTTATCAGGCAGTTGAAAGACAATGGTGTAAGGGTTGGTGTCGCTTCTTCTAGTAAGAATTGTGCCCCTGTCCTCGAAGCAGCAGGACTTCTCGATCTTTTTGAAACAAGGGTAGATGGAGTTATTTCAGCTCAACTAAGGCTGAAAGGAAAACCTGAACCTGATATTTTTACGACTGCCGCCGATAATCTGGGTGTCTCTTATGAAAATACGGCAATTGTTGAGGATGCTGTTTCAGGCGTGCAAGCTGGCAGGAAAGGAGATTTTGGACTTGTATTAGGTGTGGCAAGGGAAGAGAATGAGAATGAACTCCTGCTTAATGGCGCTGACCTTGTAGTGACTGACCTTTCTGAGATCACCCTTGAAGGACTTAACGATTGGTTCGCTTCAGGCATTGAAGATGAGGTCTGGAGGCTTACCTATCAGGAATTTGATCCTATAAAAGAACGCACAAGGGAAGCCTTGTTAACCATTGGCAACGGATATTTTGGCACCCGTGGTGCAATGGAAGAAACCAACGCTTCACAATTCCATAGTCCGGGAACTTATGTTGCTGGTCTTTATAACCGCCTCGAATCAAAGGTAGGTGACCGGATGGTTGAAAATGAAGACTTTGTAAATGTACCAAACTGGCTTCCTGTTACTTTCAGGATTGATGATGGTCAGTGGTTCGATTTTTCCTCCGTAAAATTCCTGGAATTTAATAAGACTCTTGATTTCAGGAATGGTGTTTTCAGCCGGAAGATCGTATTTGAAGATACATTAGGAAGGATTACGGCATTAGACTCCCATAGGTTGGCATCAATGCAAAATCCACACCTGGCAGCATTACAATATTCAATAACTCCACTAAATTATACCGGCCGCATCACAATCAGGTCTGGGATTAATGGCAATATTATCAATGAAGGTGTTGAGAGGTACAAGCAATTAAACCAGAAGCACTTAAAACCTGATGAGGAAGGTTATCAGGGAAATACCATTTATGTGTCAGTTGAAACTTCACAATCGGCAATAAAGATTGCCGAAGCTGCTACCCACAGGATTTTTCTTGAAGAACACGAATTAATGCTTGA
This sequence comes from Lentimicrobium sp., assembly GCA_035297395.1. Lineage (GTDB taxonomy): Bacteria > Bacteroidota > Bacteroidia > Bacteroidales > Lentimicrobiaceae > Lentimicrobium. Next base: position 20,018 of record DATGZB010000026.1, on the reverse strand, counting down.
AGCCAGGACAGAAATAACCCCGGCATGTGCTTATCAGGAATTTGCTTACAATGTTATCCAGGGTCAGACAGTTGTTCTTGAAAAAATCGTCTCAATTTATACTTCAAAGCATGACGATACAGAGAATCCTGTAAAGGAGGCGCTGAAGCTTGTTTCATTGCCTAACCGGTTCAGTGAAATAGAATCAGTCAGTGAACAGGCATGGAAAGAACTATGGGATAAAATTGATGTCAGAGTTGATGGCAGCAGGACTGACCAAAAACTTCTGCGCCTCCACCTTTATCATCTGATGGTGTCAGCCTCTCCTCATAATAAATCTATTGACGCAAGTTTTACCGCTCGTGGATTGCACGGAGAAGCATACAGGGGTCATATTTTCTGGGATGAATTGTTTATCCTCCCATTTTACAATCTTCATTTGCCTGAGACAGCCAGGGCAACACTTATGTACCGGTACAGAAGGCTTGCCAAGGCAAAGGAATATGCTTCAGAGTATGGTTTCAGGGGTGCCATGTATCCTTGGCAAAGTGGAAGCGATGGGAGAGAAGAGACACAGATAGTTCACCTGAACCCGCTAACCGGTCATTGGGGTGATGATTACAGTTCGCTCCAAAGGCACGTCTCACTAGCGATTGCTTATAATATCTGGGAATATTATAATGCTACTAATGATCTTGAATTTCTCAGTAAATATGGGGCAGAGATGTTTTTTGAAATATGCCGGTTCTGGGAAAGCAAATCAATATTTAACAGTGAGACAGGAAGATACAGTATAACCGGTGTAATGGGTCCTGATGAATTCCATGAGCAATATCCTGATTCAGATTCAGGTGGACTGCGTGACAATGCTTATACAAACATCCTTGCTGCCTGGGCATTCAGGAAAGCTGCTGAAATTAACCAGCTCATTAAAGATAATGCAGATAATAGCCAAAAAATAGTAGTATCATCCACCGAACTAAAAAAATGGGAAGAAATATCAGGAAAGTTAAACCTGGTAATCTCAGATGATGGTATCATCGCACAATACGATGGTTACTTTGAACTCAAAGAGCTCGACTGGGATTATTACAAATCAAAGTATGGAAATATCTATCGTTTAGACCGCATCCTGAAGGCTGAAGGAAAATCCGCTGACGAATATAAAGTCGCCAAACAGGCTGATACCCTTATGATATTTTACATACTGGAAGAAAAAGAAGTCAGAAACATCATCGAAAGTATGGGGTATCATGTTGAAGATGATTTCCTTAAAAAGAATATGGAATATTACCTTGCACGGACCTCTCATGGCTCAACGCTGAGCAGGGTGGTACATGCCCAGCTAGCCAATATGATAGATGATACTGAACTCAGCAGAGTGCTCTACCAGGATGCGCTGTGTAGTGATTTTAATGATATCCAGGGTGGTACGACTGCTGAAGGTATTCATTTAGGCGTAATGGCAGGCACCATAATGATCGCCCTGCAATCATATGCCGGGTTGAAAATTTCAGGTGATCAACTCATGTTACAACCTAAATTGCCTAAAACCTGGAAGGGTATGAATTTTAATATTACTTACAAAGCACACCATTACACTGTCAATGTTGCAGGGAATAAGGCAGAAATAATAAAAGTCTGAAGTTATGCTGAACGATATCCTTTTATTGACAAAAGCCCATGAAGTTGCTGCTCAAAGAATCCTGGAGCAGATACTGCCGGGTTACAAGCGGAAATATATTATCAGCATCTCCGGCGAAGTTGATACCGGCAAAGCTGAAGTTGCGCACATGCTTGGTAAGCTGCTCAAGAAAGAGAATATCAGGGTAAAAATGATGTTCCTTGACAGCTATTATAAAATTGCTCCCCTTGAGCGGCATAAATGGAGAGAAGAAAACGGACTGGAGTGCGTGGGTCCTATGGAATACGACTGGGAAAGGATTAATAATAATATTGACAGCTTCCTGAAGGACCAAAGGGCTACCATGCCTTGCGTTGACCTCTTTACAGGACAGATAGACCAATTAATAACCGACTTTAGCGATATAGATGTTTTGATTATTGCCGGCTTATATGCAATGAAAATTGAACAGGCTGACTTTAAAGTCTTCATCGAAATGACCTATAAAGAAACTATCAATGAGCAGATAGCTTCAGGAAAAGAGGAACTAACTGACTTCAGAATGAAAGTGCTTGAACAGGAACACAAAGCTGTCCTGTCGCTAAAAAAGATGGCAGAATATTTTCTTGATTTTGATACCGGAGAGATGAATCACTTCTGAATTCAGTAAATAAGAAGATACTGAATCTTCAACGAAACTCCTCCGGATTTTATAAATTAAAAACCTAATTAAACAGAAAATGCTTGGTGATGTATTATTAATAAGCGAGAAGCATGAGGTAGCCGCACAGGCAATCCTACCTTACATTCTTGAAAAAAGAAAGGATAAGCTCATGATTGCAATTTCAGGCGAATCAGGATCAGGTAAGTCCGAACTGGCGCATGTAATTGCACGTTTACTGAAAAAAGAGGGAATAGTCTGCAAACCCATCCATATTGATAATTATTATCTCACCCATCCGCTTGAGAGGACGGAATGGCGTAAAAAGAATGGAATTGAGACAGCTGTCGGGTACACGGAATATGATTGGGACACCATATACCGGAATCTTGACGACTTCAAAAACAACCGCACATCCACCATGCCATGTGTTGACCTTGTCACTGAGCAGGTTGACCAACTGACCACTGATTTCAACGGGGTGGAGATGCTGATCATTGATGGTTTATATGCCATTAAAACTGAAGGTGTTGATTTGAGGGTTTTTATCGAACTGACTTACCATGAGACCAAAAAAGCTCAGGTAGTAAGAGGCAAGGAACCTCAGAATGAATACAGGATGAGGGTTCTTGAAAGAGAACACCAGGTTGTCCAATCATTGAAAGATAAAGCCGATTTGCTTGTTGGAATGGACTATTTGGTACGAAAGGCAAGGGACTAACAATCCGCACTGATTTTACTTTACTATCAATTGATTTATCAAATTCTCTTTCATAAGGGAAACACCGAATTGCACACTCTATGTCAAAAAATATCCCTGTTAAATGGTCCAGTAACCTTACTATCTATGAGGTGAATCTTCGCCAATACACTAAATCAGGGACCTTTAGGGAATTCAGGGAACATCTGCCGCGGTTAAAGAACCTTGGTGCAGGTATCTTATGGTTTATGCCGTTGCAGCCAATTGGAGTGATAGAGCGTAAAGGCACATTAGGCAGCTATTACAGTATACGCGACTATCTTGCTATAGATCCTTTATATGGAACAATGGATGAATTCAGGGATTTGGTTGATCATATTCACGCGATGGGTATGTTCGTCATTCTCGACTGGGTTGCCAATCATACTGCATGGGATAACGAGCTGACCATCTCACACCCTGATTTTTACACGCTGAATGAAGAGGGAGGTTTCAGGCCCCCTTTCCCGGAATGGGCTGATGTAATTAAACTCAACTATGATAACCCAAAACTCCGCAGGTACATGGTTGAAAGCATGAAGTTCTGGCTGAAATATACCGGTATAGATGGTTTCCGCTGCGACATGGCAAACCTGGTTCCAACGGATTTCTGGGAATATGCCCGGATTGAAATAAACAAGGTGAAACCAGTATTTATGCTTGCTGAAGCAGAGCAATGGGAACTTGTGAATAGTGCTTTTGATGCTGTTTATAACTGGAACCTCTTCCATACAATGAACGACATTGCCCGGGGTAAAAAGTCAGCCTGGGACTTGAAATCCATGATCGAAAGGGAAATTTACCAGTTTCCTTCACATGCCTATCAGATGATGTTCATCTCCAACCATGATGAGAATTCATGGAACGGATCTGAAATAGAAAGATTAGGTTATGGGCTTGAAACATTTGCTGTGCTTTATTTTACACTCACCGGTATTCCTTTGATCTATAGCGGACAAGAGGCAGGATTCCATAAAAGACTGAGCTTCTTTGAGAAGGATGAAATTGAATGGAAGGATGATAAAATGTTTCCTTTCTATTCAAAACTGACAGGTCTTAAAAAATCAAATGAAGCCATATGGAACGGTCCTTACGGAGGTGAACTTATTATGCTGGATACCAATAATGGAGGGAATACCATAGCTTATATCAGGCAGAAAAGCAATCATAAAATCCTGGTAATTTTAAACCTGACAGGTTATGACCAGTTTGCCCATCTTAATGATAACCGGGTGGAAGGATATTACGCTGACCTGTTCTCAGAAGAAAAGTACACCATCTATAACGAATATTACTTCTCATTAACACCATGGGGATACAAGGTGCTTCACTTTTAAAAGGCAAAAGGCGAAAGGCAAAAGGCAAAAGGCAAAAGCTTTCAAGCCCATCAAAGTAGTGAGTTGTGAGTAATGAGGAGTGAAGAGTGAGGAGTGAGGAGATCCAGACATGGCTTTTTTTGAATCTCAAATCTCAAATCACAAATGTCAAATCTCAAATTTCTCGAATCCGGAATCCGGAATCGGGAATCAGCCCTTAGCCTTTAGCCCTTTTATCTGAACCACATCGTCTTTATCTTTTACAAAGATAACTGAGATGGCTCCGGCGATCATAAAGATTCCGGCGGTTACAATAGCAAAAACAGCCTGTCCACCATAAACATATTTAACGATAGGGCCTCCGAATATTCCATTAACGATCTGGGGGAAGGTGATAAAGAAATTAAATATTCCCATGTAAACACCCATCTTTTTTGCCGGAATTGAACCGGCAAGAATAGCATAAGGCATTGCCAGGATGCTTGCCCAGGCAATTCCCACGCCAACCATGCTGATGTTCAGTAACCACTTCATTTCCGGAGAGTGAACCAAAACGATTGATATAAGGCCTAATCCACCAATAGTAAGGCAGATAGAGTGGGTGAGGCGTCGTCCAGCCTTGGCTGCAATCACAGGTAGCATCATGGCAAAGAGTGCCGCAACCAGGTTATATACACCAAAAATAACACCTACATAGTCACCCGCTGTGTTGAAAGCTTCAGAGCTTCTATCTTCAGGTGAAAGTCCCCATACATGTTGTGCTAAAGCCGGAGTAGTGAAAACCCACATTGAAAAGAGCGCAAACCATGAAAAGAATTGTACCAAACCAAGTTGCCTCATAGTAGTGGGCATTTTGGCAAAATCCTTAAAGATATCCCAGAAACTGCTCTTATGTTCTTCCTTTGCTTCTTCTTCCGTATGAAGGCCATATTCAGCCATCTCTTCGGGAGGATATTCTTTTGTGGTAAAAATGGTCCATAAGATGGCACCAACCAGCACAGTTGCCCCAGTTATGAATGAAACAATCACATTTGTTGGCACCAGGCCCTTTTCCGGGACATTTGAAATTCCAAACCAATTCGTAAGAACATATGGTAACCATGATCCGATGACCGCACCAACTCCAATCAGGAGGGTTTGAACAGAAAACCCCAATGTTCGCTGGTCAGTGGGAAGTTTATCAGCAACAAGTGCCCTGAAAGGTTCCATAGCTATGTTAAATGAAGCATCCATGATCATCAGCATACCTGCCCCAACCCACAATGCCGGCAGGTAAGCAGCAAACATGGGCGATTGAGGCATCAGGATAAGTCCGGTAGCTGCCAGTAAAGCTCCCGTCAGGAAGTAAGGTTTCCTCCTTCCAAGTCTGTTCCAGGTGTTATCACTGTAATGGCCAATGATTGGCTGAACGATCATACCTGTGATCGGCGCCACTAACCAGAACCATGAGAGATGTTCCACATCGGCACCAAAAGTTTGAAGGATACGGCTGGCATTAGCATTCTGCAGAGCAAAACCGAATTGGATTCCCATGAACCCGACGCTCATATTGAATATCTGCCAGAACGACAGATGGGGCTTCATTTTCATAATTGGCTGTTTTATTAGGAGGCATAAATTTACGAAAAAGAAATCCTGTAAAGCCTTCAGTTTCTATTTTGCTGCTAAATAATGTTTTTATAATTTTGTACCCACTAGCGGAAGTAGCTCAGTCGGTAGAGCATCAGCTTCCCAAGCTGAGGGTCGCGGGTTCGAGCCCCGTTTTCCGCTCAAAAGAAAAGTTCCTCTTAGAGGAACTTTTCTTTTTTAAATTGAATTATTCACGGGATAAATCAACCACATCATAAGGAGTTTTCCTTTTGAAACGATCAGGGGCTTCTATTCTTTAAGCATACTGTGATAAAGGTCGAAATTTTTATTGTCGAACGTTACAAATATTACTTTTAGCGGTATCTCATTTTGCTCCAGGTATTCTCTCACCGTCGATATTGCTATTTCAGCTGCCTTTTCTTTTGGAAATCCATATATACCTGTGCTGATATTCGGAAAAGCCACAGTCTCACAATGATATTCTGTAGCAAGTTTTAAACTTTCCATATAGCATTTTTCCAGCATGGTTTCTTCATTATTATTGCCTCCCATCCATATTGGACCAACAGCATGGATCACATATTTCGCCGGCAATTTATATCCTTTCGTTATTCTGGCTTCACCAGTCGGACAGCCTCCCAGTTTGCGACATTCAGATAATAATTCGGGACCGGCAGCACGGTGGATGGCTCCATCAACACCTCCTCCTCCAAGTAAGGAAGTGTTTGCCGCATTCACAATAGCATCAACTTTCAACGTTGTGATATCAGCTTGTATGACTTCTATTCTTTCCATAATCAGAAATTTTAGTTCATCTTTTATTCTATTTATGGCAGTCCGGGAGCTAAATTTTACTTAATTTCAACTAAATCCATACCGGGAGGTTACCGATCAGGTACCGATAGCCTACCGACATTCTACCGAGCAACAACCGATATCCTACCGAAAAATGGGTAGTTATTCAGGATTTATAAGGCTTCCGACCCAATTCGGGTGGTTAAATAATTGTAAATGAAGTACTTTATAATTTCCTGACGATCAGTTGTGCATTCTCATACTTAATAACACGTATGGGCACATCTTTGTCAATATATCCGGTTTGGGCAACGGCATCATACACATCATCGTCAATCTCAATCTTTCCTGCTGGTCTTAAGATGGTGTGTGCAATCCCTGTTTTACCAACCAACTCAGCATAGCGCATATCAGCGGAGATATATCCTGAACCGGTTTGCTGGGTAGATAGCAAGGCCAATTCTCCAAAGATGGTCTTCTTTCCGAATAACCGGCTGGTAGTGTAAAACGAAAGAATAATGGAGAGAAAAGTTGCTATGATCACAATTGCCAGTGATTCAAATATCCGGTTAACAGATAATCCCTGGAAGTCAAATCCAATATTTCCAATTAAGCTTAAAGTTAAACCAATCACTGTCAGAGCAATACCTGTTATTCCGGCAACACCGAATCCTGGAATGGCGAATAACTCGAGGGCAATTAAAACTAAACCCACAACAAATATTATGATCTCCCAGTTTGCTGCCAAACCTTCAAGGTAGAGTGGCGCAAAATAAAGAGCAGCTGCTGTTACTGCAACAACAAGGGCAAAGCCAATGCCCGGACTTTGTAGCTCAAAATATAAACCTCCTATAATAAGCATGATGAGGATACCACTGATAAACGGTTTTGTCAGGAAGCTGATAATCTTATCAAGCGCTGTAAGTTGTTGTTTTACCACTTTTACATCAGCCAGTCCATTATTTTTAAGAATTTCCTGAACGCTTGAAGCTTCTCCTTCACAAAACCCATATTTCATTGCCTCTGATGAAGTAAAGGTGATCACTTGTGTACTGTCGGATATTCCGGGTACGACGATTTTCGGATCAACCATTGCCTGGGCTATATCGGCATTCCTGCCGGTTGCTTCAGCAGTCGACCGCATCATGCTTCTCATGTATGACTGGTACTTATCAGGAACGACTTTTCCTTCCTGGTCAACGACGGTTGCAGCCCCAATATTTGCCCCTTTACGCATATAAATACTGTCGCAGGCTATTGATATCAGAGCTCCTGCAGATGCGGCATTGTTATCAATGAACACCCACACAGGAATGGGCGTTTGAAGGAGTGCTGTCCTGATGGAATCAGCCGATTCAAGCATGCCTCCGTAAGTATTGAGATGAATAATTATCACATCAGCATTAAGCCTCCTTGCCTCATCAAGTGCTTTCCGGGTAGTGCGCCAGACCGGTGGTGCGATTTCTTCCATGATATTGAACTGATAGATCAGGTCAATATCCTTATCCTGGATAGTAGTAGCTGATTTATTAGGCTCGTATGCTGCTGTTGAATCATCTTTTTCCGGTAATTGGGCAACTGCCATTCCAGTAAGGAAAATAATTAATAATGACAGAGAGCAGGTGAAAAATAACTTTTTAGCCATCTTGGTTGTCTGATATTTGCTATAAAGATATGAAATATCTGAATCTTGCTGCCGGTTGCCGGTTTCCTGGTTCGCTTCCACGTGCGTACCAATGACAGAAGTTAAAGTAAGGTACTTGACGTTCGTTCTTGTATTGGTTGTTAATCAACAGGCTTAAAATATTTCCCGATAATCTTCTTCATCTCATTATGAATCCCTTTGTTCCCGCAAATCAATTCCTTGCCAAAAATTGCATCATTGCCTCCCTTAAAATCGGTGACGATGCCTCCGGCCTGTTTAACGATAATAACACCAGCGGCGACATCCCAGGGATGAAGCCCGTACTCATAAAATCCTTCAAACCTGCCTGCAGCCACATAGGCCATATCTGCTGCTGCTGAACCTAGTCGCCTTAAACCTGCTGTTGATTTCATCATTTCGCGGAAAACATCCAGGTATTCTTCCATCCGGCCATAATCATAGTAAGGAAAACCGGTAGCAAGAAGCGCTGTATCAAAGTTCAAATTCTTTGAAATATGGATTTCTTTTCCATTCAGATAGGCTGGTGAATTTTTCCAGGCATAAAAGCATTCATCAAGGTTGACTTCATAAATTACACCGGCGACGATCTCATTTTTCTCCTGGAGGGCAATGCTCACGCAATAAACAGGTACCTGATGGATGAAGTTGGTGGTTCCATCCAAAGGATCAATAATCCACTGGAATCTTTCCCCAACTGAACTATCTGTATCTTCTTCGGTGATAAAACCTGCATCAGGTAATATTTTCCGTAAACCTTCAACCAGCATCTCCTCAACCTTCTTATCAACGTAGGTAACATAATTGTGTGCACTCTTCTCTTCAATCTGTTCCTGCTTTATCTGGTCAGCCTGTTGTTGAATATATTTACCAGCCTCTTTAGCGCAATTGCGCATCCCAAGGCAAATTTCCTTATAATCTGTTGAATCGTTCATTAATCAAAAATTAGTAAAGTATATCAAGAAGGATTTAGCAACTCCTGAGTTCAAATATTTAATTGCCCAGACTGCCCCCCGGGGTTATTCAAACTTTTTTTTGCTGATCTTTTTGTGAATTGGATTAACTGCATTCAATGCAGCAGTGCCATACCAGGGAATGTATTCTACTTCAAAATATTTTGCCCGGACAGTCGGGTCTCTTTCAATCCATTGTATGGCCTGTTCTTTTGAGTCAGTATTCAGAATGAACAGCCCCCGGTATCCCAACTCATTTTTACCATAAGGGCCTGCAACTACCAGGTAACCGGAATCAGCCAGGCTGTTAATATTCTTGAAGTGACCCTTGAAAAGACTGTCCAGGACTGCCTTATCTTCAATATTTGCACCTCCTGTCTTCAATATAGCAAAGATGTATGATTTCATACCCCGATCGTCTGCACCTAATGATTTGGCAAGAACAGAATCATATTGTATTTCATCATTTTGTGATAATGCAATCTGGCTGCCGAGAATGAGAATAAAAAGAAAGGAAATCCTTACCATGGTGATGTTTTTTAATTTAAGCAAATATAATCAATTACAGATGTTATTGCGCTGAACTGTATATAATTCAGGTTAACCCAGAAAGAAATAACACCTGAAAAGGTTGCTGTTTAGCTATCAGGCGATATCTGAACTAACAATAAAAACACCATCTTTATCTATTTGCTCCAATCTTAACCTTTCAATCACATTTATTTTCTCAGGATGGAATGGCCTTTTGCACCTTATATAATTGCCGGTAAATCCAAACATGTATCCGTTCTCAGCATCTGATTCCCAAAGCACTTCCTGTATGGTTCCAATATTTTTCTGATAGAATTCATGCTTCTTTATTTCGGAGAGTTCATGAAGCACCCTGCTTCTTTCTGATTTCTCACTTTCACTTACCTGTCCATCCATTTCGGCTGATTTTGTGCCGGGCCTTGATGAATAGGTAAACACATGCAGGTAGGAGATTTCAACGGATTTAATAAAGTTGACAGTATCTATAAAGTCTTCCTTGGTTTCACCGGGAAAACCGGTTATTACATCGGCAGCGATACAGGCATCCGGCATCAGGCTCTTTATCTTTTTCACCCTTGCTTCAAAGACTTCTCTCTTATACTTTCTTCTCATAAGTGCCAGGATCCTGTCAGTCCCTGATTGAAGGGGAATGTGGAAATGTGGCATTAATCTTCCGGAAGCGCTCACCAGTTCAATGATCTCATCCCTGAGTAATTCAGGTTCAATAGAAGATATCCTTATCCTGTCGATCCCGTCAAGATTATCAAGTTCCCGCACAAGGTCAGAAAAGGATTCATTATGCTGGCGACCGAAATCTCCAATATTCACCCCGGTAAGCACAATCTCACGAATATCGGTTGAGGCAATTTGCCGGGCAATATCCATGGTTTCCTTAATAGTCGCGCTCCGGCTTCTTCCACGGGCAAAAGGAATGGCGCAATACGTACAGAAATAATCACAACCATCCTGAACTTTGAAGAATGAGCGCGTACGATCGTTCATTGAGTAGCCTGGTTCATAGGTTCTCGACTGCATGAAATTTGTAGCAGAGAATTTATCAGTAGAATCAATTTCAAGGATATTTCCGGTTCCGGGACCACTTGTGTATAAATTTTCAGAAGACGAATTGTCTGGGGCCCTATTTTTATTGTCAATTACATCGAAAAGTTTGAATTTTTCACTGTTTCCCAAAACAATATTGACCCCGGGCATCTTTAATAATTCTTCAGGTTTGAGTTGTGAGTAACAACCGATGACTGCGACCGATGCTTCGGGATTTCGACGCATGGCCTGCCTGATGGCGGCTTTACATTTCTTCTCAGCCTGGGCTGTAACCGTGCAGGAATGTATGACGTATATATCGGCTTTTTCTTTAAAATCAACTGTATTGTATAATTCTTCAGTAAACTTACGGGCTATAGAGGATGTTTCGGCGAAATTCAACTTGCAACCGAAGGTATGAAAGGCTATTCTTCTTTTTTCCATGCTGCAAAATTACGAGATATATCTTAATGGATTAAGCTCATAATGAAAGGAATATGTAAAAGAAAGTTGGTGGAAAGGTTTATAAACACTCAAAAAATAATTGATTTTGTTATATTTGCAACCCATTGAGGAGATATCTGCCCTATGAGAAAGACTGTTACCAATCTGAATGACAGCATTGACGCCTGGAAGGATAAAAAGATCCTTATTGTTGAAGATGTTGTTTCAAACTATTCCTACCTTGCTGCAACACTCAGGAAATCAGGAGCTCAAATCTTTTGGGCCAAAAGCGGTGAAGAAGCAATTGCTTATGTTTCAGAAGAGCATCGCCCTGATCTTATTCTTATGGATGTGCAGCTCAACGGAATAGACGGATACAAGGTTACTAAAATGATCAAGGAAAAGTTTCCTGATCTTCCTGTGATAGCCCAGACAGCCTATGCAATGATCGGAGAGAAGGAGAAAAGCTCACTGGCTGGTTGTGACGATTACCTGCCAAAACCAATACGGCCCGGGGTTTTGCTTGAAACTATCAGCAAATATATTTAATGTAATTTTTCCTTTTCCTTTCCCGACGGTCCCGGTGAAAATCAACAAGACTCATTCATTCAGCGATGGGGAGTGTAAGAATTTTCCTTTAAGCTTTTCTTTTGGATACCAATTGCTGTATGATGATCCCGGAAATGATCAGCACCAGACCGGCTAAAGTCGAAACAAGGATTTTTTCACCTATAATAATCGAAATAAAGATCAATGACATGAAAGGGGAGAGGTAAACAAGGTTACCCACTTTGGCAGTGTTATCAGCGTATTTTAATGCCTTTAACCACAAAACAAAGGTTATTCCCATTTCAAACAATCCCACATAAACTGAACCTAATAATCCGGGTGCACTTATTTCTGGAATATTTCCGGTAACCAGGCAAAAGATGAGAGTATAAATGAACCCGAAGGCAAAATTCATAAAGAGCTTAAGGGTTTCTTCCCTTTTATCCCTAACATTAAGCAACCAGAACAATGCCCAGAAGATTGCGCTGCTCAGTGCGAGGGTTACTCCCAGGGGCTCCTTCAGGTCAAGACTGAAAGGCCTGCCCTGGGTGGCAATAATTATTGCGCCTGAGAAACTGATCAGGAGGGCAACCACATTCATCCATGTGATCTTTTGCTTTAATATCGGAACCGAAAGCAAAACAAGCATCATGGGCCAAATATAATTCAAGGCTACTGCTTCCTGTGCTTTTAAGAGGGAAAAGGCTTTAAAGAGAATCAGGTAATAGGCAAACGGATTCAGGAAGCCCAAAAAAGCTGAATGCAGCCATTCTTTTCCTGTAAAGTGTTTGATCAATCTGGCTTGTCCGTTAATAAGTATAGTAACTCCTATAAAAACGGCTGATACCAGTGATGCCAGCAACAGAAGCTGGGCATAATTCAGATGCCTGAGCGAAATCTTAAAAGCGGTTCCTACAGTGCTCCACAGTAGGATAGCAGCAATGGCAAAGGCAAAAGATCTTTTCTGATTACTCATTGTGCAAAAATAGTGATTCTTGCTTTGTAGTTTATTTCTCATAATTTTGCACGATTAACCCTAATCCAAACAAAACCACATGAATAAACTAGCTGTTATAGCACTCGGCGGCAACGCGCTTTTGAGGAGCGACCAAAAAGGTACTATTGACGACCAGGAACAGAATGCCTACTACACCGCAGAAAGATTGCTTGTTCTCATCAGAAATAATTACAACATCGTTGTCACACATGGTAATGGCCCTCAGGTAGGGAATATCCTGCTGGCAAACACAGCAGGGCACAAAACTTATGGTCTCCCCGACATGCCCTTGGATGTAGCTGTAGCCTATTCCCAGGGATTTATAGGCTATATTATTGAGCAGCAACTCCGGAATGTAATGCTGGCAAATGATATGGAACGCGATATCATTTCAATTATCACCCAGGTGTTGGTTGATAAGAGTGACCCTGCTTTCGAAAAACCTACCAAGCCTGTAGGCCCTTTTTACTGCCAGGAAGATGCCGATAAGATTGCTGCTGAAACCGGAGCAATATTTGCTGCTGACCCTCGTGGAAGAGGTTACAGGAAGGTTGTTGCCAGTCCTAAACCGCTTGTCATTAGCAACCAGAAATCAATTGAAACACTTGCGCGTGGAGGACAGATAGTTATAGCAGTCGGTGGAGGTGGAATTCCTCAGTTCTACGTTCAAAGGAATAAGCTTCAGGGAATTGATGCAGTTATTGATAAGGATTTGGCTTCATCGCTGCTTGCCGTCCAGATACGCGCCGATAAATTGTTTATCTTAACCGATGTACCGAAGGTTTGCATTAATTTTAACACCCCACAGGAGCAGTCGATTGACCGTATGACGATCATGGAAGCAAGGCGTTACCTCGACCAGGGACAATTTGCCGAAGGAAGCATGGCACCCAAGATAAGGGCTGCTATCAGCTTTGTTGAAGGTACCGGAAAAGAAGCGATTATCACCAATGCCGAAAAATTGGGTATTGATAATGGCGGAACCAGGGTAGCAATAATTTAACCGATTCAGTATAAATTTATCACCATTAAAAATATTAACCATGTCATTTAATCTCAGAAACCGTAATTTTTTAAAACTGCTTGATTTCACCCCTCAGGAGATAAAGCATTTATTGCAGCTTTCATCCGACCTTAAGCGCGCAAAATATACAGGAACCGAACAGCAGAAACTTAAAGGAAAGAATATTGTGCTGCTATTTGAAAAAGACTCAACCCGTACCCGCTGTGCCTTTGAAGTTGCAGCTTTAGATCAGGGTGCCCATGTTACTTACCTTGGCCCATCAGGCTCACAAATGGGTAAGAAAGAATCAATGAAAGACACCGCAAGGGTGCTGGGAAGAATGTATGATGGTATTGAATACCGTGGTTATAGCCAGACTATTGTTGAAACACTTGGTGAATATGCCGGAGTGCCTGTTTGGAACGGGCTGACCACTGAATTCCATCCAACACAGATACTTGCCGACTTTCTTACGATGATGGAACATAATGATAAACCGCTTCACAAGGTAGCTTATGCCTATCTTGGTGATGCCCGCAATAATATGGGAAATTCATTGATGGTTGGTGCCGCTAAGATGGGTATGGACTTCAGGGCAGTAGCTCCCAAAGCCTGCTGGCCAAATGAAGAACTGGTTGCTAAATGCCGCGAGATAGCAAAAGAGACCGGCGCTAAAATTACCCTTACTGAGAATGTTGAAGAAGGGGTAAAGGGCGTAGATTTCCTTTATACCGATGTATGGGTATCGATGGGCGAGCCCGCAGAAGTATGGACTGAGAGGATCAAGTTACTGAGTCCTTACCAGGTTAATATGGATGTTGTTAAAAAAACCGGCAATCCGAATGTTAAATTCCTGCACTGCCTGCCTGCATTCCATAACAGGGAAACCACAATAGGAGAAGAGATTTACCAAAAATACGGACTGGAGTCAATGGAAGTATCAGAGGATGTCTTTGAATCACCCATGTCATTAGTGTTTGATGAAGCAGAAAATAGGCTGCACACTATTAAGGCAGTGATGGTTGCAACACTGGGAAGCTAAAAGATTACTAAAAAAGTTAGAAAGAACAGTTATATTCTAATACGAGAAAGGGCAGATACGATCTGCCCTTTTTTATTGTAAGAAAACTATTAAAGTCTAGTTTTTAAGAAAACTCGCTTTCTGAAGTTGATTGCCGTTCATTACCCTTATAAAATACATTCCAGACTTTAGATAACAAACAGGTATTGTATTATGACCTTTGGGGCTTATTCCTTTCTTTACCAGTTCGCCATTTTGATTGTAAACTTCAAAATATGCAATACCTTCTTGATAGTGATTTTCGAAATTTAAAGTATTTATGACAGGGTTAGGGTAAACTATCAGATCATCAGAGAAAAGATATTCCTTTCTGTCTGTTGGAAAAAAGGCTCTCCATGAACCGCTACCTGCGGTGCCTGCATATAAGTATGTGTCACTAAAAACCGAGAATAATGCTTGAATATTTAAATTAGATAAACCATGGCTTGTGAGAGTCCATGAATCTCCATAATCGTATGACTCATATATTCCTCCGGCTGTAGCTGTAAATATATTTCCATATAATGAAATTTCGAAATCATTGATGTAAAGATTTTGGAGTCCCTCATTAGATTCTATCCAGGTATCACCATTATCATATGATTTGTACACACCACCGCCCTCACCAAAAATGGGATATGTTCCTGCAGTAATAAATCCAGAAGAGTAACATCTAATGGATTTAATGTCTGTTGTCAGCAATCCATTATTAATCAGTTCCCATGTTTCTCCATTATCAGTTGATCTGTAAATTCCAGTACCACAACCAGCAGAACCAACAAAAAGGTCATTACTATAATCATCAAAAGCAATACACCATAGATAAGGGCAATCCAATCCATTATTTTTCCTTTCCCAGGTAAGTCCACCATCCTTTGAACATAAAACTCCGTCTCCATATGTAGCAATGAAAATATCATTGGATAAATTTGCGACCACCCCACGTGGATCATACTCGGTTTCACCTTGCAATAACTCTTGCCATGTCTCTCCTAAATCAGTTGATTTATAAAGCCCACCTTTACCATCCACAAAATCAGCAGTTGCATAAATCGTGGCAAACCACCAATTATTGAATATATCGTTAAAAAATCTGCCTATTGAATCGGGTGTTATCTTTATCCAATCATTACTGTACATGGATTTTTTGAATATTCCATTTCCATATGTAGCAGCGAGAATGTAGCCTTCCCGATCTTCGTACATGTGATGGAAAGCTTTAACAGTAGTTGCTGCCAGGCCGTCATATGAAGCACTCCACGTGTCACCATTATTAGCAGAAAAATAAATACCACCACCCAGGTAAGAGCCTGCCAATAGATTACCAGCATTATCTGCTGCCAGGGATACAATATACTGAGAACCCAAACCCTCATTAACCGCTTCCCAGAGGTCACCATTATTGGCCGTCCTGAATAAACCCATTCCGTATGTGCCGGCAAAAAGAACATCAGAGTTATTTAATAGGAGCGCGTTAATTCCTGCAGGGTACCCCATGCCATTGCTTATTGATTCCCATGTTTCGGCATTATCAGTTGACCTGTACACGCCAATATTGAAATCAAGTCCGGCAAATACGGTTCCCTCTGAGTTTACGGCAAGTGATAACACATAAGGTTCACTGATTCCGCTGTTTTTCTGTACCCAATTAGCCCCATTGTCTGTTGACAGGAATATTCCCATGTAGCCGCCCGCATAAATATGTCCTTGTGAATTAGTCACGAGGGCATTTATATAGGTTGTTGTTAGTCCGTTATTTACCTGTACCCACGATTGACCTGAGTTGGTAGATTTATAGATTCCGCCTCCTTCATAGGTGCCAACATAGAGATCACCATTATTATTCATAATGAGTGTATTGATCCATGGATAATCGAGTCCAACGTTTGCGGGTTGCCAGTCCGTATTTCCCTGCTCAAGTTTAAAGACTCCACCACCCATAGTTGCGGCAAACAATGTACCTGTGTTATTGATAACGATGGCTCTTACATCTGTATTGGTAAGTCCGTCGTTCATCTGAATCCAGTCCTGGCCACCATTTTCAGATCTGAAAACACCTCCGCCCTGTGTCCCGGCATAGACTTTATTATCAGTTCCCACCGATATTGCACGAACATCACCGCCATACGGACCATTATCCGGATACCAATCAGCCCATCTCTGGGCATTGGCTAAACCTGCAGAGCATAATACAATAATGATAAAGAGTAGAAATCTTTTCATAAGGTCAGATTTTGTTAAATAATAATTGGATAAAATGTTATATAAAAATAATAACAAAAAAGGAGCAGATTATTAATCCGCTCCTAAAATTTATTTTATGAATCTGATTGGCTTATAAAATATAATCTTTATCTGCTATGGCCTGTCGTACTTTGCCATTTTCTTATTTGGACTTTTACCCATAAAGAATTCCAATTGACCACCATTTATAATATCATTGTGCGTTATAAAGGTTTTAGTATAAGGTTTACCGTTTAAGGAAATCTTCTGGATATAAATATTATCGCCACCTGCCTCGTGTGTGATGATGCTGAATTTCTTTCCATTTTCAAGATTAATGGTTAAGGATGGTACTTGTGGTGATCCCAGCACATAAACACCATTAGCAGGGTTCACGGGATAAAATCCCATGGCGCTGAAAATATACCATGCGGACATCTGGCCGCAATCTTCATTTCCTGAATAACCGGATGGCTGCTCAGTATACTGCTCATTCATCACTTTGGCAGTATAATATTGTGTTTTCCAGGGTTCTCCGGCAAAATTGTACAGATAGGCTATATGGTGACTTGGCTCATTACCGTGGGCATACTGTCCGATAAACCCCGAAGCATTTCCGTTCACATCATCCGGTTTGGCGTTCAGGCTGAAGAATTCATCAAGTTTAGCAATGAATGCCTGTTCACCGCCAAGCATTCCTATAAAATGATGCACATCCTGAGGCACATACCACAGATACTGCCAGCCATTGCCTTCAGTAAAAGGATAACCGCCATTACCCCCATACTTCAAAGGTGAGAAGGGCTCTATCCATTTGCCCTGGTCATCCTTCGCTCTGAAGAACCCAATTGTACTGTCAAAATGATTACGGTAGTATTCTGAGCGTATTTTAAAGTAATTAAAGTCATTCATCTTCCCTAACTTCTCAGCCATATTGGCTACACACCAGTCATTATAAGCAACTTCAAGTGCTATACTAACTGATTGTGATTGTTTGTTTTCGGGAAAATACTTGTATTTATCAAGGATATTGAATGCTCCATGCTGATGAGGGATTCTTGAGGAGGCATTCACAGCATCCCATGCAAGATTATAATCAACACCTTCTATTCCTTTATTGAAAGCGTCCACTATAACAGGAATAGCGTGGTTTCCAATCATACAGTATGTCTCTTTGCCCCATAGCTGCCAGATAGGCAGATAGCCATAATCTTTGTACTGCCTGAGCATTGAATTGATAAAACCTGCTGCACGTCCGGGTTTTATGATTGTATAAAGCGGATGGGCTGCCCTGTAGGTATCCCATAATGAAAAGGTGCTATAGTGCTTCTTATCAGGGGCTTTTCGTAATTCAGATGTGCTGTTTATATAATCACCGTTCACATCAGCGAGGTTATTTGGCTGGATAAGTGTATGGTAAAGCGAAGTATAAAAAATTGTCTTTAGCTTATCGGGTCCTTCCAGGCCGATTACCGAAAGTTCTTTATTCCACTCTTCCCGTGTTTGCTGGCGAACTTTATCAATATCAAAACCTGTAATCTCAGCTTTCAGGTTTTCCCTGGCGCCTTCATAACTTACCGATGATAATCCAACCTTTACTGTCAGGGGTATAGACGGGTTCTTATCAAAGAGAGCAACCATCTTCAGGTTGGTATGATTGGCTACCGGGACATTTTCATAAACCCTGTTGCCTGCTTTCATGAACTGTTTACTGAATGGTTTTGAGAATTCTGCCCTGAAGTAAACTCTTCTCTGTGAGGCCCAACCGGTGATTGTCCTATATCCTTCAATAGTATGGTCATCTATCACCCTGATCTGGGCATCTATAATCCGGCATGACCAGTATGGACGCTTTTTATCCAGCGAGTGATCCAGATCGATCATCAGGTAGAAGGGTTGTCCATCATAAGATGAGTACCTGTGCATGCCACAATGCTCGGTTGCTGTCAGTTCTGCTACCATGGCAGCATTATCAAGGACAACACTATAGAATCCGGGTGATGCCTTTTCTTTCTTATGGCTGAATTTTGAGCTGTAGCCTTTATGGCCATCTTTTGCATAAGGTTCCCACCTGATCTCTCCTTTAAAAGGCATGAAGAGGAAATCAAACAAGTCGGCTACACCGGTTCCGCTTAAATGGGTATGGCTGAAGCCGACTATGGTGTCATCGGCATAATCGTACCCACTGCAGGGGTCCTCCGGATTATCATCCGTGTCAGGGCTCAACTGAACGAGACCGAAAGGATAAGTGGCTCCGGGAAAATTGCTTCCTGAGAGACTAAGGCTGTCAACTGATCCTGAACCAATAAATGGATTTACAAATGCTGAATAATCCTTAACCGGCTGTGTTTGAGCAAATATAGCTGAAACAGTCAGGATTGAAATAATGAGTGCAATAGAATTCTTTAAGAGTGCTGATCTTTTCATTAGGTTGAAGATTGGTCAGCACAAAGATAGCACCCTCTTTTTAAAAGGCAAAAGGCAAAAGGCGAAAGGCGAAAGGCAAAAGAATAGTGAATAGTGAATAATGAATAAACCTTAAACCATGGGCTGATTACCGAAATTGAGAACTGGAAACTGGAACCATGAACCATAAACCATAAACCATAAACTTAGGAATTAGGAACCAGGAACCAGGAACTCCGGAACTTTGGAACCAGGTCATTAGAACTTCGAACTGCCGAACGGGGAACTACTTTGAGCTTTAGCCCTTAGCTTTTAGCCTTCTACCGAAGTCCCATCGCATCAATCATCCCTTCAAGGCTGGCGCGCATGGCTTTATTTACTTCATCAAACTGGCTTTTATCCGGTAGAGTGCCTTTTACCCCAAAATAGAATTTGATCTTTGGC
>DATGZB010000025.1:0-54216 GCA_035297395.1 Lentimicrobium sp. | reverse complement strand
GAATAATTCAAAAGTGGTTCAAGGTTGTTCAAAATTGAATTAGAGCGCTCCCTTCTCCTTGAGGAGAAGGGCTGGGGATGAGGTGAATAGTTCAAAGGTTGTTCAAAGGTTGTTCAATGTTGTTCAAAATAGTTCAATATAGTTGAACGCGATGCTTTGAACTAATTCTTAGGTATGGTGACCATTTTAACCGGGTTCGGCATCTTGATCTTCAATAGGGGAATGACGGGCCGTTGCCGGATAAGGGTAATGGCACGGCAGTTATTTTCGCCGGGTAGTTCAATGTATTCGATGTTTTTGACAAGGAAGGATTCGTATTCCTTGTTTGAACTAAAGAGGTTGATATAGATTTTCCCCCTTGACTTTTCTAAGCGGTATTTGAAATGGCGGAGGCTGGAGATGAGCATACTGGAAGGGTCAAGGCATGTTTGCGGCTCCTGCTGGCGGATAAGGTCATCATCAATGAATTCCCATTCTGTGAACTCACAGCAGATTCCTATTGAGCTAAAATAGCCGGGATCATCGTAAAACCGTATGGTATCCTGCTGAAAGAAGAGGCTGTCCTCATTGCATGCCAAAATGGAATAAATGCCTGAAAAATTGTCGTTTGCCCCTTCCCTGATGAGACGTTCGAGATGTTTCTTTGAGGAGGGATCGGGCTGTGAATACAGCTTCAGTTCCGGCAACGTACAGAAGACAATCAGGATCAGAAAGATGTATTTAGCAGTTTTCGGCATCAGGGTCGGAATCATTTCTTTAACGAAATTAAGCAATTTCCAATTAGATTCCGGATTTCGGATTCCGGATTTCGGATTCCGGATTCCGGATTCCGGATTCCTAATTCCTGATTCCGGATTCCGGGGCGTGGGGCAATGGTTAAAGTTATGAGTAGTGAGTTATCAATCTTTCTTACCTAAAAAACTTTTATATTTACAACTTTCCAAAGCCGTGTTCTATATGTTAACACCACAGGAAGTTAAAGATTTTGCAATTTCATTAGGTGCCGACAGGTGCGGAATTTCGGGCACCGGCAGGTTTTCGGAGGCACCTGCAGGCTTCAGGCCAACAGATATATGGTCAAAGGCTAAATCGGTGGTTGTCTTTTTGAAAAGCATGCCAAAGGAAGCAATCCATGCCGAAAATGTGGCAGTATATTCACATACCGCCTACATGTTATATACAACACTCGACAAAATCGGACTTGAACTTTGCATCCGCCTGCAACACAAAGGGCATGGCGCAATACCTGTACCTACCGATGTCCCTTACTTATTCTGGGAGCCTGAAAAGCAGAAAGGTATGGGAATTCTTTCGCTCAGGCACGCAGCGAGGAATGCAGGTCTTGGCTTTTTAGGCAGGAACAACCTGCTTATAGATGATGAGTTTGGAAGTATGCTTTATATCGGAGCTGTGTTGACAGATGCACTCCTTGAAGAAGATCCTCTTTCCACGGTAACTGAGTGCCTGAAGGGATGCAGCCTGTGCCTGGATTCATGCCCGTCAGGTGCACTCGACGGGATTACCGTCCGGCAGGATCTCTGCCGTCCACTAAGTTGTCAGGTACATCCAAGGGGATGGGACTTATATACATGCAATGAATGCAGGAAGGTATGTCCGTTTAATAACTAAACCGGTATCTGCCATTGGCTTTAACAATATCGTCAGGCATAAAAACGAAAAAGAGATAGTATTTTAGTACTATCTCTTTTCCTTTAGAAGGATAACTAACGCTATCACTTCCATGTTAAAGACAGAATTTTCATTCTATCGATCAACTTAAATATTAAACACCTGGTATTCAGGATTGTTTGAAAAAAAATATTTTTTTTAATTTTTTTTACGTTCGGTAGCGAACGGACGTTTGCAGAGGCGCAATAAATTGCGTCTCTGCATAGATTTTATTATTTGCGGCGCTGCTGTTGCTGTTTAGCCATTTCTTCGAGGCGTTTCTGGAAACCTGATTTTTTGACGGGTTTCTTCTTGTTTTCCTGGATCTGGGCGTGCAGTTTTTTCTCATCGACAAACCGCCTGATGGCAAACATCTGGGCAAAGGTGATAAGGTTTGCAAGCAGATAGTAATAGCTCAGTCCGGCTGAATAGCTGTTGAAGAAACCAAGGAACATGACCGGCATGAGATACATCATAGTCTTCATGCCCGGCATCTGGTTGCCTGTCGCCATCATATCGTTGTTGATCTTAGTGTATATGATGGTTGAAATGGTCATCAGGAGAGTGAACAGACTCACGTGGTCGCCGTAGAACGGAATGTTGAAGGGAAGGTCGAGCACCGAGTCATAACTGGAAAGGTCCTTAGCCCAGAGGAAGGGTTCCTGCCTTAGTTCAATGGATGCCGGGAAGAAGCGGAACATGGCAATGAGAATAGGCAACTGGAGGAGCATTGGCACACAACCGGCCATAGGGTTCACACCTGCCTTTTTATACAAAGCCATGGTTGCCTGTTGTTTCTTCAGGGCATCATCGGATTTAGTGAATTTGGCATTTATCTCATCTATCTCGGGCTTAAGTAACCTCATTTTTGCTGATGAAACATAGGTTTTATATGCGATCGGGAACAGAATGATCTTCAACAGTATTGTCAGGATGAGGATAATGATACCGTAATTGAGATTAAAGCCTTCGAGAAAGTTGAATACCGGGATGACAGCGTAACGGTTGATCCACTGCATCAGGAAGAAACTCCATCCGAGGGGGATCTGCTTTTCAAGATCCATTTTATACTTGCGAAGTATATTGTATTTGTTTGGGCCGTAGTAGAATGCAAAATCAAAGGTTTGGTTATCCGGTGATTTAAAGGGCATGGAGATGGTACTCACCATCATCTGGAGATATTTTTGCTCGGTTTCAGGTTCAATGGTCTTCACGATCGAAATATCCTGGAAGTAATCACCGGCAATGAAGGTACTTGAGAAGAACTGCTGGCTGTATGAGACCCATTTGACCGGAGTGCTGATATTTTCTTCTGCATTTTTACGTTCGCTCAGGTTATCCACCTCTTCATCGGCATGACGGTAATAAACCGTGGTAGTGTTGCGTTCGTTCTTAATATTCTTTTCCTGGTTGATCAGGCGGGCCATCCAGTCGATGTTGATATCCTTGGTGTTTGACTTTATGATCCCACCCATGTTGACAAAGTTGACCTTATAATCAACCATGTAGTTGTTACCTTTAACGGTATAAAGGAATTCAATATAGCTGTTGGCGGTAACTGAATCAGAACCGGGGTAGGCCCTGAAAGCAAAACTTATGGAGTCGGCGCCTTCAACAGAAAGTTGTTTCTGGCCCTGCTTTGTTCCTTTTGGCCAGTAAGGTTTGAAATAAAGGTCGCGGGTGTTGATTGAGCGAACCCCGGCAAAGAAGGCAATATTGAAGTCTGATGAGTCTTTATTGAAGAGTATCAGTGGCTGACCGTCGAAAGTACTGTATTTCTTAAGCTGAACACTTGCAACCCTTGCACCTTTATTGACGAGGGTAATTTTGAGCAGGTCTGATTCAATGGTGTACTCTTCATCAGTTCCTGTTGCGGCAGGGGCAAATTCGCCGAAGAGTTCATATTGTTGGGTCCGCAATGCTGCTGAATCGGTTACTGCAGTTTCTGAGCCCCCGGATAGTGTGGTTTCGGCAGCTGATGTGCTGGCAGTGGTATCGGCACTTATTGCAGTATTTGACTTGTTGATGCTGTCGAGTACCTTCTGTTGCTGAACCATCAGCAGTGAATCCTGGGTTTTCTTACGGGCAGCAAGTTCTTCCTTTGAGGGCGACACCATGATGGTGTAGCCTATCATAAGGGCAAAAATGATTACGATGCCAATTATGGTGTTCTTATTCATATTATTCGATAGATGTGATCATTATGAGGCTGCAAAGGTAGACAAAACCTTGAAGCTTTACTGTGCAACCTTAACAAAATTGTGCTCTTTCCTGTAAGCTACGCACGCCCTGATGAAGTTGACAAAAAGCGGATGAGGCTGTGCCACTGTACTTTTATATTCAGGATGGAACTGGATACCGACAAACCATGGATGCCCCTGAAGCTCAACGATCTCAACAAGGTCGTTTTTAATATTCATGCCCACCGGCACCAGTCCTGCAGCCGAGTATTCCTTCAGGTACTTGTTATTAAACTCATAGCGGTGGCGGTGACGTTCCTCGATTTCTTCCACTCCGTATGCGTCAAATACTTTGGTGCCTTTTTCCACTTTACAGGGATATGAACCCAAACGCATGGTACCTCCTTTGTTTGATACTTTTTTCTGTTCTTCCATGATATCAATCACAGGGTGAGGGGTATCGGGGTTCATTTCGGTTGAGTGTGCATTTTTCAGATTGAGGACATTCCTGCCGAATTCAACAACAGCACATTGCATTCCGAGGCAAATGCCCAGGAAGGGAATATTGTTCTCGCGGGCATATCTAATGGCTGTGATCTTGCCTTCAATGCCCCTGTGACCGAAACCGGGAGCAACGAGCAATCCGTCAAGGCCCTGCAGGGCATCCAGGTTTTCGTCGGTAATGCTTTCAGAATGAATCGGTTTAACATTCACCTTACACTGGTTGGCAGCGCCCCCGTGGACAATTGCTTCATTGATAGATTTATAGGCGTCTTTTAATTCAACATATTTACCTATAAGGCCAATGGTTACCTCTGCCTTCGGGTGTTTGAGCCTGTACAGGAATTCTTCCCATGAATCAAGATCAGGTTGTTTATCGATCGGCATCCTTGCTTTCTCAAGGACTTCCACATCGAGCTTTTCATCCCGCATCAGCAGCGGAACTTCATAGATAGTTGAAGCATCAATGGATTCAATTACGGCGGTTGGGTTTACGTTGCAGAAAAGGGCGATCTTGTTTCGCATGCTTTCGCTGAGATGCTTCTCGGTACGGCATACAATGATATCAGGTTGCACTCCCTGTTCGAGGAGTGCTTTTACGGAATGCTGGGTGGGTTTGGTTTTGAGCTCACCGGCTGCGGCGAGGTAAGGAACCAGCGTAAGGTGGACGGCAATACAATCAGTCCCCATCTCCCATTTCATCTGACGGACAGCTTCAATATAAGGTAAGGATTCGATGTCGCCAACGGTCCCCCCTATTTCGGTAATGACAAAGTCGAAGTTGAATGTTTGTCCCAGCAATTTGATCCTTCGCTTGATTTCATCGGTGATATGCGGAATAACCTGCACGGTTGCTCCAAGGAAGTCACCCCGGCGTTCCCGGTCGATAACCGTCTGGTAGATCCTGCCTGTTGTAACATTATTGGCCTGTGAAGTAGGAACATTGAGAAAGCGTTCATAATGACCAAGGTCGAGATCTGTTTCAGCACCGTCGTTGGTAACGAAGCACTCTCCGTGTTCATAAGGATTCAGGGTTCCCGGATCAACATTGATGTAAGGATCCAATTTCTGGATGGTGACCGAATAACCTCTTGCCTGAAGGAGTTTTGCCAGCGAGGCTGAGATGATGCCTTTACCTAAAGAGGAGGCGACTCCACCGGTTACAAAGATGTATTTGGTGGATTTTGAATAAGAAGATTTCATTTCCATAAATTTCTGAAAATCAAACCGCCGACAGGCAGTTTATTCCATAACTTCTGCAAAAATACAAAGGCTCAATGAATTACAGGGCGAATGAGGCAAAATTAATCTAAAAATATCAGGCGCGGATACTTTTCAGCACTGTTTTCTCAATTTCAACGAAGTTGTATGGCTTTGCAAGGAAATAATCCATTCCGGCGGCAAAACTTCGTTCACGGAATGAATGTTCGGCATAAGCGGTGAGCGCAATAACCGGAAGGCCGGGTTTTATTTTCTTTATGTGAATGGTTGCTTCCCAACCGTTCATAACAGGCATGTCGATATCCATAAGTACCGCATCATAATTGCCTGAGCGGCATTCTTCAACAGCTTTCAGTCCATTATCGACCAGGCAGAATTCCCATCCGAGTTTTTCAACCAGTTTGGTGATAATCTTCTGGTTCAGGATATTGTCCTCAGCGATCAATATCTTTAAAGGGAAATTCATTCAGTTAAATTTTATCTGTCACCTCACCCCAACACTTCTATTAAAGGCAAGGGGCTTTCCAAGTTTACACCTCACCCCAACCCCTCTCCTAAAGGCGAGGGCCTTTCCAAGTTTATACCTCACCCCGACCCCTCTCCTAAAGGCGAGGGGCTTTCATGTTCAGGTTTTTTGAATCTCAAATCTCAAATCCTATGTATTATAAACAAATACCAAGGGTAAAGGATATATCCGAAAAAACGGAAAAGGTAATACAAAAAAAAAGGAAGGCGGCATGCCTTCCTTTTTTTTGTTTGAGAACCAGACAGTTATTGTCCGAGGTATGCCTTAAGCAATTTACTGCGTGAGGTATGCTTTAACCTGCGTATAGCTTTCTCTTTGATTTGTCGTACACGTTCCCGTGTAAGATCAAATTTTGCACCGATTTCTTCGAGGGTTAATCCATGGTTCATACCTATACCGTAGTAAAGATTAACTACATCCCTTTCCTTTTCGGTAAGGGTAGCCAGTGAGCGTTGTATTTCCCTTGCAAGGGATTCGCGCATCAGGCCGGCATCGGTAACCGGAGTATCCTCATCAATGAATACATCGATGAATTTCATGTCCTCATCATCAGAGAGCGGAGCATCCATTGAGATGTACCGTGTAGAGATTTTAAGGGCTGCATCAATTTTGTATTCAGGAATTTCAAGTGAATCGGCGATTTCGTCGGGCGAAGGTGTTCTTTCGAACTTCTGCTCAAGTCGTGAAGATTCTTTCTTGATCTTATTGAGGGATCCCACCTGGTTAAGCGGAAGCCTTACAATACGGGATTGCTCGGCAAGGGCCTGCAGGATACTTTGACGGATCCACCAAACAGCATACGAAATGAATTTAAATCCCCTTGTTTCGTCAAAACGCTGAGCTGCCTTTATTAGTCCGAGGTTTCCTTCATTGATAAGGTCGGGCAGGCTCAGTCCCTGGTTTTGATATTGTTTTGCCACGGAAACGACGAAGCGCAGGTTAGCTTTACATAATTTATCGAGCGCTTTCTGGTCCCCCTGTCTGATACGTTGTGCGAGAAGAACTTCTTCTTCCGCACTGATCAGCTCTTCTTTACCAATATCCTGAAGATATTTATCAAGGGAGGCAGTTTCACGGTTGGTTATTGATTTAATGATCTTTAATTGTCTCATAAAAGTTGGTTTTCAGAGTATTTCCCTTATACTCATCTTTAAGTGGTTTATTAACATTTCAGCAACGTTTAAAGTTCAATTGTACTTTAAACGGGAAATCAGGGCGGCGTAGCAAAGGAGCTTTACCGCCCTGTGTTTTCACTTTCATTAAAGGCCGAAGCCATAATAAGCGCGGGTTCTGTTGGGATAGATTCCCTCAACAAGGACTCCGCCTTTTTTCTTAGCCAGCGCAGAACTCAGATCCTCTTCTGTACTGATTTCCTTACCATCAATCTGGGTGATGATAAATCCTTCGCGTATTCCTGCACTTCGCAGTTTACCATTGCTTAGTGAAGTGATCTGAAGACCATTTGAAATACCCAGGTCTTTCATCAATTTATCAGGAACCGGCCTGAATGAAGCGCCGAGAAGGGAATTTGCATTAAACTCTTCCCGCTTTGCCAATTCAGTGCTTCCTTCACGGTTCTTCAATTCAACATTGAAGTCCATATCTTTATTATTCCGTCTGACGGTTAAGTTGATCTTGTCTCCCGGATTGTGCTGACCAACCAGTTCGAGCAGTTCGGAAGGTGAATTTACGGAAATATTTTCAACTTTCAAAATAACATCGCCTGACTTTATGCCGGCTTGTTTAGCTGCTCCGTTGTCAGTGACATCGGCGACATAGACACCATTCAGATCCTGAATACCGGCTTCAGTAGCAAGCTCATTGTCGATTTCACGGATATTTACGCCAATATAGCCGCGCTGGACGGTACCATAATCCCTTAAGTCGGCTGCCACTTTCTTTACAATATTTGAAGGTATGGCAAAAGAATAACCTGCATAATAGCCGGTGCCTGAGGCAATGGCTGCATTGATACCCACCAGTTCGCCGTTGGTGTTAACGAGTGCACCACCACTGTTCCCGCGGTTTACAGCAGCATCGGTCTGGATAAAGGATTCAATGGAACTTCCGTCGGGTGATCCCAGTATATTTATATTCCTTGCCTTGGCACTTACAATCCCGGCAGTAACGGTTGATGTCAGGTTAAAGGGATTACCAACGGCAAGTACCCATTCTCCGATTTTCAGGTCGTCGGAATTACCAAATACCATATAAGGCAATTCCTTTGCATCAATCTTGATCACAGCAAGGTCGGTTGAGGGATCTGTTCCCACAATCTCTGCATCATAGGTCCTTTTATTATTCAGCGTAACGGTTACCCTGTCGGATTCAGTGACCACATGGTTGTTGGTAACAATATAACCGTCGGGGCTGATGATAACACCTGAGCCGGATGCTATGACCGGCTGAGGAGTCCCTCCGTCACCAAAGAAATCACGAAAGTCGAAAAAGTAGTCATATACGCTGCTCCTTCGGTTATCATATTCGGTTTTTATGTGTACAACTGCATGAATGGTATTATCGGCTGCCACAGTGAAATCGGGCAGCGTCATCGGAGTGAAAGATTCATTCCTTGTAAGATAAGCCGGTACATTCTCATCAAACCGGTTTTGGTATGCCTGCTGGCGTTCTTCGGTAAGTTTGTCAGCCCCCAATGCTATTAATCCACCTGTCACTGCAATGAGGAGGCCTGTTCCAATCTTTTTTAATGTAGTCTTCATGGTTACCTTCCTTGTAATTTTTTGTATAAATTATTATTTGCTATATACAACGCAATTTAGATACCATTCTGCGAATATGGCTGTTAAAAATTGTTAACCCTCTAAGGATATCTGCAAACCATAATTGCTTATATTATTTAAAGGCATGATAAACAGATTTTACATCACATAACAGCTTCAAAATTGCTTTTATTAAACAATAATCTATGACTAATTTCAAAGAAATCGTAATTTTGACTCACGTAATTAGTAGCACATTCTATGCCATTTTGGCAAAAACGGGTATAATATGACACCATTCTATAAATTTCACGGCACAGGTAATGACTTCATCATGATAGATGGTTTTACAACCACACCTTTTTTATCCTCGGTCAAAATAAAGGAGGCTTGCAACAGGCACACCGGTATTGGGGCCGATGGAATTATCGTTGTGGCACCATCGGAAGTGTACGATTTTGAGATGATCTACTTCAATGCTGACGGAAGCAAAGCAAAAATGTGCGGAAATGGCGCACGGTGTGCGGCAGCTTTCTGCCAGATGATCGGAATTGCATCAGGAACGATGTCATTTATGGCAGGCGACGGATTGCACTATGCAGAAGTGAAGAAAACGCATGAAGCCCTCTGGGAAGTTGAAATAACGATGGGTGACACGGAATTTCCCTTTAAATCTGAGGACCTTTACTGTGTGAACACGGGGACGCAGCATGTTGTGAAGATTGTTGACAGTGTAGGCAATACAGATGTTATGAAAGAGGGTCCGGCGATTAGGAATGATGCCCGGTTCAAGCCCGATGGCGTTAATGTTAATTTCATCTCTTTTTCGCCCGGGATCGTGACTGTGCGGACTTATGAAAAAGGTGTGGAAGCAGAAACCCTCTCATGCGGTACCGGCGTAACCGCATCGGCCATTGTTGCCGGTATGCTGACCTATGATAATATCTGGAAGGTGGAAACCAAAGGCGGAACACTTGAAGTTTCATTTGTAATCAATGATGAAATCTTTACAGACGTCAAACTTAAAGGTCCAGCCAAACTGGTTTTTACAGGGGAGACGATGCTGATATAGGAGTGAGGAGTGAGGATTGAGGTGTGAGGCTTGAGGGGTGAGGAGTGAGGAGTGAGGAGTGAAGGGTGAGCCAATCCGGAATCCGGAATCCGGAATTTTGAGACAGGAACCAGTAACTAAAAGCGATTAAATGATTGGAGAGAACATCAGTTTAAGGGCGTTGGAGCCGGATGATGCAAGGTTACTTTATATCTGGGAAAATGATCCCGAAGTATGGCATGTGAGCAATACCATTGTTCCCTACTCGCAATTTGCGATTGACCAGTATATCCTCAATTCGGGAGATATTTACACATCGAAACAGCTCAGACTGATGATCATACTCAACAATGAACCCACCACAGCCATTGGTGCCATTGACCTGTTTGACTTTGATCCGCAGAATTCGCGTGCAGAGCTTGGTATTTTAATACGCGGGGAGTTCCGTGGCAAAGGATTTGCACAGGAGGCCATTGAATTAATGAAAGAGTATACTTTTACAACATTAAACCTTCATCAGCTATATGTTCATGTGCCAGCAGATAATTTACTAAATTTACATTTGTTTAGCAAATGCGGGTTTGTTCAGACGGGAACACTTAAGGAATGGCGCAGGCATAATGAAAACTGGAGTGACGAACACATCATGCAACTGATACGATAATACAACCTAACACCTATAAACTGTCATGAGAGAATCATACCACCCCGGCTATGGCAGCAAGCGAACTAAGAAAACAAGCAGGAAGAAACTGTGGCTTTTTTTGCTTTTGCTCATCATTGCCGGAGTCGCCTATTATGCATATTCTTTGCTTTATGCCCGGAATGTATATGTTCCGCAGAAAGCAGAAGCCTACATTGATATCCCAACCGGAAGCAATTTCGACAGTGTTAAAAAGATACTTTACTCAAAAGGCTTTATTGTCCACAGGAACAACTTTGAGCTGGTTGCTGATCTGAAGAAATACCAGAACTCGGTAAAGCCCGGTCATTATAAGCTGAATGAAAAAATGAGCAACCTTGACCTTGTGAACAAACTCAGATCGGGAGCCCAGGACCCTGTTAATGTGATCTTTAATAATGTTCGTTTCTCTGCCGACCTGGCAGGGGTCATTTCACACCAGATAGAAGCTGATTCGGTTGAACTGGAGAATTTGATGCATGATACGGCGTTCCTTGATTCGCTTGGAGTCTCCCCGCTCAGCCTGTTCACCATTATGATACCCAATACTTATGAATTCTACTGGACAACGAATCCGCGTGCTTTTTTCAAAAGGATGAAAGAAGAATCGGAAAAATTCTGGGCTAATAACCGTGACAGCAAATTAAGCGAATTGTCGCTGAACCGCCACCAGGTGATCACCCTGGCATCGATAATTGAGAAGGAGACCAATATGAATGATGAGAAGGCCCGTGTTGCAGGTGTTTATCTTAACCGTTTAAGGCAGGGCTGGCTTCTTGAAGCTGATCCTACACTGGTTTTTGCACACGGGAATTTTGGGATCAAACGCGTACTGAATATTTATAAGGAAATCGACTCACCCTATAACACATACAAATACACTGGCCTGCCACCCGGACCGATTTGTCTCCCATCAGTCTCATCCATTGACGCAGTTCTGAACCATGAAAACCACAAATACATGTTCTTCTGCGCCAAAGAAGATTTTTCGGGTTACCATGCCTTTGCGGAAACCATTGAGCAGCACAATGTGAATGCCTGGAAATACCAGCAGGCGCTGAACCAGAGGAAAATAATGAATTAGCTGTCAGCTATCAGCAATCAGCTATCAGCTTTTTGTAATGGGCAGCGAAGCTGCCGAAGCATCAGCTTTCATGTGACCAATGAGCTTTATCACTCGCCCCCGGAGAGAGTCATATGGGGTGAGGAGACCGGTGAACTTATTATATTTGCACCAAACACAAAATCATGCGAACGGCGTTTAAGGCATATGATATCCGTGGAATTTTCGGCAAGGATTTTACCGGCGAGGATGTTTACAGGATCGGTTATTTCCTGCCCGGACTGTTGAACGCAGATAAAGTCCTGATTGGCATGGATGTGAGGATTTCATCCAGGACTATCTATGAAAACCTCAGCAGGGGTATTACAGATGCCGGAGCCGATGTTGACTTTTGCGGTCACACAACGACACCTATGATCTACTGGGCTACAGCAAAATACGGCTATAACGCTTCGGCAATGATCACGGCTTCGCATAATCCGGCGCAGTATAACGGATTGAAAGTATCGGGCAGGGATGCCTTGCCTGTTGGATATGACACGGGGTTAAGTGACCTGCTTGAACTGGCTGAAATTAAGGTCCCCACCCCTACAGAAACAAAGGGAACAATCAGGCTCGTTGACATCAGCCGGGATTACCTTGAATTCCTGAAGCCTTACATCCCAAACCTGACAGGACTAAAAATCGCAGTGGACTGCTCAAACGGAATGGGATCGCTGCTGATCAGGAAATTACTGGGAAATTCACCTCTTTATCTCTTTGAAGAGCCCGATGGCACTTTTCCTAACCATGAGCCGAATCCGCTTGAAGAAGAGAATGTAGCGGATCTTTCAAGGACAGTTAAAGAAAATAACTGCGATGTGGGTGCAATATTTGATGGTGATGCCGACAGGGTGATGTTTGTTGATGAAAGAGGAGTATTTATACAGCCTGACATGATGATTGCCTTACTGGCCGGATATTTTGCATCAAAAGGGATAAGAGGAAAATGCCTCCAGGATATCAGGACTTCTAAATCTGTAACGCGTTATGTTGAGGCACTTGGTTACCCTATGCATATTTGGAGGGTTGGAAGGGCTTATGCTGCAATGAAATTGCGGGAGATAGACGGTTTATTCGGAGGGGAACTGGCAGGGCATTACTATTTCAGGGATTTTTATTACTCTGATTCAGCATATCTTGCAGCGCTCATCTTACTCGGTGAAATTAAAAGGGCTAAAGAAAATGGAATCAGTTTATCACAGCTTATTGCAGGGATTTCTATTTATCATGGTTCAGGCGAAATTAACCTTAAAATAGAGAATAAATCTGCTGCAATGAAGGCGCTTATTGATTTCTTCACTCAGGAAGAAACACCTGAAAAAATAATGGATTTTGATGGCTACCGGCTGGAATTCAGGCACTGGTGGTTCAACATACGGCCTTCGAATACGGAACCTTACCTTCGCCTCATAATGGAAGCTGAAACAGCCAGCCTGCTTGAGGAAAAGAAAGCAAGAGCACTTAAGGTACTTGAGGAATTCAAATAAATGAAGAGAGGGATTACTTTAAAATTAATCTTATTGCTTTGGATAATTCCATTTGGCGTTATTTCACAAGAATCCGGAACTTTAACTGAAAAGTCAGGTCCTTCGGATTACACTTTAGCCAGACGTAATGCTCTTGATTCTATAAGTGATACCGTTAACAAACCATTACTGAGAAAACTGGTTGCAGGAACCGGTGTTCTTTATGCAGGGAGTATTTACGGTCTTTATACCCTTTGGTACAAGGATTATCCGCAGAGTTCATTCCATTTTTTCAATGACAACAAGGAATGGATGCAAACAGACAAGATAGGCCATGCCACTTCGGCTTATTATATCAGTATGCTTGGTTATGAGGCGCTTTCAATAGCCGGAGTAAAAAACAACCAGTCTGCAATATATGGAGGGGCACTGGCAATGTTGTATCTCACTACTGTAGAGACATTTGATGGTTTTTCAGCCGGATGGGGCGCTTCATGGGGTGATCTTACAGCAAATACAACGGGAACTTTGCTTTTTGTAAGTCAGCAATTAACCTGGCAGGAGCAGCGCATCAGGCTTAAGTGGTCGTACCATCCGACTAAATATGCGCAATACCGCCCTGACCTGCTGGGAGAAAACGGCATTCAAAGTGCCCTTAAGGATTATAACGGGCACACATATTGGCTCTCAGGAAATGTCAGTTCATTTTTACATTCAGGAAGCCAGTTCCCGAAGTGGCTGAACATTGCCGCAGGTTACAATGCCACCGGAATGACCGGGGCATTCAACAATCCGGATATGCATGAAGGGGTTAAGATTCCTGATTTTGACAGATACAGAAGCTACCTGCTTTCGGCTGACATTGACCTTACAAAGATACCTGTCAGGAGTAAATCACTCAGACTGGTTCTCAGCACATTGGGTTTTATTAAAATCCCGATGCCGGCTGTTCAATTCAGTAAGAACGGGGTAAAACTCCATGCATTATATTTTTAGCTTTGTTCTCCGGTAAAGTGGTGAAGGGATTTATTCGCAACTTTGCAACCGGTTAATTTAT
Organism: Lentimicrobium sp.; assembly: GCA_035297395.1. Taxonomy (GTDB): domain Bacteria; phylum Bacteroidota; class Bacteroidia; order Bacteroidales; family Lentimicrobiaceae; genus Lentimicrobium. Next base: position 40,039 of record DATGZB010000025.1, on the reverse strand, counting down.
GAGTTTTTCAGCAAAGCACCGGATTGTTATCATTCCTGCGACGATCATCGCCCTGTTGCTTATATTCATCCTGACAGACTTTATCTTTCCGCTCCCGGGTTTTCACCATGGATATTCAAGAGTAGTCTATTCATCTGACGGGGAGGTCATGCACTGTTTCCTGAGCAGTGATGAGAAATGGCGGATCAGGGCAGAATATGAAGAGATATCGGGTGACCTTTGCGATGCAGTGATTTTCAAGGAGGACAAGTATTTTTACCGGCACCCGGGCATCAATCCCATATCTGTAGTCAGGGCTCTATGGAATAACCTGGCGAGCGGAAAAAGGACGTCAGGAGCTTCAACCATCACCATGCAACTTGCAAGGCTTATGGATCCTGCGCCAAGGACCCTGGGATCAAAACTCAGGGAAGCATTCAGGGCATTGCAGCTCGAATGGCATTACTCAAAAAAAGAAATCCTGACGTTGTACCTGAACCACTTGCCGTATGGTGGAAATATAGAAGGTGTTAAAACGGCTGCAATGGTATGGTTTGGTGAGCAACCCAGGGAACTCAGCCCGGCACAACTGGTCACGCTCACCGTGATACCTAATAATCCCAACGCCCTGATGCCTTCAAAACGCAATGCACTTCTTGAGAACAGGAACAGATGGATCATCAGGATGGGGAATAAGGAGATTTTCACAAAAGAGGAGACAGAAGATGCCTTGCATGAAGGATTTGCCAATCATAAAAATCCCCTGCCAAGAAAATCACCCCATATCTCTTACAGGCTGTCAGGATCGGGCCAGTCGGGAAACGACAGGATCCAATCGACCATAGACCTCAGGATACAATCAATCGTTGAAACTGCTTTAAGCAACTATATAAGGCCACTTAGGAATATGCAGATCACCAATGCTGCAGTCATTGTGGTTGACAATAAGACCATGGAGGTTAAGGCATATGCCGGTTCGGCCGGGTTTTATGAAGACCGCTACAGCGGACAGGTTGATGGTGTGAGAGCTGTTAGGTCGCCCGGATCAACCCTTAAACCGGCACTTTATATGCTGGCATTTGACAGGGGGATCATTTCACCAAAGAGCTGCATAACGGATGTCCCGATAAACTTCGGCGGTTACAGGCCTGAAAATTTTGATGAAACCTATAAGGGGAAGGTCACTGTTGAAGAGGCTCTTGCACTCTCGCTAAATGTCCCGGCTGTCAACCTTCTTGATCAAATTGGGCTTAACGATTTCACCACACTTCTATCGGTGGCGCATTTTGACTGGATCAATAAAAATCGAAAAAAGACGGGCCTTTCACTCATCCTGGGAGGATGTGGCACTACCCTGGAAGAATTAACGGGATTATACGCTGCAATAGCAAATAAAGGCATATGGCAGCCTTTAAGGTATATTAAAGAAGATAAAGGATATTCCCCGGGAAAAGGGAAGGGAACGCAAAAGAGGAAACACAGTGAACCTGAAGGAACCGATACTGTGAGGATTAGTTCTCCGGGCAGCGCTTACATGATCACTGACATCCTCACCGACCTGAAACGGCCTGACCTGCCAAATGAATACCTTGAAAGTGCAGGATTGCCAAAAATTGCCTGGAAAACAGGAACCTCTTACGGACGAAGGGATGGATGGGCTGTAGGGTACAATGCTGATTATACCATTGGTATCTGGACCGGTAACTTTGACGGAAAAGGAATCCCTGAGCTGAACGGTACAGATATAGCAGTACCGCTTCTTTTTATGATCTTCAACCAGTTAAGGAAAGGCGGTAATGAGTGGTTTTATCCGCCTGAGGAGGTTGATTTCAGACTTGTTTGCTCGGAAAGCGGAATGGTTCCTGATACATTCTGCCACAACAGGGTTATGGAAGCGTTCCTGCCCGGAATTTCACCATCCATGCGCTGCAACCACCTGAAACCAGTATTCACAGACGGAGCCGGAAATATCTCATACTGCAGTGAATGCCTTCCTGAAAAAGGTTATAAGAAAGTCCTGTATCCCAACTATTCTCCGGAACTTATCAGCTATTATGAGGAAATGTCAATACCCTATTCCCACATTCCCGGGCATAATCCCCGGTGTACTTATGTTTCACAGGAGAGCGGGCCGAAGATCACATCACTTACAGATGGGGCTGAATACCTGGTTTTTGCAGGCAGGAAACAGAAACTTTTATTACAAAGCAGTTGCCTGAACGGGACTAAGGCGGTTTACTGGTATGTAAACAGGAAACTCCTGAAAAAAGCAGGCCCTTCTGAATCTGTATACCTTGAGGCGTCGGCAGGTAACCACAACATCACATGCGTGGACGATATGGGAAGATCAGCAAACATCAATGTCAGGGTCAGCGTTTTGTAGTTTATTAACGGCATCATTGCTGCCCTTTGGCTTAGAACATCTCTGTAAAACTGCTCCCAGGCCTGTCCTTTTTGATTATCTTTGCATCTTAAACCTTCTGCAACCATGTCATTAAAATGCGGTATTGTAGGGCTCACCAATATAGGTAAGACTACACTTTTCAATTGCATATCGAACACTAAAGGTCAGACAAGCAACTTTGCATACAGCACCAATAAATCGAATATCGGCCAGATCATGGTGCCCGACAAACGGTTGTATGAAATCGATGGTCTGATACACTCTGCCAGGATCGTTCCGGCTACCGTTGAGATCGTTGATATTCCGGGACTGGCAAAAGGTGCAAGCCATGGTGAAGGGGTTGGGAACAAATTCCTGGCCGATATCCAGCAAACTGATGCTATTATCCATGTGCTGCGCTGTTTTGACGATGAGAACCTGCCTCATGTTGAAGGATCGGTCAATCCAGCAAGAGACAGGGAAATTGTTGACCTGGAATTGCAGATAAGGGACCTTGACCTGGTGGAGCGTAAGATTGCCCGAATGGAAAAGATCGCTAAAAGTGGTGACAAAGAAGCAAAACGAAATATTGAGATGCTTGAAAAGATAAAGGCACATCTCGAGAATTTCCAGTCGGTAAGAAGCCTTGAAATGGATGAGCATGAACAGGCGATAATTGAAGATATGTTCCTGCTGACCGCAAAGCCGGTTATATATGTATGCAATGTGGATGCTGATTCAGCGGTTAACGGCAACAAGTACGTTGAGCAGTTGAATGAAGCTGTCAAAGGAGAGAAAGCAGAAGTGCTTGTGATTGCCGGTGCCCTTGAAGCTGAAATTGCCGAGCTTGAAAGTGAAGAGGATCGCCTGGCGTTCCTTGAAGATGCAGGTTTAAAAGAACCCGGTGTGAATAAGCTGGTAAGGTCAGCTTATGATATCCTGAACCTCATGTCGTTTTTTACTGCTGGTCCAAAAGAAGTGAAGGCGTGGACCATAAAAAAAGGAATGACCGCACCTCAGGCAGCGGGTGTCATCCACAGTGACCTGGAACGTGGTTTTATAAGGGCTGAAGTCATGAAGTACGACGACTTCATGAAATACAAGACTGAACACGCATGCCGTGAAGCGGGCAAATTGTTTGTTGAAGGAAAGAATTATGTGGTGCAGGATGGTGATATCATGCATATTCGATTTAACGTCTGACGAGGCGAGTTAATAATAAAACGGATCAGGGACAAGATTTAATATTTGCAATTGATCTTTCCATCACCTTTCCCGGTGACCCTTCCGATGATTTCAGCATTGATTCCGTTGTTTTTCAGGTCTTGCACCAACGGTTCAGCATCTGATTCAGGAATACTTATGAGAAGACCACCCGATGTTTGCGAATCGCAGATTATTGCTACCTGGTAGGGCTTTAGTACGGTGTCTTCCATCCAGGAAGCGCTGTATGACTGGTTGCTTGAAGTACTACCTGGTATGACTCCCATCCTTGCAAATTTCTCAACTCCGGGAAACAAGGGAATTTTACCGTACCAAAGATCTGCATTTGTTGCTGAAGCCTGAAGCATTTCGTGCAGGTGTCCTGAAAGCCCGAATCCAGTAATATCAGTACATGCATTGACCGGATGATCATGCATGATCATTGCCGCATAACGGTTAAGTGTCATCATTGCCCGGATACAACGGACAATGGCTTCATCATCCGGAGTGATCATTTCCTTGTAAAGCGCTTTTGTAAGGATACCAGTCCCCAGCGGTTTGGTAAGTATAAGCAGGTCGCCTGTCCTGGCACCCGCATTGGTAATAATTTCCCGTGGTGAAGCCTTACCTGTGACCACCATACCAAATTTGATACCGGTATCTTCAACAGAATGGCCGCCAAGGACAGGAATCCCCGCCTCTAAAGCTTTATCAGATGCTCCGCGTATGATCTCTTTAAGGATATCAAGGGGCAAGCGGTCAGTTGGAAAGGCTACCAGGTTAAGCGCAAAAATTGGTTTTGCACCCATTGCATAAATATCACTTAAAGCATTGGCAGCCGCAATGGCGCCAAATTGCCATGGATCGTCGATCATGGGAGTAAAAAAGTCAACCGTCTGGACTATTGTTTCATTGTCGTTTATTTTCCATACTGCGGCATCGTCACGGGTTTCGGTTGCCACCAGGACATTACCGGTCAGATTAGTCGGAAGGTTCTTTAAAATGTACTCCAGGTCACCGGGTTTCATCTTGCAGCCACAGCCAAGTCCAGCATCAAATTGTGTGATCCTGGTTTCGGTAATGCTTGTTTGCAATTTATTAGTTTCAGTTTTCGCTGTATCCTTAAAAACCGGTCTCCTGATTTCTGTAACCGATCCCGCAGCATCAATTAGTGGTTTAGTGGGACTGAGCAACGTGTGACTTGCCGAACCTTTGAGATATTGGGCTTTTTCAACTGCTGCAGCAATCATCTCAACCGCCCTTCCTGCTTCTTCAGTTGTGGTGTACCTTCCGGATGAAATCCTGATAGCTCCAAACGAATATTCCGGTGGGAGGTTCATGGCATCGAGTGTACCGGATACGCCGGTCGCCGAATGGCATGCTGCTCCCGCAGAAAGGGCGACTTCAGGCAGATGGGGCATAATTGCTTTTGCGCCTGTTCCCTTAAAACTGACACTCAGGGTGTTTGGGAGGCAAAAATCAGGATGGCCATTAATCCTGAGGTCAGGTAACAGTTCCAACAATCCATTAGCCAGTATTTCGCGTGTTTCTTTTAATGATGAAAAATATCCAGAGATATTTTCGGTTACAAGTTCACACGCTTTGCCAAGAGCAACGATCAGCGGTACATTTTCAGTACCGGGACGTAAATTGTACTCATGGTCAGCGCCATGAACGAATTTTTCCAGGACTACTCCCCTTTTGATATATAACGCACCAATTCCTTTCGGAGCATAGAGTTTATGTCCGGCAATGGTTAACAGGTCAACGCCCAGTTCGGTAATGTCCACAGGAATTTTCCCTATTGACTGGGCGGCATCCGTGTGCACTATTATCTGATACCTGTGAGCAATTTCAGCTATTTCGCGCACCGGTTGTATGGTACCTACCTCATTATTGGCATGCATAACTGAAATGAGTGTCGTTGAAGGCCGGATCAGTGATTCAATATCAAAGGGATTAACCCTCCCGGTGGAGTCAACAGGAACTACTGATACATCAAATCCATTTTGTTGAAGATATGCTGCAACTTCAGCCACAGCAGGATGCTCAACAGCAGAGATGATGAGATGGTTTCCGCGGTTCCTGCAGGCATAAGCAGCCCCCTGGATTGCCAGATTATTAGATTCGGTACCGCCACTTGTGAAGATCACCTCATCAGGATTACTGCCTATCATCCTGGCAACCTGTTCCCTTGCATTTTCAATGGCAGCCCTGGCAGACACCCCAAAAGAATGGCTACTGGAAGGATTTCCATAATACATAGAAAAATAAGGCATCATTGCTGAGAGTACTGCCGGATCGACCGGAGTGGTGGCATTGTAATCAAGATATATTGGATCCATTTTCGAATTTTCTTTTATCAACCGGGGAACAAGAACCTCAATTCTTAATATTGGTGGTGAGATCCCTTATCAGTCGGGCATTATGCTGGCAATCATTATTGCTACCTTTTATCACGATCATTTCCCTGTGCCTGAAGCCTGCAATGGCTTCGTTGTATTTCTTATCATAGTATTTTAGCAGCAGACCTGCAGCACCACACAGATCATCATCAATGACCAACTGAATTGCTTTGTTGCATATTTCACTCCCTATATACTTGTTGATTTTCAATATATTACTGATAATATCTTCTTTTGGGAATAATCCATATTCATTTACCAGCCGCAAAACCCTGTCGTTATAATCTACTTCAAGGAGGTATAAAGGGCTCAATTGCATACGGATGTAAAATGGTTCGGGCAGGCTGACTTTTCCAATTGAGCGGCTTTCGTCTTCGAGGAAAATTGGCCTTGAGGAGTCCATTTTCCGGATGATTTCCCAAAGGTTATTTTCAAACTTTTCGTTATGAGGCTGTTCAGGCTGGCCAAGGTGACCGAATACGGATCCCCTGTGCGAGGCAAGTTCTTCGAGATCGACGACCTGTTCACCCATGAGTGCCAGGTGGTTAAGGGTAGATGTTTTGCCTGAACCGGTTAATCCGCCAATGATCCTGTAATCCCATCCATTGCATAACTGCTCACGGATATAACTTCGGTAGGCTTTATACCCGCCCGTTATAACCATCACATCATGTCCTGCCTGTTCGAACAACCAACCCATTGAACTGCTTCGCATTCCTCCTCTCCAACAATAAAGGATCAATGGGCTGCGGTTTATGGCCAGACTGTTTAACTTCTTTATATAAGCAGGCAATTTGGGACCTATGACTTCCAGTCCCAGCAGGAAACCTGCTTCTTTACCGGCCTGGTGGTACCTCGTGCCGACCTGTGCTCGCTCTTCATCACTGAAAATGGGGATATTTACAGCACCTGGTATATGCCCTGTGCTATATTCAGCAGGGGTGCGCACATCAATCAATGGTACATCAGGATATTGGTAAACTTCCGGGAAAGCTATATATTTCATTATGCCAGCAGTGCTTCAGTTTTTGATATTTTTACTGCCCTGACTTCATCTCCCAGGTAGATCAGATAACCATTAGGGTCAGGATAACCCATCTTCCTGATCAGATCCATATAAAGTAAGAGCTGTTCTTCGTGTTTTTCATCAGGCATACCTGTCTTAAAATCAACTATGTATGTTATTTTATCGGCAAGAATTACCCTGTCGGGTCGGTACGTTTTTCCACCCGTAGTTATAATTTCATTTTCACATAAAACAGTCCCTTCTCCAAAGAGCCAGTGTGTTTCAGGTAACCTGGCGATTTTATCTGCCACAGCCAATAGCTGGCTTTTTAATTCACCATCCTCACTTTCAGCAACATTCAGTGCCCTTTCAATGGCAGTTATTAGTCCTTCAATGCTCAGTGCTTGTGAAAGGATGCTATGAACCAGTTTACCGTATTCAATCCTTGACATCTTTTTTTCATCAGGCCGGAGACCATTATTTGAATCTGCCTCATCACCGGAAAGCCCCCAGTCGGACGGTGATCTCTTTGAGATGATGAGTTTTTTGCGCCAGTCAGCGGTTTCATAAATGGTATTTATTCCACTGGATACAGATGATTCATTATCCATCTCATCAGAATACCATCCTGTTATTTTTTTCCCATTACCGGAAAGAAGGGGTTTATTCTTCTGATCGATATAATACTTAACCAATTCGTTCAGTTTAGCAGGATTGCTCAAAGGTTTTGTTACCTCTTCAAGAACGAGGTACAACCGCTCGGATGCCCTGGTAAAAGCCACATAATAGAGGTTGAACTTATCGAGGTTCATCTTTGCCTTTTCAAGCAGGAATTCCTCTTCGAGCGGAGTTCCTTTGTGTTCGGGACTATACCGGAAAACCAGGGGAATGTCCAGTTCTTCATGATTATCATTAAACGGTAATTTTACTTTTAAATTACTCCAGGTAAGATCGTAGATATCTTTCTTCTGGTCAGGATAGGCATAAATAACCACCGGGAAATCAAGTCCTTTTGACTTGTGTACCGTTAAAATCTGCACTGCTTCCTTACTTTTGGGGACACTAACAGAGAGCTTTTCACTGTTTTGTTCCCAGTGTTCAAGGAATCCTGTTGCACCTGAGCTTTTTCTTTGCATGAATTTCAGGATCTCATCCAGGAAAAACCTTATGTACAGAGGATTTGATATATATAGGTCAAACTTCCTTATCAGGTACTCAACGGTGTCATAAAACGACAAATTGTCAAAGGAGGCGGGTTCAATTTCAATGCTCAGTTCATTTAACAGAGCATTCAGGTAATTCCAGTCAGGGAGGATCGTTTTTTCAATTAAGCTGCACCCTTTTTTATATTGCACCAAATACTGGATAATTCCCTGGATTGCTGTACGATCGTCATGGTTAGCGATCAACCTTATCCAGTGAAGGAGGAAGTTTACTTCAGCAGATGAAGATAAAAGAAGTGATTCGGAGGAAACAACCCTGATGCCCGCGTTCTGCAACTGAGATGCTATGTTTATTGCATCTTTGTTTACCCGGGTTAATATTGCGATATCTCCATACTTATATCCTTCATGCACAATTTTGTTAACAAGATCAAGAATCCTTGGAATAATATTTTCTGCTGAAACAAAGTCAATATTGACCATTCCACCTTCATTATTCTCTTTAAATGATTGCTCGACCTCATTTTTAGGATAATAATGGGCATATTCGGGCACAAAAACGGGAGCGGCAAAGAGGAAAAAATCGTTATTAAAAGTTACAATTTCTTTTCTAGAGCGGTAATTACGGCTTAGGTTTTCAGCCTGATACTGACTTCTGAGGAGGTTTTCACGGCCCTTAAGGTATGGATAAAGGTGGCTGTTCCTGAGTGCCGGCAATTTAACAAACTGCTCAGCATCACCATTTTTGAATCTGTAGATGGCCTGTTTCCCATCACCAACAATCATTGAGAGCTTTGAATCGGAAAGTGAATTTTCGATCAGTGGAAGGAAATTTTCCCATTGCATTTCGGATGTATCCTGGAATTCATCAATCATAAAATGCCGGAACTTCTCCCCTGCCCTTAAATAGATAAATGGAACAGGTTGTTCCCTGACCACATTGGATATGAGTGTGTTGAAATCACTTATTGGCACGATATTCCTTTGTTTCCTGATGAATTCAAGCTCATCACTGATCTTTTTCATGAGCAGCGTTGCATGGAAATTATTGCGTATTATTTCAAAAAACCGCAATTCTTCCTGTATTTCGCATACTTTTAGGATAACACTGGTAAGTTTGTCTTCGTTTCCTGCAAGGTTGTTGTATAACTGGGAACCTTTCTTGAACCAGATATTGAGTTCGACAGCATTCCGTACCCTTTCACCATATTCAGCATAAATCCCGTCGGCAGCCTTCCTGAAAAAGCTACATACGCCATTTACACCATAAGCAAAGTCCTCAGGGCTGAATCCCAGTGAACTGATCAGAGCGAGAGCCGATTTACCCTGAGCCTTAATTTCATTCTTCATTAAGCTGCAGGATGTATGGATTTTTTTGAAATCCTCGCCTGTGAAAGATCTTTTCTCAAGGGCAGGTATCAATCCAAGCATCTTTTCTTTGAAGAGTGCGGCTGCAGTTTTGCGAAGGTCATCCCTGATATCCCAGTTTTCATCATTTTCAGCCTGACGCACAACGTAATTCTTCAGGATGTCCGTAAGTTCAGTATCTTTTCCGGTTTTACTGATCAGTTCGTCTACAGCTGTATTGATCAGGCTTTCAGTATCAAGTTCTACTTCAAAGCTCAGAGAGAGCTTAAGATCGAAAGCAAACGAACGGATGATCCGGTGCATGAAACTATCGATGGTAGAAACGGCAAAGTCACTATAATGGTGCAGAACAGAAGAAAGCACTGTGCCGGCATTGGTAATGATATTTGCTTCATCAAGGCCTGTGTTTTGGCAAAGATCCTTGACTATATCCTTAGTTTTCCCTTTAATTTGGCCCGGTACGGACAATGCAATTTCATGAAGCGTGTCAAGGATACGTTGTTTTATTTCATTCGCTGCTTTATTGGTAAAGGTAATGGCTAATATATGGGGATATGTGTTGGTGTATTTTAGCGCAAGACTAAGATACCCGAGCATCAGGGTGTGCGTTTTTCCTGAACCTGCTGAAGATTTATAAACTATAAACGATCCCATAAAGATGCACAAATGTAAGTATTTAATACTGCATACGCAGGTACGGCAGACTGCAAGATGCAAAATCGTATTTTTGTAAACTCAATTCCGGAATTAATGAAAGACAATAACCTTATATATGGAATCAGGCCTGTGATTGAAGCCATCAGGGCAGGCAAGGAAGTGGATAAACTATTCATCCAAAATGGCCTCAAGGGCGAGTTGATTCCTGAACTGAGAAAACTTATCAATGAGCACCAGATACCCTATCAATATGTTCCGGTTGAGAAACTGAACAGGATGATAAGGGCTAACCATCAGGGAGTGGCCTGTTATATTTCGGAAATAGCTTACCAACCACTGGAAGTGTTACTGATGTCGGTTTTTGAGAAAGGTGAAACACCTTTATTTGTTATACTTGACAGAATAACCGACGTGAGGAACATGGGTGCAATTGCCCGCAGTGCTGCCTGTGCAGGAGCCCATGGATTGATAATCCCAGAGAGAGGTGGTGCCCCTGTAAATGCTGATGCCATAAAAACATCGGCCGGAGCCCTGAACATGATACCTGTCCATAAAAGCAGGAACCTTAAAAACACTATTGAATACCTGAAAGAGAGCGGTTTAAAGATAATTTCAGTTTCAGAAAGGGGCAGCAGGAATTATTTTGAGAGTGATCTTACCGGCCCGCTTGCATTGATCTTTGGTTCAGAAGAAGACGGAATTTCGGGAGAATACATCAACAGAAGTGATGAAGTTGTGAAGATCCCCATGAAAGGTGGAGTTTCATCCCTTAATGTTTCAGTAGCGGCAGGAATACTCCTTTTCGATATTGTAAGACAACATTATCAAGATTAATTTTGATTTATATACTTACTTACCAGTCAAATACAGACCTGAATATGCAGCGGAGTATTAAAAAATACAAGGGAGTTCTTCTGTTTACTGGTCTGATTTTTCTCTTAATAACGGTTCTTTCATGCCAGCGGGTTAAAGAATCGCATTTCCCTGATGGAACTATAAAATCCCGTCAGGAATTCAAAGGGAAAAAGGAACATGGCATCAGTACCTGGTATTTTGATAATGGTTCAAAGGAACTTGAGATGAATTATCATGAAGGTGTTCCTCAAGGATTAATGACACGTTGGTATTACAGCGGACAAAAAGAACTCCAGGAACAATATAAAGAAGGAAAAAAGAACGGTCCCTCGCTCAGATGGGACATACAGGGACGGCTTATTGAAGAAGTCAATTTCAGGGATGACTCCCTTCATGGGGAATATATACAGTATTATGAGAATGGATTGGTGAAAATTGAGGGATATTATAAAATGGGGAAATTTGACAGCACATGGACTTATTATAATATCTCAGGAATGAAAGTGGGTGATGGTAAATATGAAAACGGTTCAGGTATTCAGCGTGCTTATTACCCTAATGGCAGGATAAGGCTTATTGTACCTTACAAAAACAATCAGAGGAATGGATATGAAATAACATTGAGCCAGGATGGCAAAGAAACCGGAAGAGTGCTGTTCAAAAATGATATCCCTGTAAATATCAAGTAATTAGAATTTTTTTACCCACCTCATTATCTACTTTAATTAAGTATTATTACCTATTGACTTGCATTTATATATGTCTTATATTTAAAGCATTGTAATTATAGGTTTCGCTTCACTTCTCCCCCGGTTTTATGTAGAAATTAACGCCTACAGGAATAACCTTTTAATTATTTTAAATCATAAAACCATCATGAAAAAAAGTTTACTTACAGCATTTATTGTTGCTATTTCAGCTTGTGCAATATTTGCACAGGTTCCGAAGGCCTTCAAGTACCAGGCTGTTATCCGGGACATGAATGGCATTGCTATTGCTGACCAGAGCATAAATTTGCGAATCAGCATTATTCCAGGCAATCCTGACGGTGAGCCTTGTTATTCAGAAACCCATTCTGCCGTTACAAACGGAATGGGATTGGTAAATCTTGAAATTGGCAGGGGAACAAATCAATCAAAAGAGTTTTCAGCCATTAACTGGTCGCAGGGAGAATTCTATATCAGAATGGAGATGGATGAAAATGGAGGAAGTGACTTTAAGCCAATTGGAGTATCACAACTACTTTCAGTTCCTTATGCGCTTCATTCAGGAACAGCTGAAAGTATCTCAGGAAATGAAAGGAATGGCGGCGACCCTGGTGTACCCTCATATAACTGGTCATTGTTCGGAAACAGTGAATCGAACCCTCCAACAGATAAGCTAGGAACAACTGATAATAAATACCTCTCAGTTGTTACGAACAATGTAGAAAGGATGAAAATATGGGAAGGTGGAGATATAGACATCTGGAAAAGTTTGACGGTGGGGGAAAATGCAACCTTTAATAAAACCGGAGGTGAGACCGATAACTATGGTCCGTTTACAGTTTCGCACTTAAGTCCGACATTGCTTTCGGGAACACTCGAAGTAGACGGTGCTACTGAATTGAACAGTTCGTTGGATGTTTACGGAATAACAAGGCTTCACAGTGACTTCAATGTACTTGAAGGCGCTCCGTCACATTTGACAGGAACTTTGACAGTTGACAGCCTGGCTGAATTTAAGCAACAAGTCAGGATGACAGATACAATTAATTCCCATAGTGTAAATACAGGGACTTTGGTAATAACCGGAGGCACCGGGATAGGCAGGAATCTTTATGTTGGAGGACAGACCCATTTACTCGGAGGTCTTATTATTCCTGATACTACACAATCAATAAGTCTCAATGCTACCATCAAAGAAAGTGACACTACAGGAGCTCTTCAGGTTTATGGCGGAACATGGATAGGCAGAAATCTGAATGTTGGAGGCAATGCATCTATCCGGGGAACTTTTAATACATATGGGCAAGCTACTTTTACTTCTAATCCGGGGAGTGATGAAAAGAACTTTGGTTCATACCCATTGAGAGTTGAAGGAGGTTCGCATGGAATTGCAATTAAAGTAAACGGTAACAGATCCACTGATAATAATTATGTGTCATTCTGGGATAATGAAAGCGGAGGAAAGATGCATGGAAGGATTGAAGGACAGACATTGAGTAATTTGTATGGTGACAAGGAATTCATAGTTGAAACCGCATTAAAATCAACCGATGTAGCACTATACCTGGCCGAATCAATAATTGGTGCTCTTGAATCACTGCAGGGTGGATTTAAAGTTGTAGCTGCAAGTACTTCCACTACAGCATGTGCCGGATTAGGTGTATGCTTCACGGCGCCTATTCCATCTCTTATTATTGAATCAAGTTCAAACCTTGTACTGAAAATTGCAAACGCAGTTGTTTTTGTTGCCAACCTAGGTCAAAAAGTCACCGATTTAGCTACTTATGTTGCATTTAAAAAAGAACAAATTGGCGTTACCTACCAATCCGGTGCCGGAGATTATGCAGAGTGGCTGCCCAAGGAAGACCTTTCAGCAAACTACTTACCAGGTGAAATTGTAGGAGTCAGGAATGGAATAGTCACCAAAAGACTTGAAGGTGCTGATAAAATAATGGTAGTTTCAACTAATCCGATTGTTTTGGGAAATATGCCTCCTCAGGGGATGGAAAACAACTACGTCAAAATCGCTTTCATGGGTCAGGTGCCTGTTAATGTACTTGGCAATGTAAAACCTGGCGATTATATTATTCCGAGCGAAATAGGCAGTGGATTTGCAAAGGCAGTCACACCTGAAATGATGCAATTAAAAGATTACAAAAACATAGTTGGTGTTGCATGGTCTGACATTGTTCCAATCACTCCTGGTGCCAATTTAGTCAATGTAGCAGTTGGCATCAATACAAATGACCTTGCCAATTTTATTTATAAACAGGAAGAGAAATTCAATGCTTTACAAAAAGAACATGAAGCTTTAAAGGATGAGATGGCTCACACAAATTCTGTCCTTGCAGAACTGGTTCCGGGATATGCAGAAGCAACGGGATACAAACCGGATGATTACAACGCTGTTAAGCATGTTGATTATCAACCATCCGGAAATCTAAATCTTCAGGAAAATGTAGCCTATTCCAACCCAGAAGATATTATATACTTTGAATTCTCCCGTGAACAGGTTGAAAGTTCAATTGATATTGCCAGGGAAAACTATATGGAAATGTTAAATAGCCAGGAAGAACTGACCAAAGTTCTGGTTGATAATATCAATATGAAAATGAATTCCCAAGGTATCGTTATGATGCCTATTGAGGAGCATCCTTTTTGGAAAAGATTAGATTCTGATCCGAAATATAAAGAAGAGATCATAAACTATATCAAGGATAATCTGGAAAAATCATTCTATACTCAACGTAAATATCTTGATAAGTTTAGTGAAATGAAAATAAAGGAATAATTTTCAAAGACCTGAAATCATGAAAATTCTCCAAAAAACAAGCAGTCGCAGCACTGAGAAAATGATTGCTATTTGTTTTCTGCTGTTACTGACAAAAGTACTCCTGTCGGTCAATTACCCGGCGGGAATAGAATATTCTCCTCCACCAACGATTACCTGTCCGGGTAATATGACAGTAAATAATGATCCGGGTGTTTGCTATGCAGTGGTGTATTATACTGCTCCGGAAGGAGCAACACAGACAGCAGGTTATCCATCAGGTTCACAGTTCCAGGTAGGTGTTACAACAAATACTTTTGAACTGGATGATGAAACCTGTTCCTTTACTATTACTGTTGTTGACAATGAACCACCGGTATTGAATTGTCCGGATAATATCATTGAAAATGCAACTTCCGGGCTCTGCCAAATCGTGGAATATGACCTTCCTACAGCGTTGGATAATTGTGATGGTGCCTTAGATGTTGAACTGGTGTCAGGACCTGAATCAGGAGATATATTTCCTGTTGGGACTACAACAGTAACATATAGTGCAACAGACTCGCATAATAATACCGGCACTTGTTCATTCACGGTAACAATAAGTGGCAGTAATTCACCTGTTCTTCCTTTTGATGGAACGACTTCAGGTGATATGACTCCTCAGGGTGGTTTAAATTATCAGCGATCTTTTTATCTGATCAGACCTGATGAAATGTCATTATCAGAACTTGAAACCGGTGATATTATCAATTCAATAGGATTTGTAAATGGTGTCGCTCAGGATATTACAACAACAGGTAATATTAAGATATACCTTGAAAATACAAACGATACCTCAAGCCGTTATGACAGTGATTGGATTGAAATACCGGCAGTTACATCTCCCTATAATTTGACAGGATTGGAAGTAGGTGATTATGAATGGCAAATTCAATCTGATTGCGGCAATACGGATATTTGGTCTGATTCGTCCTTATTTGCAACAGCTGATCCTTCAAAGTGCCATCAACCATATAACCTTCAAACAACAAATATAACATCCACTTCAGCCAGGCTTCAGTGGGAATCATATGAAATTGAAGATTTCAGTACATATGAGGTAAGTTATAAGCTGTTGTCAGATCAGACATGGCCTTCGCCAATTTCAGTTTCTACTACTCAATATGATATACCTGATTTAAGTTCAGGTTCGACTTATCAATGGAGAGTAAGAGGTATTTGCGGTCCTGATGATACTAAATTTACCTCTTCAGTGTTTACTACTGCTTTGCCTTCAGGATGTGAAGCTGTTACAGGACTTTCATCGACTGTAAAACATGACACTGCTTTTCTTACCTGGACCCCTTTAGCTGCTGAAGATTATTATTATTATTCGATTTTCTACAGGAGAAAGGGAGCTTCTGATTGGCTTAATTTGATATCGCTGAATAATAATACATTTATATCCAAATTGGAAAATGGTGCAATCTATGAATGGAAAGTAAAAGTAATTTGCAAAAACAACGATGTAGACAATGAAGGAACATTTTCAGCTACTGTTGAATTTACAGCAGATGGAACATCTAAGTGTTATAAAGTTCAAGGCTTAAAAGCAAGTGAAATTACGACTTCATCAGCGAAACTTTCCTGGATGAATACTCCTTCGGCAAGCAGCTATAATTTGAGGTACCGGTTGCGTGAATCTATTACATGGGATAATGCAATTGAAGGTATGACAGAAGTTAGTAATGCTCAATTTACCATTCCTGATAAAAAGGGCATCTATACAATTCCATTTGAAGGCGGAACTGAATTTACCTACGACGGTGGAGGATTATACATTGCCATTGAGTATTTTAGTGACGGGGGAACTTTATCAGAAAAAAGCAGTGCTTTATGTACGAAAAGTAACACCTGGCTTCAAAACAATGAAGGAGCAGATTCATATCACCGACTTCTGGGATTCTACGGAAAAACCACTAAAGAAAGTTCTTCATTGCCAACGGTTTTAAAATCAATTGACACCAGACCTGAAACGCATTTTGGTTCTTCGGCATTTGTTGATGTCCTTGAAGTATCTTCAGTTTATACAAAAGGGTTTTCAGCACTCCCATTCGGAGGTGCAATTCCACTATCAGCATTTGTGAGAAATTATTCATCCGACGATCTAACTGTAAATGTTACATTAAATATTTACGAGAAAGAATCCGGTAATCTTGTCCATACAGAAATAATATCGCAATTAGTGGAAAAAAGCTGTGGTGAATTTGTCAGTTTTGCTGATTGGACTGATGCAAAACTGGGTGATTATCAAATTGTCGTGAGTGTGCCAAATCAGACAGGAGAGAACATAACTGAGAATAACTTATGCTCGGCTAATCAAAAAATCGGACGGATAATTGAGTCATATGCCGATGAGTCGCCGGCCATTACAGGTGCAGGCGCAGGAACTGCCGGAGGACTGATTTTAAGTAAATTCAGTTTAGAAGGATGTGGCATGATCAATTCTGTACGTGTATTTCTTACACATACCTCAGAGAATCATTCTGTAAGTGCTGTGATTCTAAATTCAAGCGGAGCAATTCTTGAAAATTCCGAAGCGTTTGTTCCATCTGAAAGTGATGTAAATGCTTATCATACTTTTTATTTCCAGAATCCTCCAACACTTAAGGATGAAAATTACTACATTGGATTGTCTCAATCATCGTCAGCAGATGAGTATTTCCCTGTCGGAGTGCAATGGGAAGGTAGTATTGTCAGAAGTAATGCTTATTTCAGGGCTGCTCCCGACGGTACTAACATTACTGATACGCCCGAACCCGGCAGGTTGATGATCCATGCTGAAGTTTTACCGGCTATGGCAACTCCCTTTATCAGTGGCTCTGATGTTTTATGTAACGGGGAACCCAATACTTTAACCGCAGGTAGTAAGACCATTCGATATGCCAATAAAGTAAATGCCGTTAGTTCTGAAATTTCAGGCCCAGGCGTAGGAGCAGTTGAAGCATTGGGAAGCCCTGATGTTTATCCTGCAACAAATGCCGGAAAAGGAGTATGGAGTAACGGCGACAATCAGGCAAAAAGAGCGTGGATTGTGTTAGAGTTTCCGGATCCGGATCCCATAAATTACATTGAAATCTTTGAAACTGTTTATCCCGGTTCAATTGATTCAGTGTACATATATGATAATGATGGAAACAAGATTCAAAAATACTCAGGTACGGCCACAGTAGAGCCAAATGAAGCCAGTAAAACACTTATTCAGTTTGATGAAACTTTGTTTGATGTATCAAAAATCCGAATTAGTATGAATAATGACACTACTCTTACTATTCAAGACAATGATACCACAGTTTATAATCACTCTGGATTACATGCAATTGATGCTGTTGCCATTGGTTTGATGAAAGTCCCGGGTGAGTATGAATCCTATTTCTGGACACCGTTAAATGAGACATCCCAATCTGTTACGATTGACGAAGAAGACAAATACCAATTGACAGTAACAAATGCCAATGGATGCGTGTGGTCGGACAGCATGGAGGTTATTATTCCTGAACCAATGACACCGACTATTACAGCTTCAGGACCTACTTCGTTTTGTGAGGGCGATACAGTGATCTTATATTCCAATATTGAAAAAGATATTACATGGAGTACAGGGTCGACAGCTGATAGTATTATAGTTACAACCTCAGGAACATATAGTGTGAGTTATAATAATGGTTGTCAAACGACAACATCAAGTGCTAAAACTATCACTGTATATTCTCCGCCATCAGCCGAAATTTCCGGAGGGCCTATTTGCCAGGGCGAAACAGAAACACTTACAGCAGAGAGTAACTTTGAAAGTTATTTGTGGTCAACTGGTCAATCAACTTCTTCTATCACAGTCTCCCAACCAGGCAATTATTATGTCACTGTTGAAGATGAGCACGGCTGTTTTGGAACATCAATGGTAACTGCTTTTTATGCGCCTGTCCCTCATCCGGTTATTTCAGGAGATCCTTTTTTCTGTCCGGGGAAATCAACCACTCTAAGTGCTGACGCGGCATATAACAGTTATCTTTGGACTAATGAAACAACCGGAGCAACAATCTCAGCAGCAAGAGAAATTTCTGTTACGAGCGTCTATTTGGTATCGTTAACTGTCACCAATGAATTTGAATGCACCGGCACCGACCAGGTAATGACAGGTGCGTATCCGGCGCCTCAGCCATTCATTTCAGGCACACTTGCACTCTGTTCAGGATCTTCTACCGTACTTGACGCAGGATCAGAATATTATGATTACAAATGGTCGAATGGGGCGACAACACATTCAATTATCGTTGATACAGCTGATACATACACTGTTTCAATCATTGACTACAATGGATGCGCAGGATCGGCAAGTGCCACAACTACCATGGATGGTATGATGCCTGGCACTCCTGATGAAATAGATGGTCCTATGAAAGGAATATGTAATGCTGAAGGATTAATATATTCCATTGAACCCGTAAACAATGCTGAATATTATGTATGGAAACTTCCTGAGAATATGACAATCGTATCCGGGCAAGGAACGACTAATATTCAAGTAAATGCCACAGCACCTGTAAATGGGCCGATAATTGTGGCTGCTTCAAATAAGTGCGGACAAAGCCCTGCATGGAATGGCAGAGCCATGCTTGTTGATGGTTCACCAGCCAAACCTGAGCAGATTTTAGGAATGACAGCAGGAGTTTGCTCTAGTACCAGGGAATATTCGGTCACTGAAATATTTGGTGCAAGTGACTACTCATGGACAGTTCCTGCAGGAGCAGAGATAATTTCGGGTAATGGAACCAAAACGGTAACTGTTTTATTCGGACCGAATTTTACAAGTGGGCAGATCTGCGTTCATTCAATTAATGATTGCGGAATTAGTGATGATCAGTGTCTCTCAGTTTCAGGTCCACCTTCTGTACCAGGAACAATCAATGGCCCTATAGCTGTTTGTAATAAGCAAAAGAATGTTACCTATTCTATTGTTCCGGTTTCAGGGGCAACTTCCTATCAGTGGAGCGTTCCGTTGCAGGCCACAATTATTTCAGGGCAGGGCTCCATTTCAATAGTTGTGAACTTTGGAAATAAATCAGGAAATATTTCTGTGAAAGCCATTAATTCATGCGGACAAAGCCAGATAAGTCAGTTGTATGTTGCTGCAGTAAACTGCAGAGGATCAGATACTTTTACATTTGTTATAGATCCCAATAACAGCGGATACAATATTTACGGACCCGACTGGAATTATGCGTGGGGTGAACAGGTTTATGATCCTGAAGTTATAGCTTCGGCCGGCGGATTTGATTATGCCGGAGGAAATACAGTGGCCTGGACATTGGGAGAACCGGTGATCAGTTCAATAGATGATAATATCTACCTTCTTACACAAGGATTCCATCAAGGTTATTTTATAATTAACGAATCTGAAACCGGACTTGAAAATGTTTCAATAACTATCTACCCTGTTCCTGCAAAAGAATATGTGAATATCAGGATGGTGACTAAATCATATCCGGTAGATATATTGCTTGAAATATTCGACATGATGGGCAACAAACTGTTCACCGACAGGACTGAATTCAGTATTTATAACCATTCCATTCCATTGGTTAATTTTTCAACCGGTATGATGATCCTTAAAGTAACAGATGTTAATAACCACAAATACGGATCATACAAGATCATAAGGGTGCGGTAGGTTAACATCTTACTTATCTTACTTTAACAACCCGGAAATTTAAAATTTCCGGGTTGTTTCATTTATTAAAGGACGAATAAAAATTGCCTATTCACTCTGATTAAAATAAATAAATCCGGTTCTTTCAGTAGTGTCAACAGTTTGGCTGATGTTTAAGAATTTTACACTTAATTGATTTGGAAATATCATTTTTTATCCGATAACTTTGCCCTGTTATTTAATTAACAGTAATTAAACCAAACACATAAATTAATCACTCCTAAAACATCTACGAGATGAAACTGGAAAAAATCATGACTGACCTGGAGAAAAAACATCCGGGCGAAGTTGAGTACTTGCAAGCGGTTCACGAAGTTCTTGAATCCATCGAAGAAATTTACAATGATAATCCACAGTTTGAAGCTGCAGGAATCATTGAGCGCATCATTGAACCAGACAGGATCCTGACATTTAAAGTTCCCTGGGTTGATGATAATGGTAAAGTTCATGTTAACATTGGTTACAGGGTACAATTCAATAATGCCATTGGGCCTTATAAAGGTGGATTGCGTTTCCACCCAAGTGTAAATCTGAGTATTTTAAAATTCCTGGGATTTGAACAGATATTCAAGAATAGCCTTACAACACTTCCAATGGGTGGTGCAAAAGGTGGCAGCGATTTTGACCCCAAAGGAAAATCAAATACTGAAGTAATGCGTTTCTGCCATTCATTCATGCTTGAATTATGGCGCCTGATCGGCCCTGAAACAGACGTACCTGCAGGAGATATTGGTGTCGGAGGCCGTGAAATTGGTTTCCTCTACGGAATGTATAAGAAACTTGCTCAGGAACATACAGGGGTCCTTACTGGTAAAGGCCGCAACTGGGGTGGCAGTATTCTTCGTCCTGAAGCAACCGGGTTTGGTGCAGTTTATTTTACTCAGGAAATGCTGAAAATGAAAGGTGATTCATTACAAGGAAAAACCGTCTGTATTTCTGGATTTGGAAATGTAGCATGGGGTGCAGCTATGAAAGCAACTGAGCTGGGTGCAAAAGTTGTAACGATCTCCGGCCCTGATGGTTATATCTACGACGCAAACGGTATCTCAGGTAACAAGATTGCTTATATGCTTGAACTCAGGGCTTCCAACCAGGATATTGTTGCTCCTTATGCACTTGAGTTCAAAGGTTCAGAATTCCATGCAGGAAAACGTCCATGGGAAGTTAAGTGTGATGTTGCTATTCCATGCGCTACACAGAATGAGCTTGGTAAGCAGGATGCTGAGAACCTCATTAAAAATGGTGTGAAATATGTAGCTGAAGGCGCAAACATGCCATGTACCCCTGAAGCAGTGACATTATTCCAGGATGCCAAGGTATCATTTGCACCAGGGAAAGCCGTTAACGCAGGTGGTGTGGCTACATCAGGACTTGAAATGACACAGAACAGCATGAAACTGAGCTGGCCGGCAGAAGAAGTTGACCAAAGACTTCACCAGATTATGTCAGCTATTCATGAGCAATGTGTTACTTACGGAAAGCAAAGTGACGGTTATATCAATTATGTAAAAGGTGCTAATGTTGCTGGCTTCCTGAAAGTTGCCAATGCAATGCTTGACTGTGGCATCTTATAATCTATATCCGGTTTTCCAGGCAAGATTTGAGATTGAACCAATTTTCATTGGATAACCAAAAAACTCCGGTTAAACCGGAGTTTTTATTTTATGAACAGTAGGTGTGTGAATGTTGTTTGAGCTTTTCTCCTTTTCATCCAAAATCACTAATTCATCCAAAATGACTAACTTTGCCCACTAAAACAAAAAACAGATGCAGTTCCTGAATCCATGGCTATTGTTAGGATTGGCGGCAATTATAATCCCCATTGCCGTGCATCTGTTCAACTTCAGAAAATACAGGAAGGTGTATTTCAGTAATGTAAAATTCCTTAAAGAATTAAAACAACAGACCAGAAAACAATCCAATTTACTGCACCGCCTGGTTTTACTTTGCAGGATTTTAGCTTTTATCTTTATTGTGCTTGCCTTTGCCCAACCTTTCTTTGCCGGCAAGAGTGAACCAACCATTAAGAATTCGAATATCATAAGTGTATTTGTTGACAATTCTTTTAGTATGGAAGCACAGGGTACGCGCGGAACCCTTTTTGATGAAGCTAAAGACAAAGCTGCTGAGCTTGCCGGGGCTTATTCACAGGATGACCAGTTTCAGTTGCTGACCAATGATTTTGAAGGAAGGCACCAACGACTTGTAAGCAGGGAGGAATTTTTAACAATGCTTAATGATCTTGATGTTTCATCTTCAGTAAGGTCATTGAATGAAATCATTGCCCGTCAAAATGACTTATTATCACAAAATAAAAAAGCAAACGCAATTGTGCACTATATAAGTGACTTTCAGCGAAGTACTGTTATGAAGTCTGTACCTGACAGTGGTTTGAGCGCCGGTTATATTATCCCACTTAAACCTGCCTCAACGAACAATTTGTATATTGACTCGTGCTGGTTCGGAAATCCTGTTCTGCAATTAAACCAGCATGCAACTCTTTTTGTGAAGATAAGCAATGTATCTGATAACAGACTTGAAAAAATTCCTGTCAGATTATTGATCGACAATGCACAACGTGCTGTGGCAAGTGTTGATGTTGATCCTGGAGGATCACAGGAAATCAGCTTTACTTTTACAAATAATAAGGCAGGATATATTGGAGGAAGCATTGAGATTAATGATTTTCCCGTTACTTATGATGATATATATTATTTTAGTTACCGTATTGCACCTGAAATCAGGGTATTGTGCATTAATGAAAGAGAACCGGATCCTTATATTAATTCAGTCTATAAAATTGATTCAATAGTACAGCTTACCAATACAACGGTAAGACAAATAGATTTCTCTTCACTTTCTTCTTTCAGGTTAATTATTCTCAATGGTATTGAGACCTTTAGCACTGGATTAATTCAGGAAATTGTGAAATTCGCTGAGAATGGAGGGAATGTTCTTTATATACCATCGCTTGAAGTGCCGGCTGAAACGCAAAATATGCTCTTATCAGGACTTGGCGGTGATTTGCTTAAAGGTATTGATGCAAGCCAGGTAAAGGTAGGAAGGATAAACACCAACCATCCTGTGTATAGTGAAGTTTTCGAGCAAGGCACTTTAAAAGCTGAGAATATTGATTTCCCGTCAGTCAACAACCGCTTTATAGTCTCACAATCAGGTTCAACCTCATCTGAAATACTACTGGAACTTGCAAATGGAGAACCATTATTAAGTGTAAATCCTGTCGGAAGGGGACGGTCATATCTGTTTAGCACCTCATTGGATGATCGGTCAGGTAATTTTGTAAGGCATGCCCTTTTTGTGCCTACTATGCTGAATATAGCTTTTTTGAGTGAGCAGTTGTCTCCCCTGATGTACTTTACCGATTACCAGAAACCGGTATCAATTACAAACGAATACAAGCATAGTGATAATGTGCTAAAACTAGCTGCAATAGACGGAAGTTATGAATTTATTCCTGAGTTCAGGCAAATAAACGGGCAAAATTATATTTTCATTAATGACCAGATATTAACAGCCGGACTTTATAAGGTGAAACTAAGCTCAGATGATATTCAGTTACTGGCCTTTAATTATAACAGAAATGAATCAAACCTTAGTACAGCTACTGACGAGGAACTTGAAAATTTACAGAAAAAAACCGGTTATACATTAATTGAAAATACACCTAAATCACTTGAAAAAGTTCTCAATGAGAACCCCGGACACAAGAATCTCTGGAAGTGGTTTGTCGTAGCTGCCCTGCTCTCATTATTGGCAGAGGTAATGTTACTGGTATTTTTCAAAAGAAGATACACTACAGTTTAAAATCACTAAGTTTACGTCGCAGGAATGCCAACAACACAACTATTGAAAATCGGAACTAGAGGAAGTAACGAATGTCAGACGATAACGAATTAATCAATCAGGACAACCAGGCAGAAGAAATTCCTGAAGTACAATCCACTGAAGTAATAGAACTTCATAAAACCATTCAGCTCTCGGGGATGTATGAGAACTGGTTCTTGGATTATGCTTCTTATGTTATACTGGAACGTGCGGTGCCTGAGATCATCGATGGACTTAAACCAGTACAGAGAAGAATACTGCATGCAATGAGCGAGCTTGACGATGGCCGCTATAACAAGGTTGCGAATATCATTGGGCATACAATGAAATACCACCCGCATGGTGACGCATCGATAGGTGACGCACTTGTGCAGTTGGGTCAAAAAGACCTGCTGATTGATGCACAGGGTAACTGGGGGAATATCCTGACAGGTGACAGCGCAGCGGCGCCAAGATACATTGAAGCCAGGTTAAGTAAGTTTGCAAAAGAGGTTGTCTTTAATCCTAAAACAACAAAGTGGAAGTTATCTTACGATGGAAGAAATAAGGAACCAATTACACTTCCGGTAAAATTTCCTCTATTACTTGCACAGGGAGTTGAGGGTATTGCTGTAGGTCTTGCTTCACGTATCCTGCCACATAATTTCCTCGAACTGATTGATGCCTCTGTTAAAATACTACAGGAAAAAGACTTTGACATTTATCCTGATTTTCCAACCGGTGGTCTGGCTGATTGCTCTAAATACAATGAAGGACTCAGAGGAGGCAAAGTCCGGTTAAGAGCCAAAATTGGTCAGGTCGACAAAAAAACATTGGTTATCACAGAAATACCATTCGGAACAACAACCGGTAGTTTAATCGATACCATAATAGCAGCAAGCGAGAAAGGAAAAATCAAGATACGGAAGATAGATGACAATACTGCCAGCAATGTTGAGATCCTGATCCATTTAGCACCCGGTGTTTCACCCGACACGACTATCGACGCATTGTATGCGTTTACAGATTGTGAAGTGTCAATATCACCAAATAATTGTGTAATCCAGGGAGGGAAACCCAGATTTACAAGCGTTAAGGATATTTTGAGGGAATCAACCAAAAACACGGTTGAGCTTCTCAAACTTGAATTAAATATCAGAAAAGCGGAATTACTCGAAAGCCTTCTATATGCTTCACTTGAACAGATTTTCATTGAAAACAGGATCTATCACAAGATTGAAGAGAGTAAAAGCTGGGAAGATGCCCTTGCCACCATTGATAAAAACCTTGAACCCTATAAACCAAAGTTTTACCGTAAGATTACTACAGATGATATCTTAAGGCTTACCGAGATAAAAATTAAGCGTATTTCAAAGTATAATACTTTCAAGGCTGAAGAAATGATGAAGAGTCTGTCAGATGAGAAAGCCCAGGTGGAACATTATCTTGACAATCTTACTGAATACGCAATTGAGTATTTCAGAAATATCAGAAGAAAGTATGGTAAGGGAAAAGAGCGTAAAACCGAGCTCAGGAGCTTTGATAATATTGAAGCCGTAATGGTGGCAGCTGCTACTCAAAAACTTTATGTCAACAGGAAAGAAGGTTTTGCCGGCACATCGCTCAGAAAAGAAGAGTTTGTTTGTGATTGCTCAGACATCGATGATATAATCGTTTTCAGGGAAGACGGAACTTTCACCGTAACGAAGGTGGCAGAAAAAGTATTTGTAGGAGAAAATGTGGTCCATATCGATGTCTTCAGAAAGAATGATGACAGGACTATTTACAATCTTGTCTACCAGGATGGGAAGACTGGCCCTGCTTATGTAAAAAGGTTTGCAGTTACAGGCGTGAACCGGGATAAGGAATATAATGTCACTAAAGGCAAAGCAGGCTCCAGGATACTTTATTTTACTGCCAATCCAAATGGAGAAGCTGAAATTATCAGGATTTATCTAAAACCAGGTCCACGGATTAAAAAGACTGCATTTGATTACAATTTTACGGATCTTACCATTAAAGGGCGTGGGTCACAGGGAAATATCCTTACAAAGCACCCAGTAAAAAAGATCACTCTTTCTGAAACAGGTCTCTCAACATTAGGTGCAAGGGATATCTGGTTTGATGAATCGATCAAGCGGTTAAATACCGAAAACAGGGGAAGGCACCTGGGAGCATTTTCAGGTGATGACAGGATACTGTCTATTATGCAATCGGGCGATTACCGTCTCTTCAATTATGATCTTTCTACCCATTTTGATGAAGACCTTATAGTATTAGAAAAATTCATACCCGAAAAGCCTGTAACGGCAGTTTACTACCATGGTACAAAACAGCATTATTACCTTAAACGGTTCCAGGTTGAGGTAACTGATAAAAAAACAGGTTTCCTGAATGATGATCCTGAATCAAAATTAATACACATTTCTACAGATTGGTTGCCTGTTGTCAAACTTATCTTTGATGAAAAAATTAACAACCGAAGCCTTCCGGATGAAATAATTGATGCCTCACAGTTCATTGATATCAAGAGTTACAAGGCCAAAGGCAAGCGGATGACAACTCTTGGTATTAAAAAAGTTCTGATGCTCGATCCTTTGCCTTATGAACCAACAGTACCTGGAATTACCGATCAAACTGATGTTATCATGGAAGAACCTGAAAATGAACCTGAGGTATTCCATAAAGGTGTTGAAATTGAATTAGATGTTAAGCATTATGAAGATAAAGTGCAATTAAATGAAAGGTCTGATGCAGAAGCCATGCCAAAAGAAAAAAAAGAGCATGGCGAGGATGATGCTATACAGATGACACTTGATTTTTGAAGGAAATAATATTGGAAAGTTAAAATCAATAAAGAATACGGATTGAAATGATAGACACAAAAGTACTTGACATAACCAGGGATGTAAAATGGATTGGAGTGCTGGATTACGATATAATAACCTTTGATGTTGTAATGCAGACGAAATATGGAACTACCTATAATTCTTATCTGATAAATGCTGAAAAAATAGCGGTTGTTGAAACAGTAAAACAGAGATTCCGTGAAACTTATCTTAATAAGATCAACACATTAATTAATCCTGCTGATATTCAATACATTATTCTTGACCACACTGAACCTGATCACTCAGGAAATGTTGAAACATTACTTGAATTAGCGCCTGATGCAGTAGTTGTCGGCAGCGGAAACGCCATCCGGTATTTAAGGGAAATGCTTGGTCATGACTTTAAATCAATGCAGGTAAAAGATGGTGACACCCTTTCGTTGGGTAATAAAACACTTAAATTTATCAGTGCGCCTAATCTTCACTGGCCCGATTCAATTTATACATACCTTGAAGAAGACAAACTCCTTTTTACATGTGACTCATTCGGAGCCCATTTCTGCCACGAAGCAATGTTCGATGATCTGACCGGACCTTATGATGATGCATTCAAATATTATTTTGATGTCATCTTAAAGCCCTACAGTAAATTTATGCTGAAGGCCATTGAAAAGATAAAGGACCTTGATATTCAAACAATTTGCACTGGCCATGGACCCATACTCAGAAGTACATGGAGAGAAAAAATTGCATTATCAGAAAAATTTTCAAAAGAAGCTGTTTCAGATCCTGTAATAAACAGGGTTTTTATACCCTTTGTGTCTGCTTACCAAAATACCCGGACTATGGCATATGGTATTGCTGAAGGAGTAAGAAGTGCCGGAAATATTGAAGTCCATGTCTGTGATATTGAGACTATGAGTTTTGAAGAATTGGAAGAACACCTTTCAAAAGCGTCTGGTTATATAATCGGATCCCCCACTATTAATCAGAATATCCTGTTGCAGATATACCAGTTGTTTGCCCTTATTAACCCAATCAGGGATAAGGGTAAACTTGCCGGCTGCTTCGGTTCTTATGGCTGGAGTGGTGAAGGTGCAAAAATTATTGAATCCAATCTGATAAATTTAAAGCTCAAAGTCGTCAAACAGCCATTATTTTTTAAATTTACACCTCATGAGGAAGACCTGGTAAGAAGCTATGAATACGGAAGAGAGTTCGGTAAAGCTATTCTTGAAAAATCTTCAACTTTACAGGTAATGGAATAAGTTACCTGAATGATGCACTATAAATGAAAATGCTTAAAAACAGCCTTCTCTTATTGCTGAGCATGGTGCTTTTTGCATCATGCACTATGGAGAGAAAACTTGCCCAAAAATTTATTAAAGAACATAAACCGGGTGCAATTATGCTTATTGCACCTGATTTCGTTTATAAAACAAGTTTTAAAATCCCTTACATAGAAAATTTTGATGCACTTCGACAGGAGGAAAAAGACTCAATTGCCTACTTTAATAGTGATATTGTTCAGTTTTGCAATGATTCAACATACATCAGCAATTTCATAGAGGGATTAAACAGGGGGTTTAATTATTTTGGATTCCCGGTATATGAAGGACGAAATGCAAGTGAATTCCTGAACCATGGTGACGAAGCTTATATTTTTAATATTGCACAGATACAACTCGAAGAGTATTTTGACTCAATTAGCGGGCAAACCTCCTATGATGCTGAATCAGCAAATCTTGAGCCTATCTTCGTAACAGCAATAAACCTGAATAACTGGATTGAAGTTATAAAACTCAATCATGAGAAATCTGAACCAAGGATGTTGTTCAACAGTCAATCCATTACAGATGATTTTAACGGTCATTTTATCTATTATCCACTTACCGGTGAATTTGACTACACATACACTATCGACAGCCTTTCTGTAGAAAAATTATACAATTCTGCACGTACACTTGGATTCCGCCATTCTCAATGGCTGTTTGATTTCCTGCTGAACGATTATATTTTGAAAAACATGCCGGAAGGATCTGTACCTGAGAAACTATTTACTTTTGATTTTGAATACCGGATCCTTAAAAGGCTTAATTGGGAACCTTTCACTGAAATTAAAAAAGAAGATTCTGAAAAATAAGAATTTTCATGAACTTCTTGAGAAAGGTGCAACATTAAGACCGGCAAATTCTTTCCTGAGAAATTTGAAATATCCGGCAACTGCGATCATAGCTGCATTATCAGTTGTGTACTGGAATTCAGGAATGTATACTTCCCATCCATTATTAATCTGATCGAGGATTGCAATACGTAAACCTGAATTGGCAGAAACTCCCCCGGCTATTGCAACCTGCCTGATGCCTGTCTCTTTTACGGCAAGTGATAGCTTCTTCATCAGGGTAGAAATGATTGCCTTTTGAATGCTTGCACACAGGTCTCTGATATTACGTTCAATAAACTGAGGGTCTTTTTTCAGGTTATCCCGCACAGTGTAAAGAAAAGAAGTTTTCAATCCACTGAAACTGTAATCTAATCCACTTATGTTCGGTTTTGAGAAAATAAATGCATCCGGATTTCCTTCTTTAGCATATTTATCAATCAATGGACCACCAGGATAAGGAAGTCCCATAATCTTGGCTGCTTTATCAAATGCTTCACCGGCCGCATCATCAATAGTCCTGCCAATGATTTCCATCGAAAAGTAGTCAGAAATTTTAACGATTTGAGTATGCCCACCCGAGACAGTCAGGCAGAGAAACGGAAAAGAAGGGACTTTTTTAGGATTGCTCTCGTCGGTAATGAAATGAGCCAATACATGAGCTTCCATATGATTAACTTCAATTACCGGAATACCCAGTGCCCAGGCAAATGATTTGGCAAATGAAGTACCGACCAATAGCGATCCCAGAAGACCGGGCCCCCTGGTAAAAGCAACTGCTGCTATCTGTCCCTTAGTGATGCCAGCAGTCTTTAATGCAAGCTCTACCACAGGGATTATATTCTGCTGATGGGCCCTCGATGCAAGTTCAGGAACCACCCCACCAAATTTATTATGTACAGATTGGTTGGCTATAATATTTGAACATATTACAGTTCCCCTTAGGACTGCTGCTGATGTATCGTCGCAGGATGATTCAATGCCAAGAATGTAATCCACCAAATTGTACTATTAGTATGATTAAAAAGTAAATTTTCGGACTTTTGTAAGTTGTTGCACAATCTTTGTGTGCTGTCATCTTATTTTAAACGGGCAAAGTTATTAAAAAGTACGTAGTTATACCGGCATTATTGCTTATTGCGTTGGCTGGCAATCTGTTGGCTGCTTATCTGGTAATCAGGAGTCCAAAGGTTCAAACCTGGCTGGCTCAACGTACTGCCGCTTATATTTCAAAAGAGATTGGCACCCGGGTAAGCATCGGTGGCCTTGATATCTCATGGTTTATGGATATTGAACTCGAACAGTTCAAAATAGAAGATAAACATGATTCTATTCTTGTCTATGCTCCTTCATTGCAAATTGATATTAATAATTTCAATATCAAGCGGAAAATAATCGACTTAAATTCAATCGGAATAAAGCGAGCCAATATAAATTTAAAGCAATATCCGGGCGACAGTACTTTTAATTATGCTTTCTTGGCTGATTATTTTAGCGGGAAACCACAGACAAACAGCAAGCCCTGGCTTATTTCAGTTGATAAGATTAAACTCGACAAATGCGCAATTTTATATTCTACTGGCCATAAGCTAATCAAAAGAAATATTAACAACTCTGATTTTGAAAGTATTGATTTCAGTCACCTTTATTTTACTGACATTGATTTTTTAGCTGACCAGATATCTTTTTATGGCGATAGTATTAAACTGAATATTCATAACCTTGCCGGCAATGAATCTTCCGGTTTTAAGCTTTATCAGCTAATGGGTGCCCTTACAATTAAACCGGGTATTTTAAAGGTAACCGGTTTAAAGATCAAAACTCCTGGCAGTGATATTCAGACTGATATTTCATTCAAATATAAAAGTACAGCAGCACTGGCCCATTTTATTGACAGCGTGAAGATTGATTCAAAATTTAATCCGTCAATTCTTGATCTTAATGAAATACGCTATTTTGCTCCGGAAATTTCGGGAATGTCGAACCTGATTAGTTTCAATGGGAATGTCAGAGGAACTATCTCCTCTCTTAAAGCAAGGGAATTCCATTTTGGATTTGGAAATAATTCTTCTTTTGATGGAGAAATAAATCTTGACGGGTTACCTGATATTAACGAAACCTTTATTCATCTTAAAGTAAAAAAACTGACCACTGAATATTATGACCTCGCAAATATCAGATTACCAGGCAAGAAGACAATTGCACTGCCTGAAGAATTAAAGAATATCGGAACCATTGACATTAGAGGTTTTTTTACCGGATTTATTTATGATTTTGTTTCATCGGCTGATTTTTTCACTTCAATTGGAAAACTTGAGACTGACCTGAGCCTTCGGACAAGAGGAAAATTATTGAGTTACTCAGGGGCTTTTAATCTAAAAGAGTGGGATTTAGGTAAAACATTCAATATCAGCGATAAAGTAGGTGTGGTTACAATTAATTCCTCGCTTAACGGTGAAATTTCAAACCAGAAGCACAATAAAGTAACCCTTGTTGCACTTGTCCAGAAAGCAATGCTCCTAAAGAATGAATTCAATGATATAAGCATCAATGGAAAACTTGATAAAAAGAAATTTACAGGTGACCTTGCCATGAGGGATGAACTGGCTTATCTCAATTTTAACGGGATGGTCGATTTCTCAGAAGATATACCGGTGATGAATTTTAAAGCTGTCCTGAAAAATGCTTATCTGACAAGGTTGAATTTATGGAAACGTGATTCAACTTCAAGAATTTCCACTAAAATGGATCTTAATTTCAGGGGTTCGAATATTGATAACCTGCTTGGCTACCTCCGTTTTGACAGCACCAGTTATCATGAAAATGAAAAAGACTACTTTGTCAACAGGATTGAACTCACCAATGAAAGTATAAACCACCAAACCAAGAAACTTTCATTGCAGTCTGATTTATTGGATGCTTCATTTTACGGAGCCTTTTCTTTTGGTGACTTTTATCACTCTGTGACCAATATCATTAGTCTTTATTTACCATCGCTCCAATTAGCCGGGACTGCTAAGCAAATACTCGCTAAAGATCAGTTGTTTGAGTATAATATTCAAATCAAGAATGCACTTCCTTTAACAGAAATTTTCCTTCCTGACTTTGATTTAAGCTCTGAAGCTTCATTGTATGGCAGTTACAATTCAGCACAGAACATTATAATATTGAATGGAATGGCTGATGCGTTTTCGTATAAAAATATCGGTTTTAATAAATGGTATATCAGGGGAAAGAATTCAGGTGCTTCGCTTCATGTGCAAAGTGGTGCCTCCAGTATTGTGATGACTAAAAATGATGAAAATGCCCCACAGGCAGCCAGTTTTGAGAATTTTGTACTTAAAGCTTTTATGGAAGGCGATAGCATTAAGTATAATCTTAATTGGGATGATAATATTGCTCAAGATAAAGATGTTGGCGAAATTGCCGGCTATTTTTCATTTACCGAAACCCCTCGTATTCACAGCCGGTTTGAAAAATTCAATCTAACGGTGAATAGCAGACCCTGGCTTGCTTTGCAGGAAAATGACATAATAATTGATTCGTCATGTTTTAAAATTCCAGGTATCCGGATAGAAAGCAGGGATCAGCATCTCAACTTATCAGGCGTAGTATCTGAAGATCCTTCAGATATACTAAAGCTGAATTTTGACAATCTGGATATATCAAATGCCGATTTGCTTATTCATGTTAAAAATGTGGATTTCGATGGCATACTCAATGGTTCTTTATCGTTACGTGATTTATATAAATCGCAAATGATTGAAGCAAAAGTTGAAGTGAAGGATTTTGCATTCAACAAAGAACGTATGGGTGATGCAATAATTGAAACTACATGGGACCACAGTATTTCAGCACTTGACATCAGTGCTGATATTATCTATCAGGGGAATATCGGAACCCATAAACCAATATCAGCCAGAGGTTTAATCTATACACGCAAACGTCCGGAAGGGAATTTTGATATGGACGTCAAAGTGTTAAACTACAAACTTGCCTCGTTAAACCCGTTTCTGAGAGGAATAGCCTCTAATGTAAATGGTTACGCAAGTGGTCAGTTGGAGTTAACCGGAACCTTTGACAAGCCACAGGTTAAAGGTGAATTAGAGCTGAAAAGGGCACAGATGAAGATCGATTATCTTAATGTAACTTACTCATTTGCAGACAAAGTCATCGCTGATGAGGGAAATATCCGGGCACAAAATGTCACTATCTATGATTCACTGGGAAATACAGGTGTCATGGATTTCAGTTTAAAGCACGACAATTTCAGGAATATCAGGCTTAATTTGGAAATTGCCGCAAATAAAATGAATGCACTTAATACTACTTTTAAACACAATAACCTGTTTTACGGAAAGGCTTTTGGTACCGGAAAAGTCAATATCAGCGGCTCATTTAAAGATGTTGTGATTAAAATAGATGCCCAAAGCGAACAAAATACCAGTGTTTATATCCCGATCAATCTTGCCGTGGATGCTGAAGAGAATAACTTTATTAAGTTTAAAAGCAACGCCGAGGGAAGATCAGTTTCGCAAAACACATTCATACCAAAGGAAACCGGAACTGATATAAGTATGACTTTACATGTGACGCCTAATGCAAACATGCAACTATTCCTTCCTGAAAACATCGGTAATATCAAAGGAAATGGCAATGGAGACCTCCAGATTGGCGTAAACAGACAAGGTGAGCTTTCAATGTATGGTGATTATGCCCTTGAGGAAGGATCATTTATGTTTACCCTTGGTAATGTGATTAATCGCGTTTTTGATATAAGGAGCGGAAGTACAATTGCATTCAGGGGAAGCCCTTATGAAGCTGACATAGATTTAAGTGCAGTATATCGTTTAAGAGCCTCTCTGAAAGGACTTTCTGAAGACTACTCAGGCACTTCAGTTCCAGTGGATTGCATAATTAAGCTTAAAAACAATCTATATAAGCCTGATATCTCTTTCAGTATAAATCTTCCTGAAGCCAACAATGAACTCAATCAACTCGTTTTTGCTGAGATAGATACCACCAATCAGGTAATCATGACACAACAAATTGTGTCATTGCTCGTACTTAAGACTTTTACTTTTAACCGCACGCCTGATATTTCAACCAGTGTAAGTTCTTCTTCTATTGAAGTACTCACAGATCAACTTAGCAATATGTTGTCACAGATTATCAAAGATGTTGATATTGGTGTAAAGTACAGAACCGGTGATGCTTTACTTACTGATGAGGAAGTGGAGGTTGCTTTATCTACCAATCTTTTTAACGACAGAGTTTCAATTGATGGAAACGTTGGTATGTATACGCAGGGAACCACAGAAAATACAAGTAATATAGTTGGTGATGTTGTAGTAGATGTCAAGATTACACCTGATGGGCGATTCAGGGTTAAAGCCTTCAATAAATCCAATCCTTTCGAAATGAGCGCCTTGCCATATAGCCCATATAAGCAAGGGATTGGTGTTTATTACCGGTATGAGTTTGACAGGTTTTCAGACCTTTTCAACCGCAAGAAGAAAAAAGGTAAATTATAATTCAAAATCTTATAAAAGTTTAGTAAAAACACATATTTTTATAAGGTTAAACTCCCCAGACCATGAAAACACTACTCCCAATCAAGGTAGTGACTGCCTTTCTGCTACTTACAAGTTTACAATCATTTAGTCAGATCACGATCACCACCGACAACATGCCACATGCCGGAGATACGATCCGGATAAGTGAAACCAATACCTCAGGGATTGCTGATCCGGCACAAACAGGATTTGATTATACTTGGGATTACAGCAATTTAGAGCCTTCATCACAGAGAGTTCTGGAATTTATCAATCCAACCCAAACTCCTTTCTTGTATCAGATTGTATTCAATTCAAATGTAACTAACCTTGCTTCACCGATTGAAACCCTGGATTTTATAGAGTTTGATGTTACGGATGCTTATGAATACTTTAAAAATAATAGTTTTCAATTTGGCAGAGCTGGTTATGCTATGACAATATCAAGTATTCCTGTTCCTTTGAAATACGATACACCGGAGATTCTGTACAAATTCCCTTTAAGTGTGACCTCAGATCCTGACTCAAGTGTATCTGAAATAGAGATCCAGTATCCCGGAATCGGATATTTCACTCATCTCAGGAAGAGAGTTAATAGCATTGACGGTTCAGGTACCTTGACTACACCTTATGGCACTTTTAACACTATTCGCCAAAAATCCATTATTTATGAACGCGACAGTACTTTCATTGATTCATTACAAACAGGATTTCCTATTGTCAGGAATATTATTGAGTACAAGTGGTTATCTCCTGATTATCCCGTTCCTTTATTGGTAATTGCGACTGAAGGATTCTTTTACTCAATTCAATATATTGATTCATTAAGGGAAATTATTCCTTTAGCAGTTGATCTTGGTGATGATACGACCATTTGTCAGGGAGAATCCGTGAATTTAACTGCTGATGTTAAAGGGGGCGAACCTCCTTATTCTTATTTATGGAGTACTGGTGATACCCTCCAATCAATCCAGGTATCGCCAAACGACACAACCAATTATTCTGTACTGATAGTCGACAATAATCAGAATTTTGTTTATGACGAAATTATAGTTAACGTAGTTCCTTTTGAACTGATTAAATTAGGTGATGACACCACTATATGCGCTCAGCGTGCCTATACCTATACTGTTACAGGTAATTATGACAAAATTACGTGGTATGTTAATGGAAATCAAATTGGAACCGGGACATTAATAACCATTGATACAACAGGAATTGGGACAGGCATATTTGTGGTCAGTGTTGAATATCAGCAAGGATCGTGTATTGGCACCGACGAAATATTACTAACATTTGAAGTATGCAACAGTCTTCCAGAATCAATGGCAAATACACTACTAATCAAACCAAATCCGGCAACAAATAAAGTATCAATTGAAAATGGTATCTGGAAAAATCCGCTCATAAGGCTATTTAGCATGGGTGGTGCTGAAATGCAAAATTTCAGATATTTGAACGAAAACAGCAGGATACTCATTGATATCAGTCAGCTCGATAAAGGTGTATATACCATTGTTATATCAGAAGATGGAATCCGGAAGACTGGAAAATTAGTTGTCCGGTAGTGTTTAAAACTGTCCGTACGATAGTGCAAATAAACTATCCGAAAACGAACACCTTCATTTCAAAACTCTTCATCGCTTACCTCTAAAACTCTTGCTAATCAAGGATTTCAGCACTTTGGCACACTTTTAGTTAAGGGTGGTATGTACACGGTAAAACCTAAGTGCAATGAAAACAAAAATAACCTTCGCAATTTTAAGCCTGCTCCTGAATATAGTATTGTTCGCCGGGGGAAACATCAGTGCAGCAGCAACAGGTGAAGACACACTTGCTATGACAACTCACTCATTTATTTTACCAGCAGTTGAAGATGAAAGTTACATAAATGACATTCCCTTTGACACTGAAGCCATAGCCATTAAATCTCTCTTCATGAATCTGGAAAGGCCGGAAGATGAAGCATATGTTAACGACATTCCATTTAATACCGCAGAGGTAGTTGCCAACTATAATTTTCTGACAAATAACATCCAACCTGATGAAGAAGAATATATAGATGATATTCCTTTCAATACTGCCGATGTAGTCGAAGATTATATCAACTCGGGTTGCAGCCTTGCAGTTAAAGAAATTAACGGTAAATGCATTGAATAACCAGCTACCTGTTATAAAGGGTATAAAGAAATTTTTGCTTTAATAGTAATTGTTTGGTGAATTTGAAATCTATGACGCTAATGAAAAAAAGAGCCCCGACAGGCTCTTTTTTTATTATGGTATATTTTTCAGGAAGATTTACGTTTTCGTATAACATCACGCAGTTGTGATGCCTTTTCATATTCTTCGTGATCAATAGCTTCCTTCATCATTTGCTCCAATTCATCAACTGAGAATTTATTATAATCATATTCATCGGAAACATCAACACCACCAGTTGCCAATTGATCGATATCAGGCTCCTCCTCAACTGAAACCCCTGCACCGCTGAGAACTGCTTCGTAGGTGAAAATGGGGCAGTTAAACCTTACCGCAAGTGCAATTGCGTCTGATGTCCGTGAATCAATTTCTTTTACAGAGATCCCATCTGAGCAAATGAGTGTTGCATAAAAGATACCCTGAGCAAATTTGCTGATGATAACTTCCTGAAATTCAATACCGAAAGTATCAGCAAAGTTTTTAAAAAGATCATGTGTTAATGGTCTTGGAATCTTTATCTGTTCTATATGGAATAAAATAGCCTGTGCTTCAAAGGTGTTTATCAATATGGGAAGACGGCGTTTGCCTTCAGCTTCACCCAGAATTAGGGTATAAGCCCCACTTTGTGACTGGCTATTTATCATTCCGAGCAATTTCAATGGAATCTTATCCATCCCGTCCTGATTTCATTTAAAGGTCTAAAATTAACAATAAAATGTCTCCTAAAGATTCTATTTCCACACCTTTTTCGATTATTGCAAAAAAAAACGATAATATTTATTAAACAGCCTTGAGTGCAAACGTTTGCGAGAAATCAAAAAATTATGCTATAAATCAACCTGTTTGATAAACTATTGAAGTAATAAATGGTTATAAATGTGCCTTTTTGTCAAGTCAGGCAAAAAATCAGGCTATTGGAATTTATCTTTACTTCTGTATTTTTGCCATTATTATTAAAATCAACATATCCAATAATCCAAATTACTGCTTATGAAGAAAGTTCTTTCCCTTCTTGCATTGAGTGTCTTGCCCTTTTTTACAATTGCCAGTGAAGCTGATCTTCCGATTCCGGATTTAAGCACCAGCTATTTTAAGAATCTTGGAATGGATGGCCATTCGTTATTAGCCTGGGGTATTTTTATCATTGTCCTTGGCATGCTTTTCGGACTGTGGCAATTCTTAAGGATCAAGAAATTACCTTCACACCGGTCAATGTTAAATGTTTCTCACATTATTTATGAAACATGTAAAACATATTTATTCCAGCAGGGAAAGTTCCTTGTAATCCTTTTTCTCATAATTGGAGCAGCAATATTCTATTATTTCTTTGGCTTGAATCATATGGAACTTGACCGGGTATTATTGGTTCTGCTATGGTCAGTTTTAGGAATTCTGGGTTCATATGGAGTTGCATGGTTTGGAATAAGGATCAACACATTGGCTAACAGCAGGACAAGCTTTGCATCATTGCAGTCAAAACCATGGAATGTTGTTTCAATACCCCTACAGGCAGGAATGAGTGTTGGCGTATTACTCATTACTGTTGAACTTATTATGATGATCTTTATTCTGCTTTTCATGCCTCGTGAAAGTGCAGGGGCCTGTTTCGTAGGATTTGCGATTGGTGAATCGCTGGGTGCATCCGCACTTAGAATAGCAGGTGGAATTTTCACTAAGATTGCTGATATTGGTGCAGACCTTATGAAGATAGTATTCGCCATCGGGGAAGATGATCCGCGTAATCCTGGTGTTATTGCTGACTGTGTTGGTGATAATGCAGGTGACAGTGTCGGGCCAACCGCTGATGGTTTTGAAACATATGGTGTTACAGGAGTAGCGCTCATTTCATTTATTGTTTTAGCAATTGGCCTGGATCTGCAGGCTACTCTTATAGTATGGATATTTGCCATGCGAATTTTAATGGTATTCACATCCATTTTCTCTTACGGCATTAATCAGGTTATCGCTAAAGCCCGTTACGGCAACAAGAGAGAATTTGATTTCGAAGCACCGCTGACATCGCTTGTTTGGACAACATCTATAGTATCAATTATTGTAACCTACATTGTAAGTTATCTGCTTATTGGTGATATGACAGCCGGTCTTTGGTGGAAACTGGCAACCATTATAAGTTTTGGAACCTTAGCTGCCGCAATAATTCCTGAATTTACAAAGGCCTTTACAAGCTCTAAATCACGCCATGTAAACGAAATAGTGACAGCTTCAAGAGAAGGTGGTGCTTCACTTACAATCCTTTCAGGAATGGTTGCCGGTAATTTCAGCGCTTTTTGGAAAGGAATGGTCATTGTGGGTCTCATGGCAGGTGCATTCGCAATTTCAACAATGGGACTTGACAGTATAATGACTTATCCTGCAATCTTCTCTTTCGGACTTGTTGCATTCGGATTCCTTGGAATGGGGCCTGTAACTATTGCTGTTGACAGTTATGGACCAGTGACTGACAATGCACAGTCGGTTTTCGAATTGTCGCAAATTGAACGTATCACCGGTATAGAAAATGAAATACAAAAGGATTTTGGATTCAGGCCTGATTTTACGCAGGGCAAGCATTATCTTGAGGCTAATGATTCAGCCGGAAATACCTTTAAAGCAACAGCCAAACCAGTTCTTATAGGAACTGCCGTAATTGGTGCTACTACAATGATATTTGCAATAATCCTCCTGTTAAAGAATTTGGGCTTACTAAACCTGAGCCTCACTGATGCACCAGTCCTGTTAGGATTTATAACAGGTGGTGCTGTCATATTCTGGTTCTCAGGAGCTTCAATCCAGGCAGTAACTACAGGAGCTTACAGGGCAGTTGAATTTATAAAAAGGAATATTGCCCTCGACCGGACAGAAGCGAGCATTGATGATTCAAAAGCAGTTGTCAAAATTTGCACCCAATATGCCCAGTCAGGAATGTGGAACATTTTTGGTGTAATTTTCTCACTTACACTTGCTTTTGCATTCTTCAATCCTAATTTCTTTGTCTCGTATCTGATATCAATAGCAGTTTTCGGCCTTTTCCAGGCAATGTATATGGCTAATGCCGGTGGCGCATGGGATAATGCAAAGAAAGTTGTTGAAGTAAATTTAAAAGCAAAAGGAACTCCATTACATGATGCAACTGTTGTTGGTGATACAGTTGGTGATCCTTTCAAAGACACATCATCTGTTGCATTGAATCCAATCATCAAATTCACTACATTGTTTGGTTTAC